>VAYG01000004.1:32330-33835 GCA_005885015.1 Actinomycetota bacterium | reverse complement strand
GAACGAGCAATTCGTCCCGGTGAAGGTCGACCGGGAGGAACGCCCCGACCTCGACGCCATCTACATGGACGCCGTGCAGGCGATGACGGGATCGGGAGGCTGGCCGATGACGGTGTTCCTGACCCCCGAGGGCGTCCCGTTCTTCGCCGGCACCTACTTCCCGAAGGAATCGCGGCACGGGCTGCCGGCGTTCTCGAAGGTCTTGGAGGCGGTGGCCCAGGCCTGGTCGGACCGGCGGGAGGACGTCTCCGAGCAGGGGCGTCGGGTCCTGGAGTCGATAGGGCGAGGGGCGGCGGTGGCTCGGTCGGCGGAGCCGCTCACCGATGAGGTGCTCCGGGAGGCCCACGCCGGTCTGCGTGCTTCCTACGACCCTCGGTGGGGCGGGTTCGGACGGGCGCCGAAGTTCCCCCAGCCGATGACCCTCGAATTCCTCTTGCGCTGTCACCTCCGGGGGTACCCGGGGGCGCTCGACATGGTTCGCACCACGCTGGATCGGATGGCCGCGGGCGGCATCCACGATCACGTGGGTGGCGGCTTCCACCGCTATTCGGTCGACGAGCGGTGGCTCGTGCCCCACTTCGAGAAGATGCTGTACGACAACGCCCAGCTGGCCCGGCTGTACGCGCATGCCTGGCAGCTCACCGGTGACCACCGGTACCGGCGAGTGGCCGAGCGGACCCTCGACTACCTCCTCCGCGAGATGCGCCACCCGGAAGGAGGCTTCTTCTCGTCTCAGGACGCCGACTCCGAAGGGGAGGAGGGGAGGTTCTTCGCCTGGTCCTGGGACGAGCTGATCGCTGCCGTCGGCGAATCGACAGCGCGGTCGCTCGGGGCGACGCCCCGGGGCAACTGGGAAGACGGCCGGAACGTGCTGCATTCGCCTGATGGCCAGGAGCTGTCCGACGAGGCGTCGGGCCGCCTGCTCCAGCTTCGCGACGCCCGTATCCATCCGGCCACCGACGACAAGGTGCGAGGCCGGCAGGATGTTCGGCGAGTCGACATACGTGGACGCCGCGGTGGGAGCGGGGGACTTCGTCCTGTCGCGACTGCGCCGGGAGGACGGCCGTCTCCTCCGGTCGTGGCGGGAGGGCCACGCCGCCGTCCCGGGGTACCTCGACGACCACGCGCTCCTGGCGGAGGCCTGCCTGACCCTGTACGAGACGACCTTCGACTCGCGGTTCTTCGACGAGGCCCGGCGTCTGGCCGATGAGATGCTCCGGCTGTTCCGAGATCCGGAGGACGGCGGGTTCTTCCAGACCGGAACGGACGGCGAGGAACTCGTGGTCAGGCCCAGGGAGCTCTTCGACAACGCGGTGCTGGCCGTCGGATCCGACGGCGAGGTTCCCCTCCTGAAGGATCGCCCACGGGTGGACGGGAAAGCGACCGCGTACGTCTGCGAGCGGTTCGTATGCAAGCGCCCGGTCACCAACCCGGAGGAACTTGCGGAGCAACTCGCCAGCTGACCTCCCTCGCTCCGCTCAAGCCGAGCTGCTTCTGGGTCGAAG
>VAYG01000004.1:7769-32278 GCA_005885015.1 Actinomycetota bacterium | reverse complement strand
CAACGCGGTGCTGGCCGTCGGATCCGACGGCGAGGTTCCCCTCCTGAAGGATCGCCCACGGGTGGACGGGAAAGCGACCGCGTACGTCTGCGAGCGGTTCGTATGCAAGCGCCCGGTCACCAACCCGGAGGAACTTGCGGAGCAACTCGCCAGCTGACCTCCCTCGCTCCGCTCAAGCCGAGCTGCTTCTGGGTCGAAGTAAGCACCTGTTGGGGGTGTGCTTTGGCTGATTACCGAGCGAAGATTCAGCGGCAGGGCCAAGCCGTGCTCCAAACAGGGGAGTCCATCTTGGCGACGGCCCGAGCCGCGGTGGATGGGTCTCCCTTTGCCATCCTTGGAGGACTCCCGGCAGTCCTTGCGCTGTCGCTCTCGGAACGCAGCGACGCCAGGGCGAAGGGCTTTCCGGCATCCGGCCAGATGGTTCTGGCTGTATCCGACCGCCGCCTCCTCGTTTTCGAATTGCCCGTCTTTCGTCGGCCCCCCAAGTTCCGAGGGGAGGTGCCGTTTGAAGCGCTGGAGAACGTCAGTCTTCGCGGCGGACTGAATCCCCGGTTCCGGTTTGTCCTGGCCTCCGGAGCCGAGTGTGCTCAACCGAGCCCGTCAGACCCGCGCCGCGGCTCCATCAGTCGCCCAGTCTCCGTCGACCCCGGTCGTCCCGCCGCCCCCGCCCCTGTAGAACAGCACAGCTCCTCACTCCTCGCGCATGGGGACCAGGCCGGCTGGGGCCAGACGCACCAAGCCCCGGGTCAACGGCCCGGCCCTGCGTCCGTTGTCCTCGAAGCGCTCCTTCCGGGCGATCGCGGAGCGGACCAGGCTTCCCCCGATGAACCGGATCGGTTCCGGCGGGAATCCGTGGTCAGGGTGCCTGACCAGCCCGCACCGGCCCCATTCGTCGTCGCGCCCGAGCGCCAGGGAGGCCAGGATCCGCCCGCCGACATGGGAGGGGCCGACGCCGTTGCCCGAGTACCCCACGCCGACGAACACGTCGGGCCGGGCCCCCAGCCTGCTGAAAGATGGGAGCCCGTCGCGGGTCCGGTCGATCGGGCCGGTCCACGTGGAGCCGATGCGCGCGTCGGCGAGCATCGGGTAGGTCCTGCGGAACGCTTCCTCCACCACGCCGGGGCGCGTGGACGCACCTTCGAACCGCGCCCCGACCGACGAGCCGTAGGCGAGCGCGCCTCCGCCCTTGCCGAAGGCGATCCGCCCGTCGTCCGTGGTCCGGTAGTAGTGGACCAGCAGGCGCGAGTCGGAGATCGACAGCCCGTCCTTCCACCCGATCGCCTCCAGCCGGTCGGGGACGGGCTCCGTGGCCACGATGTCCGGACCTCGGGGAACCGGATGGCCCACGCGTTCATGGCGACGACCACACGATCCGCGGTGATCGAGCCCTGGGGGGTGCGCACGGTGGGGGGTGAGGAGCGGTCCAGGGCGGTCATGGGCGTACCTTCGAAGATCCGCACCCCGCGCTCCACGGCCACCCGTCGCAGGCCCCTGGCCAGCAGGGCGGGCTGGACGATGGCCCCGGTGGCCTCGAGCACGCCGGCCAAGTGGACCGGAGACCCCGACCGCCGGGCGGTCTCCTCGGCGTCCAGCTCCTGGAACGGTCGGACCCCGAGCCGGTCGAGCGTTGCCAGCAGAGGCCTCCACGACCCGAGCTGGGCGCGGTTGGTGGCCGCCCACAGGTACCCGTCGAGGTGGTAATGGGCGTCGACGCCGTTCGCCTCGCAGAACCGCCCGATCTCCTCGACCGCGTCGGCCGACGCCGTCGCCAGGCGCAGGGCCTCCTCGGTCCCGCAGAGCTTCTGGAGCGTCTCGAACTTCGCCCACCAGGTCAGGGCGAATCCACGGTTGCTGCCGCTGGCCCCGCCCCCGCAGACGTCAGCCTCGCCTGGCCCGATGAACGCGTCTCCGCCCGCTCCGAACCGCGGAGTAGCGATGGGGTTTCGTAGTCCTTCGCCAGAGCCTCCTGGAGCCAGAGGCTGCGGATCGGAGCGGGCGGAGACGCGTTCATCGGGCCAGGGCCAGCCGCTCGATGAGATCCGCCGCCTCGACCGTCCCGGGGGAGGATTGGAGGCGCGCCGCCATCCGTCCCATCCGGCCCCGCAGGTCGCCGTCGGCCAGCAGCCGCCCGATGGCCCCGGTCAGGTCGTCCGGCTCGAACTCGTACGACGGGAGGCGGACCCCGAGCCCGAGCTCGTCCACGCGCTGGGCGTTGTCGTATTGATCCCAGAACAGCGGCAGGGCCACCGTGGGCTTGCCGAAGTAGAAGCACTCCGTGATGGTGTTGTTGCCGGCGTGGGTGATGACCAGGTCCGCCAGCCGCAGGATCGACGGCTGGGGCAGATACTCGGCGCCCCACATGTTGTCCGCCAGCTCGATCTGCTCTTGCTGCGGTCCCTTGCTGACCAGGTAGCCATGCGGCGTCTCGGCCAGGGCCGCGACCAACCGTTGCATGAGCGCCACGTCCGCCGACCCCAGGCTCCCCAGGCTGAGATAGACGAGGCCGCCGGGGCGCCCTCGGAGCCTCTCCGGGACCTCGAACGGCGGCTCCGTGGCCCGGACGCAGGAATCGAGCCGGTGCCACCTCTCTCCCAGCGGCACCGACCGCTCGTAGTCGGCCTCCTCCGGATAGACGTACAGGTTCAGGAACGGCGATTCGTGGATGAACTCGAGCGGCGGGAGAGGATCGGCCCCGCAGTCCGTGACGAACGCGTCGAAGTCCTTCCACAGGTCCGTATGCGTGCGCTCGTACTCCCGACGAAACTCGTCCCAGCCCGAGCGATCGGATGTCGGATATCCGGAGAACGTGGGCGGCAGGTCCGGGTCCTTCACTTCCAGCGGGTTGCAGGACACGATCCGGACCCAGGGCACGCCGGCGGTGGTCACCGCCGGGAAGGCCACCACGTTGTCCTGCACGATGGCGTCGGGACGGACCTCGTCGAAGATCTCGCGGAGGCGGGGATCGACGAACTTCGATCCGTCGATGAGCTCGGTCCAGATCGGGGCGATCAGGCCCTCCAGCTGCTCGATGGTTGGCCGGCGGAACTGCGGCGCGGTCTCGCGGATGAAGTCCTTCCAGAACTGGCCGGGCTCCTCGGGAACCTCCGGGCGTGGCTTGAGGCGCATCAGCCGCTCCTCGAACCCCTTGGCCTCGAGCGTGCCGGCGAAGGATTCCTCGATCACGAACACCACGCGATGGCCCCGTCCCCGAAGGACGGCCCCGATGCCCACGCAGTTGTTGGTGGGGCCGAATGCACCCTCGGGGAAGAACACGATCGTGGCTCGCCCGATTGGACCGGCCATGGCGGGCGTAGATTACCCGTCCGGATGGAGCTCACGGGGGCGGTGTGCCTGGTCACCGGCGGGTCCAGCGGCATCGGTCGAGCGGTGGCGCTGCGGCTGGCCAGGTCGGGGGCCCAGGTGGTGGCGCTCGGCCGGGACCGCGACGCGCTCGACGAGGTGGCCCGGGCGACCTCCGGGTACGGCGTGGTGGCCGACCTGGCCGCGCCGGGTGAGGTCGAGCGGGCCGCGGAGGAGGCCCTCCGCCTGGCCGGGCGGGTCGATCTCCTGGTGAACAACGCGGGCGAGGGGTGGGCCGGGCGCTTCTCGGAGATGAATCCATTGCGGGCCGAGGAGCTCATCCGCACGAACCTCTCGGCGCCGATCCGGCTCACTCGCTCCCTGCTCCCCGCGATGCTCGAGCGTCGGAAGGGGCACGTGGTCAACGTGTCGTCGATCGCCGGGCACGTCGGCGTGCGGGATGAAGCGGTCTACGCGGCGACGAAGGCCGCCCTCATCGCCTTCACCGAGAGCCTGCGGTACGAGCTGGCCGGCTCGGGCGTCGGGGCCAGCGTCGTGTCGCCGGGCACGGTGCGCACCGCCTTCTTCGAGCGCCGGGGCCGCCCGTACGACCGCTCGTTCCCGCGGCCGATCGACGCGGACCAGGTGGCTCGGGCCGTGTTGCGTGCGGTCCGGCGGGACAAGGCAGAGGTGTTCGCCCCCCGGTGGATGGCCTTCCCTGCATGGCTCCGCGGCAGCTGGCCCGGCCTGTACCGAGCGATGGCGGGTCGGTGGGGTTAGGCAGCAGAGTTGAAGCGGGTTCCGAGGTCTGAGGTGAGGCCGCTCGCCTCATCTTTGTGACGTGACGCGGAAAGGAACGGAAGCGAGTTCTGAATCACCGGACGAGACCCGAAATCTATAGCCACCACCCTTCTCGAAGGGAAGCAGATTCATGGTGATCGATTGTGGAATGAAAACCGGGCTCCCTCTTATGGTTCCTGGGGGGTGGCCAGCGTTGATCGTTCCATCCAGACGGGGCCCCACGGGACGATCGTCCTCATCTAACAACTCCACCACGATGGGCCAATCTGTGAGCGCTTCGCTGTACTCAACCCGGTAGACGAGGACCAAGGCCATGGTTGGGTGAGTTGCCGGAAACGCGTCCACGGCAATTGTGTCCCACGCGCCACCGTGAACATAGAGCTTCCCGTTTTCAACCCGGGCGGCATCCGCCAGGAGGGCTGCGGTCGCTCTCATGTGTTACAGTGTAACACACCCAATGGAGAGGGAAAGATTCGACCCAGACAGGTTGAACCCGGAGGAACCTTTCGAGATTGATGAGCGGAACAGGCCCCACCTGTACAAGCACATGCCCAACCTTGAGGGCCGATCGGTCAGGGTGGGGGAGGAGGATCTCCTGGACCTCTGGATTGCGGATGAACCGAGGGCTCTATCCCGCCGAAACGACAAAGGGAGCCGCCGATTGGCTCTTGAACGGCGAGGTCCCAGGACTCATATTGGTCGTTCCGTTGGCCCCTTCGGGGGTAGGCGACGAGAGCAAATGTAGGCCGATGGGTGTGTACCAGGCGAGCGAGCGAGAACGGGGCAGGTACCTCCGGGATCTGAGTGACGGTGGTGAACAATGAGTGACAGACAGCGTCTAGACCGCACATATGAGGATGAGGCGAACCGCGAGCCCGTCGGGCCTCCCAGACTCCCTCCTCGATCGAGCCGCATGCTTACGCGCCACGTTCCTGTTCGGTTCTCGTCGGAATCGATCAGTCGAGTAAAGCAATTGGCCGATCAAGACGGGATGACAGTGAGTAGCTGGATCAGGACGATCGTTGAGCGGGAGCTGGAGCACAGGTTGCAGGTGGCCCGGGCCGTGTTGCGTGCGGTCCGGCGGGACAAGGCGGAGGTGTTCGCCCCCCGGTGGATGGCCCTCCCGGCATGGCTCCGCGGCAGCTGGCCTTCGCTCTACCGAACCATGGCCCGGCGCTTCGGGTGACGTTGCCGTTCAGTTGTTCCTGAACGCCCGCAGCGACTCCTTGAGCGAGTGGGTCGTGGCCATGACCGCGGTCGGCTCGTATCCGCAGTGGGCCATGCAGTTCTGGCACTGGACGTTCCCAGAGTGGCGCCCGTACTTCGACCAGTCGGTCGTCTCGAGCAGCTCCTTGTACGTGTTCGCGTACCCGTCCGCCATCAGGTAGCAAGGGCGCTGCCAGCCGAAGATCGAGTAGGAGGGGATCCCCCACGGCGTGCACTCGTAATCCACCTTGCCCTCGAGGAAGTCGAGGTACAGGGGGGTGTGGTTGAGCCGCCACTTCTTCCGTTCCGGGCCGGCGAAGACCTGGCGGAACAACCGGGTGGTCTCCTCCACCCCGAGGAAGTGATCCTGGTCCGGCGCCTTCCAGTACGCGTAGGCCGGAGAGATCATCATCCCGTCGACTTCCAGGTCGTCGTTGAGGAAGTTCAGGACGTCCTGGATGCCCTTGGCGGTGTCGCTGGTGAAGAAGGTGGAGTTCGTGGTGACCCGGAAGCCGCGCTGCTTGGCCGCCTTGATCGCGTCCACCGCCACGTCGAACACGCCCTCCTGGCAGACCGACTCGTCGTGCCGCTCCCGCATCCCGTCGATGTGGACGGCCCAGGCGAAGTAGGGCGACGGCCGGAACTGATCGAGTTTCTTCTTCATGAGGATGGCGTTGGTGCAGAGGTACACGAACCTCTTTCGCTTGACGAGCTCCTCCGCGATCTGGTGGACCTCCGGGTGGATGAGCGGCTCGCCGCCGGCGATCGACACCACCGGGGCACCGCATTCCTCCACCGCGGCGACGGCCTGCTCCACCGTCATCCGCTGCTTCAGGATGTGGGCCGGATACTGGATCTTGCCGCAGCCGGCGCAGGCCAGGTTGCAGGCGAACAGGGGTTCCAGCTCCAACACCAGCGGGAACTTCTCCACGTGCTTGATCCGCTGCCTGGCCAGGTACGCGGCAAGCTTCACGCTCTGTCTCAGCGGGACGGCCATTGCTCGCTCATCCTCTCGTTCCTCTCGTTCGTCTCGTTCGTCGTCTCGCGCCGCCGGAGCTCGACCGGCAGGGTGAACCGCATGGACTCCGTGACCACCTGTCGCTCTTCGACCTCGACCGGCCCGAGGTCCCCGAGGGCCGCCACGACGCGCTCGACCAGCACCTCCGGAGCGCTTGCACCGGCCGTCAGCCCCACGGTGTCCGCGCCGATGAGCCACTCCGGGTCGATCCCGATCTCGTCGTCGACCAGCCGAGCCCGGCACCCCTCCCGCTCGGCCACCTCGACCAGACGCTGGGAGTTCGAAGAGTTCTCCGACCCGATGACCAGGAGCAGGTCGCACTCCTGGGCCAGTGCCTTCACCGCGTCTTGCCGGTTCTGCGTGGCGTAGCAGATGTCCTCCGAGCCCGGGCCGGCCAGCGCGGGGAACCGCGCCCGAAGGCCTCGGACGACGGAGTCCACCTCGTCCACGGCGAGCGTGGTCTGGGTGAGGTAGGCGATCCGGTCGGGGTCATCCACTTCGAGGGTCCGCAGGTCGTCGTGCTCCTCGACCAGACGGATCGACTTGGGGGCCTCCCCGGTCGTGCCCTCCACCTCCTCGTGTCCGTCGTGGCCGATCAGGAAGATGGTGTAGCCGGCCCGGGCGAACCGCTTCGCCTCGGCGTGGACCTTGGTGACCAGCGGGCACGTCGCGTCGATCACCTGGAGCTGCCGCCGCCCCGCCTCCTCCCGGACCTGGGGCGAGACGCCGTGGGCGGAGAACACGACCAGCGCTCCCCCGGGGACCTCGCCCAGCTCGTCGACGAATATCGCGCCGCGACGCTCCAGATCCCGCACCACGTGCACGTTGTGCACGATCTGCTTCCGGACGTAGACCGGCGGACCGTACCGGTCGAGCGCCCGTTCCACGATCTCAATGGCCCGCTCCACGCCGGCGCAGAAGGAACGGGGCCCGGCCAGCAGGACCTTGCGCGGACCGGCCGCCAGGGCCCAGCTCTCCAGGGCCGAGGCAGCCCGCGACAGCGCCCGGTAGGCCCGGATGCCGCCCGCGGCGGTGGCCATGGGGTTTCCTCGGAGCTCCCGGTCTGGCGTGTCCACGACGGTTCGAAGCACGGCCAGCGGGCGCCCGTCTGCCGCGCCGGCCAGCCAGGCCGACTCCATGTCGACGGCCACCGCGCCGGTGTTCGCCAAGGCGCCCCGTTCGCGGCCGGAGACGAGGTGGTCCACGGACAGGACGGGCCCGAGGCGGGCGGCGATGCCCATGCGGCGCAGCGCCGCCAGGAGGATGCCGCTCGAGGGGAGCGGCCGGGTCCCCTCCGGACCGCGCAGCTCGCTGGCCACCACCACATCCCCCGGCCCCAGCGCGGGGTCGAGTCCGCCGCAGAACCCCGCCACCGCCACCGCGCTGGCCGAGCCCAGCTCGATCGTTCGAGCCGACCTGGCGGCTCGGGTGGAGCCCGGGCCCGAGCGTTGCACCCGGGCCCGGGGAAGCCCTGCCCGGACCGCCCGGGCCTCGATGGCCAGCGGGGTGAGGACGAGGAGTCCATCCGAACGCATCCCGGGCCGCCCGGTCATGTCGAATCCCCCAGGTACCGCCCGAGCGCGGTGATCGGAAACACCAGGCGGTACAGGTGGTAGTTGATGTAAAAGTCCCCGGGGAACCCCGTGCCCGTGTACAAGGGCTCGTCCCACGTCCCGTCGGCCCGCTGGGTCTCGGCGAGCCAGGCCACTCCCCGCCTGGCCGATTCAGCGGACCGCTCGCCCGCGGCGAGGAGCGCCAGCAGCGCCCACGCGGTCTGGGAGGCCGTGCTCCCTCCCCGCCCGATCCCAGCCGGGTCGTCGTAGGAGCGAAGGTCCTCGCCCCAGCCCCCGTCCGGGTTCTGGTGCCGCTCCAGCCAGCGGACGGCCGCGCGGATCTTTTCGTCCTGGGGCGGGATGCCCCCGGACACGGCGGCCGGGACGACGGCACCGGTGCCGTAGACGTGGTTGGCCCCCCACCGTCCGAACCAGGAACCATCCCGCTCCTGGTTCCGAGCCAGCCAGGAGAGGCCTCTCCGTGCGGCGGATGCCGTGGCTTGTCCTTCGTAGGCAAGCATCTCGACAACGTGCGCGGTCACGTCCGCGCTCGGCGGGTCGATGACCTCGCCGAAGTCGCAGAACGGCAGCTCGCGACAGAGCGTCCGGGTGTTGTCGGCATCGAATGCCCGCAGGTCCTCGGCGTCCATCGTCACGTTGGTCTCGAGCTCACCCTTCCACCACCCCTGCTCGTGCTGGAGCTTGAGAAGGTGGTCTCGAGCCCGGCGCAGGGAGGCCTCGGCTGCTCCCCTGGCTCGTTCGACCGTCTTGACCGCCACCGCCAACCTCCTCAGAAATCCCGCGCCGTGACGAACCGAGCGATCTCCTCGTCGAGCAGCCAGTCCGTGGCGCGCACCAGCGCCGGATGCTCGGAGGGCAGGCCCCCGTCCGCCAACGCGATGATTGCCAGGGCTGTGTCCCACACGGGTGACTGGCACGCCTCCAGCCGCCTGGAGTCGCCCTCGATGATGGTGAAGCCGTCGATGCCCTCGAGGCCGCCGCGCACAGCGGGATGGTCGAGCGGGTAGCCCATCACGTCGAGCGCGATCAGCGAGTACACCCACGGCGGCTGAATCCCGCCCCAGGAGCCGTCTGCTTCCTGTCGCCGCAGGATCCACTCCACGGCCCGGGCCAGGGCCACGCGTCGCAGACTCCTGGATGGGTGACGCTCGTAGCCTTGGAGGGCCTGGTCCAGCCGCTGGAACCTCCCGCGCCACGTGGACAGAGGGTCGAGCCCCGGCCCCGGATCCAGGCCGGTGCGGAGCTCGTCGATGCCGAACCCGATCGGCCGGACCGGACGATGCGCCCCGACGACGGTGAGCGCCACGAGCGTCTGGCGGGCCCAGCAGGCGAAGTCGTAGATGTTCAGCGGGAACCACCGGGGAAGGAAGATCACCTCGGGCGGCAGGGCCGGCACCCGGTCCCACGACCACCACCCGAACAACGAGAACCACAGGTGGGTGAAGACCCGAGCCCGTTCGAGCCCGCCGGACTCTCGGACGTAGCCGGCAGCCCGGCGCATGTGGTCGGCGTCGGCGGGGTCGCCGGCCAGCCGGAGGGCCGCGTAGGCCTCGATGGTCGTGGACAGGTCCGGCGGCCCGGCGAAGAAGTTGGCCCACGTCCCGTCCTCGCGTTGCTGGGACCGGATCCAGTTGGCCGCGAGCCGGGTCTCCTCCTCGCCCCGGATCCCCAGGAACTGCCGGAGGAGCAGGTCCTCGGCGTCCATCGTCACGTTGGTCTCGAGCTCACCCTTCCACCACCCCTGCTCGTGCTGGAGCTTGAGAAGGTGGTCTCGAGCCCGGCGCAGGGAGGCCTCGGCTGCTCCCCTGGCTCGTTCGACCGTCTTGACCGCCACCGCCAACCTCCTCAGAAATCCCGCGCCGTGACGAACCGAGCGATCTCCTCGAGCTGCTCCCGGGCCGGCAGCGCCAGCGGGGCCCGGTCCAACGCGCCCAGGGCCAGCGCGAGGTGCCGGCCCGCCTCGGTTCTGGTTCGCTCGCTGCCGCCGCACCGTTCCACGAGGTCGGCCGCCATGGACACCTGGGCCTCGGAGAGCCCACCGTTCGACAGGAGTTCCCTGAGGCGGTCGGAGTCCGGGCCCCCCGCGGCCAGCGCGATGACCACGGGAAGCGTCTTTTTCTGCTCGCGGATGTCGCCGGCCACCGGCTTGCCGGTGAGGGCCGGCCGTCCCCAGATCCCCAGCCAGTCGTCGATCGCCTGGAAGGCCAGCCCCAGATGGAGGCCGAACTCGGCCAGGGAGGCGACCTCGAGGTCTCCGGCGCCGGCCAGGATGGCCCCGATGGAAGAGGCGCAGGACAGCAGCGCCCCGGTCTTGTTCGCGGACATGCGTTCGCATTCATCCACCGAAACGTCCAGCCGGGACTGGAAGGAGAGGTCCTGGGCCTGCCCTTCGATCATGCCCGCCGTCGCCCGGGCCAGGGCGGCCGCGGCGCTCGAGTGCTCGGGCGTGGCCGGCTCCATCAGCACCCGCTGGGCCAGGACCATCAGCGCGTCGCCGGTGACGATGGCCTGGCCCATCCCGAACAACGCCCAGGCGGTCGGTCGATGGCGCCGCTCCAGGTCATGGTCCATCACGTCGTCGTGCAGGAGGGAGAAGTTGTGGACGAGCTCCACGGCGACCGCGCCGGGGATCCCCACGTCGGCCGGCGCGCCGGCCGCTTCGGCCGAGAGCAGGGCAAGAGCGGGCCGGACGGCCTTGCCTCCTTCCCCGGCCACGGGTTGCCCCTCGGCGTCGGAGAACCCCAAGTGGTAGCCGACCACCCGCTGGATGTCGGGAGCCAGGTCCCGGATGCTCTCCCTGAGGGCCGGCTCGATCATGTCCCGGGCTCGCAGGAGGGCGGGAGGCATCGTGCGGATCACGCCGGCACCGCCTGGGGGAGCGGGCGGGTCCGCCCGAGGTCGGCGAGGGCCTCGCGCGCGGCGGCCAGGCCGGACCGGACGGCGCCTTCCATGGTGGCCGGCCAGCCCGTGTCGGTCCACGCGCCCGCCAGGTACAAGCCGGGGATCCGGGTGCGCGGGCCGGGGCGAAGCGCTCTGGTCCCAGGGGTCTGGCGGAACGTCGCCGCGTGCTCCCTGGTGACGAAGAACCGCTCGACGGTGGCCGCCCGAGCCGCAGGGAAGAGTGCTTCGAGGGCCGGGAGGAACCGGGCGCGAAGGTCCTCGGCTCGCTCCTGGATCTCCCGGTCGGCACCGGAGAGCGAGATGGCCAGATACTGGCCGCGGTCCAGTCCGGACGGTCCGGTCCGGTCGAACACCCACTGGACCGGCGATCCCAGCCCGGCCACGAACGGCACGTCCATGACCGGGCGGTCGTACACCACGTGCACGTTCACGATTGGAGACACGCCCAGCCTCGACGGGGCCTCCGGATCGGCCAGGGCCTCGGCCGGGATGACGTCCCGTACGCGGTCGTGGGGGAGGGCCAGGATCGCCGCGCGGCCCTCCAGCCGCCCGTCCTCGGTCGAGACCTCCAACGCATCGGCGGTGAGGCGTTCGACGCGGCGGGCCGTCGTTCGAAGATGGACGGCCGCGCCGGCACGGGCCAGCGCGCGAGCCGCCGGGGCCGCGTGGACCTCCGACAGCGGCACGGCCGCGTAGCCGACGTCGGCGGCGTCCCGGTGGGAAAGGAGACCGGTCCGGAACACTTTGACCGCCAGCGCCAGCGACGCCTGGTCCGCGGGGAGGTTCAACGTCGGAAGCGCGATGAGGTTCCACAGGGAGTCGATGGCGGCGTGGGACTGGCGATGCTCGGCCAGCCACTGGCCGAACGTCCGGCCGTCCAACGAAGGGTCCAGGGGATCGAGCCGAGCCAGAGCCAGGGCCGCCCGGGCGGTCCGGAGGCGATCGGCCGGGCCGAGGAACGGGTACGTGGCCAGCGTCCCCGCCAGATGGAGCGGGGCAGGGAGGCGGTTTCGCCGCAGCATCCCCCGCCGCCCGTCCGAGGAGACCACCGGGATCGACATCCGGTCCTGGAGCACGGTCTTGCCGTCCGCGCCGATCCGGGACAGGAATCTCCGGTAGGCCGTGCAGCAACGGAGGAAGACGTGCTGGCCGTTGTCCACCCACAGTCCCTCTCGCTGGAACGAGAACGTCGCCCCGCCCAGGCGCGGTCGGGCTTCGAGGAGGCTGACCCTGGCTCCGCCGTCGGCGCAGGCCAGCGCCGCCGCCAGGCCGGCCAGCCCCCCGCCGACCACGATCACACGGGGGTGGGAGGGGTTCGGGATCACCACCGGCGCGGCGAAGGGCTCGCTCATCCGGGCACCCCCACCACGCTGCGGGCGGCCACCCACGCCTTCTCCCAGGCCGGCAGGGAGATCCGGCCGCGCAGGGCCTCGGCGGGCCGGCGATCCAGCTTGGCCAGGATCCTCTGGTAGATCCCGGTCATGGCTCCCACGCAGGACGCGCTCCGTCCGTCCAGGAGCGGCAGGAGGCCCAACCCCCGGTCGAACCAAGAACGGGCCCGAGCGATCTCGAACCGGACGACGGCGCCCAGCGAGGCCGGGTCCGCCGCCTCCAGCTGCGGATCGCAGCCGAACCTGGTCAGGTCGTCGGCCGGGACGTAGACGCGTCCCCGGGCGAGGTCCTCGCGGAGATCGCGCAGGACGTTCGTGAGCTGCATGGCCACCCCGAGGTCGTCGGACAGCGACGCGGCCTCCTCGGGCCGGCCGGCCCCGAAGATTGCCACCGACAACCGGCCTATCGAGCCGGCCACTCGGCGGCAGTACACCTCGAGCGCCTCGAAGCTCGGATACCGTTCGCCCCGGACGTCCATCTCCACGCCGTCGATGAGGTCCACGAACGCCTGGAGCGGGAGGGGATACCGCGCCGCGGCGTCGCCGAGCGCGGCGATCACCGGGTCGGGCGAGGCGGGCATGATGGAGGAAACGTCGTCCCTGGCGCGCTCCAGCGACCGCAGCTGCTCGTCGGGCGAGGACGTGCCGTCCCCGATGTCGTCGATCCTTCGGGCGAAGGCGTAGACGGCGCACATCGCCCGGCGCTTGGGAGGCGGTAGCAGCCGGATCCCGTAATAGAAGTTGCCGGCGCGGGACCGGGTCACCTCCTCGCAATGGCGGTACGCGACGGGGGCGATCACGACCGCTGCTCCTGAGGATCGGGGTGGGCGTGAGGGTGGGCGTCGAGCGCGGGGCGGCCGTTGCCGGCGCTTCCCCGGGTGGCCAGCGCCCGCACGATTGCCGCGGCCCGGCGGAGCCCCGACGGCCTGGGGGTCCTCGACAGCACGTCGTACCCGGACCGTTCGATGGCCTCGAGGGCGCTGCGCCCGCCTGCGACGAAGGCCGCCACCGCGTATCCGTTGCGGCCGCCCAGGTCACGGGCGAGCGGAGCTCCCTGGTCCAGGAGCCGTCGTGCCCGATCGGCCTCGAAGGCCATCAGGGCGCGGAACCGCGAGCTGGGGCCGGCCGCGGCCAGGTCCTCCCGGGTGCAGCCGAACCGGGCCAGGTCCTCCTGCGGCAGGTACACCCGGCCACGGCGGAGGTCCTCCGAAACGTCCTGCCAGTGCTCGACGAGCTGGAGTCCGGTGCAGACGTGATCCGACAGATGCATTCGCCTGGGCGTGACTGCCTCGAACACGTGGAGCACCAGGTGTCCGACCGGGTTGGCCGATAGATCGCAGTACGCAAGCAGGTCTTCGAAGGTGGCGTAAGAGGTGACGACCTGATCCTGGCGGTTCGCCTGGATCAGGCGGCGGAACGGCTCCGGAGGGATGCCATAGCGCCGAACGACCGGGACCAGCCGGCGCATGAGCGGGTGGCCCGGCGTTCCCGCGTAGACCCGGTCCACCTCGCCGTCCAGCCAGTCCAGCAGCGCGGTCCGATCGCCGCCCGCCTCGTCTCCGGCGTCGTCCACCAACCTGGCGAACCCGTAGATCGCCAGGAGCCCCGTCCTCGACCGTCGAGGGAGCAGCCGGGAGGCAACCGGGAAGTTCTCCCGATCCGCCTTCGCCATGACGGCGGCGACGGCATCCTGGGCCATCAGTCCCCCATCACCTGGATCAGGACCCGTCGATCGCGGGCCCGGTCCAGCTCAAGGAAGAACACCCGCTGCCACCGGCCGAGCTGCAGCTCGCCATGCACGATGGGGATCGCCTGGGAGGCGGAGCCGAGGAGCGCCTGGCGGCAGTGGGCATGGCCGTTGGGGATCTCGTGCGGATCGTCCTCGAGGTTCTCGGTCCGGGCATCCAGGTCGTCGTGTCGGTAGGCCCCCTTGATGGGGACGAGTTCCTCCATCAGGCCGCCGAAGTCCTCGATGAACCCCCGCTCGCGTTCGTTGATGAGGACGGCGCACGTCGTGTGGGGCGAATACACCAGGGCCATCCCGTTCTGGACGTCGCTTCGCTCGACCAGCTCCCGAACGTCGTCGGTCATGTCGACGAACTGTCCGCAGTCGGTCGTTCGGAAGCTGTGGTTCTCGAACAGAAACTTCATCGGACGTCCTCCCCCTGTGTGGGGAGGCCCCTCGAGAACCGATGGACCACCCCTGTCATCATGAACAAGCAATTGGGGTGACTACCCAGTCTCGCTTATTGCTCAAATCTTGTGGACGGGCCAGGCGACTGTCAAGTCGGGTGCCGGCGGGCTGGAAAACTCAGGCCGGTGACGATGTCACCACACCCAGGGCCGCCAGCGGCGACGGCTCCAGGGCCCGTCTGAACACGATCACCGTGGCCTGCTGGAGGACCAGGGCGCCGGCGAGGAGGGCGTCTGGGCCCCCGTGGAACTCCCCGACCCGGCGAGCGAGCGTTGTGAAGATTCTGCGAGCAACCGGAGCGTAGCCGGGGCGGCGCTGGAGGGACCGGGTGAACAGCTCCATGAACAGGGGGAGCCGGGGCTCCATGGCTCGGGCCAGCACATCCGCCGCTCGATCCATGGGCGGAGGCCCGGCCGACGCGACCAGGCGATAGGCCCCGACGATCTCGGCGACCGCGGCGTCGGCCGCGGCGAAGAAGAGGTCTTCCTTCGACCGGTAGTGGCGATAGAAGGAGCCCTTGGCGATGCGGGCGGCGCGGCAGATGTCGTCGACGTTCACGTCCGCGTACCCGCGGCGGGCGAAGGCCTCGATAGCCGCGTCGAGCAGGCGGACGGCGGGCGTGCGCCGCGATCCCCGCGAGAGGTGGGCCAGGACGGCCCGGTCCCACATCTGGGGCCGGAAGGCCTGCTCCTGGTCCAGGCCGAGGAGCTCGGGGAGCACCCGCCGGATGACTGTGAGGGAGAGGCCCCGGCGCTCGCGGAGCAGCCTGATCAGCTTCAGCGCCTGGACGTGGCGATCGTCGTACAGGAAGCGGTTCGAGCTGAGGCGGCGGGCCGGGGGGAGCAGCCCGAGCCGGAGGTAATGGTGGATCGTTGCCGCCGGGACGCCGGTCCGAGCGACCACCTCCCGGATGGAGAACCGCTCGCGAGCGAGCAGGGGAACCACGGGGCGGATTGTTTCACATCGATGTCTGGCTTCCGCTATCGTTCGAATGCGCGATGCCGCCCACCCGCCTGATCACCGACTCCAGCGCCTGCCTTCCCGCGGAGGCCCTCGACCGGTACTCCATACGAGTCGTGCCGATCATCATCCACTTGCCTGATGGCGATCTTCGCGACGGCATGCAGGAGGCCGCCGACGTCGTCTATGCCGCCCAGTCGAAGGGGCAGCCGGTGAAGTCCAGCGCGCCTTCCCCCGTGGAGTATCTGGCCGCCGTGGAAGAGACGGAGGGCGACCCGGTGGTGATCACCCCCGCCATCGAGTTCACGGCCATGTATCGCAATGCGGTGGTGGCCGCCGAGATCGCCGGGAGGCCGGTGGCAGTGGTCGATTCCAGGACCGCCGCGGCCGCGCACGGCCTGGTGGTGCTGGCGGCCGCCGAGGTGGCCGCCTCCGGCGGAACGCCCGCCGAGGTGGTCCAAGCGGCCGAGGATGCCGGCCGGCGGGCAGAGCTGGTGGCGGCCCTCGATCGCCTGGATCACCTTCGAGCCAGCGGCAGGGTTCCATGGGTGGCCGTCGAGCTGGCCCAACAGCTCGGCGTCCGTCCCGTCTTCCGGCTCCACGGGGGCACGGTGGAGCGGCTGGGGGTTCCCAGGAGCGTGGGGTCGGCCCTCCGGCGGATCCGGCGGGAGGCCATGGGTCGCGGGCTGGAGGATTCGCGAAAGTCGGCCGTCTTCCACGCCGCGTCACCGCAGCGTGCCGCGGAGCTCCAGGGGCTGCTGGGGCCGACCGACTTCCTCACCGAGTTCAGCCCGTCGATGGGCCTCCACACAGGGGCCGGCGTGGTAGGGGTGGCCTGGCTCCGGTCCGCCCCCGCGACCTAGGGACCTACAGCTCCGCCGGGCGGATGGTGTCGCCCACGCGGATCATCCCGCCCTCGAGGATCTCCGCGCGCAGACCGCCCCGATGGATCAGCGCCTTGACCACGGGTTGCCCGGTCAGCTCCGCCAGGTCCTCGCACGGTTCGCACAGGCGCATGCCCCGGAGGCGAGCCTCGCCCACCAGGAAATCCTGTCCAACCAGGTGGTTGAGGGCCACGCCCTCCGTCACGATGTTGCGGCGCGCCTCGCCGGGCTGGATCCGCAGCCCGTAGTCGCGGCGGGCATCCTCCACGGCCTCGGACTCGATCAGCGTGACTTGGCGTCCGGTTCCCGGGCGGCTCGAGAAGGATCCGGTCCGGTCGAAGTACCGGTCGCCGTCGAGCCCCCGTCCGGCCACCGCCGCCACTTCCTGTACCGAGGTCATCGGCTCTTTCGCGGCGGCGACGATGTGGATTCCCACGACCGATCCGGACCATGGGGCCTTGCCGCCGGTGGCAGGGGTGGTCTCCGTTCCTTTGGCGATGCCGGTCATGGTGGTCCGAGGGTACGGGACGGAACCGCTCCCCGTCACCCCCGGCCACAACCGCTCCGGCCGGCGGCCTTACCCCCGGTGTTACAGTGCGCCGCGTCCCAGGAGGTGTCGTGGAGGTCCTGGTCGTCTCCCAGCGCGAGGTCCCCGCGCTGCTGCCGATGGCCGAGTGCATGGACGCGATGGCCCAGGCGCTGGCCGCGCTGGCCAGGGGAGAGGCGATCATGCCGCTGCGGACCGTGGTATGGATGCCCGATCGGACCGGCGCGATGGCCTCGATGCCGTCGATCATCCCGTCCGAGCGAACCATGGCGATCAAGGTCATCACGGTGTTTCCCGGCAACCTCGGGACGGAGTTCGACTCTCACCAGGGTGCGGTGCTGCTGTTCGAAAGCGAACAGGGCCGGTTGCTGGCGGTCATCGACGCGACGGAGATCACCGCGATCCGGACGGCCGCGGTGAGCGGCGTGGCCACCCGGCTGCTCGCCAAGGCCGACGCCGGCGACCTGGCCATCCTGGGGTCGGGGACCCAGGCGCGGACGCACCTCGAGGCGATGGCCCTGGTTCGCCCGCTCCGCCGCGTTCGTGTATGGAGCAGGAACCGCGACCACGCGGAGGGGTTCGCCGACGAGGGACGGCGCCGCCACGGGATCGTCGTCGAGGTGGCCGGATCCGCGCGCGAGGCCGTGGAGGAGGCCGATGTCGTGTGCACAACGACCTCGTCGCCGCTACCCATCCTTCAGGGACAGTGGCTCGCCCCCGGATGCCACGTGAACGCCATCGGGGCGGTCGGCCCCGTGAACCGGGAGCTGGACACCGACGCCATCGTCCGGGCGAGGTTGTTCGTGGACCGGCGTGAATCGGCCGTGAACGAGGCGGGCGAGTTCGTCCAGTCCAGGGACGAGGGCGCCATCGGCGAGGATCACATCGCCGGCGAGCTCGGAGAGCTGGTCGCCGGAGAGGTGGACGGGCGTCGGTCGGACGACGAGATCACCGTGTTCCGCGGTGTGGGACTGGCTGTGGAGGACCTGGCTGCCGCCAGGGCGATCCACGCGCGGGCCGTGGCGACCGGCTCGGGGACCCGCGTGGAGCTCGGAGGAACGCGTGCCCGTGGTTGAGGCACCGTCGATCGAGGACGTGCGAGCCGCGCGAGAGCGCATCGCGCCCTGGGCGGTTCGCACCCCGCTCCTGCCGCTGGCCGCGGACGACGCCCCGGGCGAGATCCATCTCAAGCTGGAGAACCTCCAACCGATCGGCTCCTTCAAGATCCGCGGAGCGGGGAACGCCCTGGCCCTGGCCGACCCGGCCAGGCTGGTCCGCGGCGTCTACACCGCCAGCGCGGGCAACATGGCCCAGGGCGTGGCGTGGCACGCCCGGCGGCTCGGCGTGCCGTGCACGGCGGTGGTCCCGGACTCCGCTCCGGAGGCCAAGCTGGCCGCGATCACCCGGCTCGGGGGGACGTTCGTGAAGGTTCCCTTCGACGCGTGGTGGCAGGTCATGATCGACCGGAGGTTCGAGCCCTTGGCCGATCGGTTTTTCGTCCACCCGTTCGCCGAGCGCTCGGTCATGGCCGGGAACGGGACCATCGGGCTGGAGATCATGGAGGACCTGCCCGACGTGGATACGGTCGTCGTCCCGTACGGCGGCGGTGGCCTGTCGGTGGGCATCGCCGCGGCGATCAAGTCGATCAAGCCGGACGTCAGGGTCTTCGCCTCGGAGGTCGACACCGGGGCGCCGGCGGCCGCGTCATTCGCCGCCGGACGCCCCACGCCGGTCGAGTACGAGCCCAGCTTCGTCGACGGGATAGGGGGCAAGGCCGTCCTCGAGCCGATGTGGCCCCTCGTTCAGGCGCTGCTCGACGGCTCGGTGACCTGCTCGGTGGCCGAGGCCGCCGCGGCGGTCCGGCTGCTGGCGGTGCGCAACCGTGTGGTGGCCGAGGGCGCCGGGGCGGCGCCCGTGGCGGCCGCGTTCGCCGGGAAGGCGGGTGGCGGGAAGGTCGTGGCCGTGGTCAGCGGGGGGAACATCGACGCGGCAAAGCTGGCCGCGATCCTCACGGGGGCGATCCCCTAGGTCCGGGAGGACGAATGGCCGAGCAGGATCGTGGGCTGGACGAAGGTGACCTCGACGCCGACCCCTTTGCACAGCTCTCCCGGTGGTTCGAGGAAGCCCAAGCCAGCGGCAACCCCCAGCCCGACGCCATGGCCCTGGCCACGGCCACCGCGGACGGGCGGCCATCGGTGCGCATGGTGATCCTCAAGGAGGTCGATCGGCGCGGGCTGGTCTTCTACACGAACAGTCGGAGCCAGAAAGGCCTCGAGTTGGAGGCCAACCCCCGGGCCGCCGTGGCGCTGTCATGGCCGGAGCTGCATAGGCAGGCCAGGGTCACCGGAACGATCGAGGCGCTGTCCCGAGAGGAGTCGGACGCCTATTTCCGGACCCGGCCCCGGGACGCGCAGCTGAGCGCGATGATCTCGCGCCAATCCGCCCCGGTGGAGAGCCGGGCGATCCTGGAGCAGCGGTACGCGGAAGCCGCGGCCCGCTACCGCGACCAGGAGGTCCCGCTTCCCGAGGACTGGGGCGGCATCCGCGTCGTCCCCGAGCTGTTCGAGTTCTGGCAGGGCCGCCCCTCGCGCCTGCACGACCGGCTGCGATACGTGCGGGCGACCGACGGAACCTGGACGATCGAGCGGCTCCAGCCGTAGCCGATGCCGGATTCCGCATCACTGGATCTCCGCGCCACCTCCAAGGTGGAGCTCCACCGGCACCTGGAGGGTTCGCTCCGGCTGCGGACCATCATCGATCTGTCGCGCGAGGCCGGCGTTCCGCTGCCAGGGCGAACGGCGGCCGAGCTGGCACCGCGCGCCCTCCTCGTCTCTCCGGTCGACAGCCTGGAGGACGCCCTGGCGGGTTTCGCCATCGCCCAGAGCTCGATCCGCTCCTACGACGCAGTGCGCCGGATCGCCCGCGAGGCCGTCGAGGACCTCGACCGGGAGAACGTCCGGCTGGCCGAGCTCCGGTTCTCGCCCCATTTCCTCTGCGAGCCCGGAGGCCTGGATTGGGATGGGGCGATGGACGCCGTCGTGGCCGGCGTGCACGAGGCCGTCGACGCGGGCTGCGACGTGGCAGTCGGGCTCATCGCCATCTTCAGCCGCGACTACGGGCTGGAATCCGCCAGGGCGACCGTGGACTTTGCCCTCCGCCACCATGATCAGCTGGTTGGGTTCGACATCGCGGGCACCGAGGTGGGGTTCCCTCCTCGGACCTACCGGCAGGTCCTCTCGCCCCTCCTCGACTCGGGGCTCGGCCTGACCGCGCACTACGGGGAGTCGGGCCCTCCGGACTACCCCCGCGAGGCCATCGAAACCTTGGGGGTTGCCCGGCTCGGCCATGGACTGACCGTGGCACAGGACGACGCGGTGCGCGATCTCGTCGTGGCCCGAGGGGTCGTCCTGGAGATGTGCCCGACGTCGAACTGGCTGACCGGAGGGGTGGCCAGCGTTGCCGAGCATCCCGTCAGGCGGCTGCTGCGGGATGGAGTGAAGGTCACGATCAACTCCGACGACCCCGGGTACATGGGGATCGACCTCTCCCATGAATGGGAGGTGGCCCGGACCGAGATCAGGTTCACGGACGAGGACCTCCGGACGGTCACGCGAACCGCCATCGACGCAAGCTTCCTCCCACAGCACGTGAAGGATCGGGTTCGGGCCCGCCACTTCGTCTGGCTCGGCGAAGGACGCTGACAGCCGATGGAGGAACGGCGGCTCGGCCGAAGCGGGCTTCTGGTCCCGGTGGTCGGAGTCGGCACGTGGAGGACGTTCGACGTCCGCGGCGAGAAGGCTTTGACCGACTCGCGGAACCGGGTCGACGAAGCCCTCGAGGCTGGAGCGAACCTGTTCGACTCGTCGCCCATGTACGGGCGTGCCGAGACCGTGTTGGGCGCCGCGCTCCAAGGGCGGCGCGATGCCGCGGCCGTGGCCACGAAGGTGTGGGCCCGGTCGGCCAGGGATGGTGAGCTGCAGATCCGGGCCGCGCTTGGCGTCTTCGGTGGACAGGTGGAGATCTACCAGGTCCACAACCTGCTCGCGTGGAGGGAGCACCTGCCGAGGCTGGAACGACTACGGGACCAGGGCCGGGTGGCCGTCGTCGGCGTCACCCACTACGACCCGTCGGCGTTCGAGGAGATGGCGCAGGTCATGCGAACGGGACGGATCGGGTCGATCCAGGTGCCCTACAACCCTCGCCAGCGCGAGGTCGAGCGGCTGATACTCCCGCTGGCCTCGGAGCTGGGCATCGGAGTGGTGGTGATGCGGCCGTTCGGTGAAGGCGACCTCATGCGGCGGGTGCCACCGCCCCGAGCCCTGGAACCGCTGCGGCCCTTCGGCGTCGGCACGTGGGCCCAGGCGCTCCTCAAGTGGATCCTCTCCGATCACCGATGCTACGTGGCCATCCCGGCGACCTCGCGTATCGGACGGACCACGGAGAACGCTGCAGCCGGCGAACCCCCGTGGTTCGGGGAGGAGGAGAGGGCCCTGGTCTCGCGCCTGGCTTGTGCCTAGCCGGACAGCCCGGCCGGTGATCCTCCGGCCGGCTTCGGAGCGAGCCGGGCTCGTTCGCTGCCGGCGATGGCCCTGGCGCCTCCGCCGAGAAGGACGGCCGCTCCCAGCGCGGACCCGACCACGGCCGCCACGCCCATGCCGTTCGCGGCACCGAGACGTCCCGCTTCACCGAGCCAGGCGAACCCGAGGAACCCGATCGCCGCGGTGAGCTCCCACATCGTGTCCACCGCCGCGTAGGCCCTGCCCCGAAGCCGCTCGGGGAGTGACTCGGCCAGCGTGGCGGTCATCGGGATCCCCACGCCGGCGTCGGCCAGCCCCGCGGCCAGGGCCACCGGCAACAGCGCGAGGAACGACGGGTGAAGGAAGGCCACGGCGAACGTCCCAACCCCCGCCGCGGACGCCAGGACCCACGGCGTGCGGGGACGATGCTCGTCGGCGGCGGCGATGGCCAGGCTCGTCAGCACCGTGCCCAGCCCGGCCATCGCGAGGACGATGCCGTACTGGCCGCTGGGACGGCCGAGCTCGTCCCGGACGTACACGACCAGCAGCGCCTCCACGCCCGCGAAGCCCAGTCCCAGGACGGAGTTCAACAGGATGTAGGTCCGGGTGGCCCCGGCGGCGAAGACCGCCCTCACTCCCTCCCAGAGGTCCTGGACGGCCGAGCCGGCCGATTCGACCGTCGGAACACCCCGCGAGGCGATCGTTGCCTGGAACGCCGCGGCGATCACGAAGGAGGCCGAGTCGAGGAAGAAGGCGTGGCGGGCGCCCAGGGTCAGGACGGCCAGCCCGCCGATGGCCGGGCCCACGGTGTGCAGGACCTGATGGGTGGTCTCCATCACCGCCAGCGCCGGCACGAGCTTCCCTTCCGGGGCGATGTCGGCGAGGAACGCGGAGCGAGCAGGCCGATGGACGGGCGCGAGCATGAACGAGGCCAGCGAGAGCGCGTACGCCTGCCACACCTCCCGGGTGAACGGGAGCGCGCCGACCAGGACCGCGCGGATCAGGTTGGCCGTGATCATCAGGGAGCGTCGATCGACCCGGTCCGCGAGCAGTCCTGCGAACGGCCCGACGGTGAACCACGGGATCGACCCGAGGGCGAGGGCGAGCCCGACCGCCGTGGCCCGGCCGGTGAGGTTGAAGATGTACACGACCAGCGCGATCGAGGTGACGAAGTTGCCGACGTCGGAGATCCAGTCGGCGAACCACAGGGCGCGGAGCTCCCGGTTGCGGAGCACCCCGAAGATGGCGGCGGTTCGACGAAGACGTGGGCCCGGCATCGCGCCGATTATCGGCGAGGACGGCGCTCCGTCAGTCGAGGGAGGTGCCCCCAGGGATCGGCGAGCGACCGCGCGCCCTCAGCGAGCGGGGCGCAGCGGGATCTCGATGACCTGTCCGGCCAGCAGGCGATCCGGGTTCGGGATCTGGTCCCGGTTGGTGCGAGCGATCTCCGGCCACCGGGAGGGATCTCCGAAGAAGGCAGCGGCAAGGGACCACAGCGTGTCACCCGTCTGCACCCGATAGCGCACGGCCGCGGGGGCGGCCCGACGGGCCTTGGCCAGCGCGCTGCGAGCGTCCGCCAGTTGGGTGCGCACCGCGGCGAGGTCCGCGGTGGCCTGCCGCAGCTCGGTCCCGCTGGCGGCGAGTCTCTGCCCGGCCTCCCGGAGTTGCTCTCGAAGGCGGGCGGCCCGGACGCTCTGCGCGTCGAGCCGGTGCTGGAGAGCCTGGACGGTCACAGGCGTGGACGGATGCGACTCTCTTCCGATCCAATACCCGCCCGTGGCCGCCGCCCCGAGGCCCAGGGCGACCAACGCGGCGACCGAAGCTCGGACCACGCCCCGGGGCGGAGACGGAGCCACCGCCACCATGTCCGACGCCTCGCCCGGATCCAGCGGCGAGAGCCGCCCGATCATCCACCCGAACCAGGCCATCCGCTGCGAGACCGGGTCCATCACCAGCGCGACGTTGATCGGTTCGCCGAACAGGGTGGTGTGCATGCGGCGGTCGTATTCGGACAGGTTGACCCCGGTGCCGGGATGGGAGTGATACCAGCCCACGATCCTGGCCCCCGGGAATCGGCCCAGTGCTGCGTAGGCCTCCTCCCATACCTGGGCGGGGAAGGCGATCTCGTCCGCGTATTCCTCGGTCTGGCGCGCCGGCAGCGCTCCCTCGACCCTGGTCCGGTCGACGACGGCCCGGCCGACCAGGATGCCGCCGACCTTGCGCGCCCAGGCGCTGTTCACATGCTGGGTGACGGCCTCGAGGACGCCGGGCTGGACCAGGGGAAGACCGCTCATGGTCGTGAGTGAGGGTACGCGCGGGCCCAGCCGCCTCATAGGACCGTTGGTCTTGGTTCGTTCGAACTAGACGCTCTTGCCTCACGCCATCGGCCGGCACTAGTGTGCCCACCCTGTCCAAGAGGCAAGGAGGAAACATGCGCCGGCGCCGATCGTCTCAGAGAACCCGAAGCCTCGCCGTCCTCGCCATGGTGGTGGTGGCCCTGGTGGCCTTCACCGGCCCGGCGGGGAGGGCCCGCACGGGAACCACGTCCATCCTTCGGCCGAAGGTGAAGGACTCATCGGCGCGGCCGGGCTGGTGTGCGCCCGGCCGGCGACGCCACCGCGATCGGCTTCTGCGGCGGGGACGACTGGGAGCCCGAGATCGCCTCGAGCGCCGACGGCTACGTCTACGTGGTATGGGCGCACTTCCCGGGGGACACCGGCTGCGATCCCGCCTCGGGCAACCCCAACCGCATCTACATCCGGGTGTCCAGCGACGGGGGCAAGTCGTTCGGCCCGGGCCACGTCGTGTCGAACCGGGTCAGCGGCGTCAAGTACCCCCGGCAGGTCGACTGCGTGGTCACCGTCGATCCGGCTACCGGAACCGTGTACGTGAGCTTCCTCGCGTACGGGATCAAGGGCATCAAGACCGACGTGGCCGTGGCCAGGTCCACCGACCACGGCGCCACGTTCACGGCGGTCAAGGTGAACGGTCCCGAGTGCACGAACTGCGACCACCCCTGGACCGCCGCGTATGGCGACGACGTGTACACGGCCTACGCCCACCTGAAGAACCACTATCTGGCGCGCTCCTCGGACGGCGGCAAGACGTGGAAGGAGACCAACGTGCTGCGGGAGGACGCCGTGGCATTCCCCGAAGGTGCCGTCCTGGACGCGGACCACAACGTGTGGTTCGCGTGGGGCGACTGCCACACCTCCA
>VAYG01000004.1:0-7671 GCA_005885015.1 Actinomycetota bacterium | reverse complement strand
ACTGCGGGTTCGCTTACTTCGGCATCCAGGACGACATCGCCATCGACGCGGCGGGCAACCTGTATCTCGTGTGGCAGGACGGGCAGGACCACGCCAAGGCGGGGAGCCCGCCCGTCGTCGAGCTGTCGAGGTGCCCGGCGGCGGAGAACTGCACGGATTCCTCGAGCTGGACGATCATGGGGCGGGCCGACGACAAGAACGCCACGGGGTGCGCGGCCTCCGCCTGCTACGCGCTGTTCCCCCGGGTGGAGGGCGGCGCCCCGGATCAGATCGGCGTGATGTGGATGGACGACCGCCTGGGGGCTCCCCTGGACCACACGAACGGGTGGAACGTGTGGTACCGGACGTCCACGAGGGGCGGCCTCGACTGGAAGGGGCCGAGCGTACGGGTTTCCCAGTACGACCCTTCACGCACGGAGTCGAAGCCGAACGGGTTCCTCTTCCCCTACGGGGACTACGAGGGCATCGACCTGCGTGACGGCGGGACCCACGCCGTGATGATCTGGGGCGAGGGCCACAACTACACGGGAGGGCCCGACGCGCCGGGACACGTGGTGTATCGGACGATCGCCACCTAGCCGGTAGGCCTCACCGCCGCGCCGGCGTCCTCCGCTGGAACAGGCGCGGCCGCCAGGTCCGGAGCGATCGATCCGAGGACCATGGGGCGTATGGCGCCATGGTCAGCCCGGCCAAGGCGACGATCACCTGGTCGTAGTTCACCCGCCACCCGATGAAGTCGAGCCATGCCTCGTCCCGATCGAGCTTGAGGGGGACGCCCGCCGTGGCCAGGCGTTCACAGACCGCGTCGAACTCGTCGCGCCCGATCGTCACGGGATCGCCCCGCTTCGGCGACGCGTCGTACGGGACGCCGAAGAAACCGGCGATCCTTCGCAGGGCCAGATACCCCGCCCGGATGCAGAACTCGGCCTGGACGTTGCGTGGCACGTCGACCGTGGACGTCACCAGGGAGGCCCCGTCCAGGACGGCCCCCGCCGCGGTCACCCACGAATGGTCCGGCTGGGGCGACCGGAAGAAGACCACGGCGGGGAAGGAGGTGTGGCTCTCCTCGACCTCCTCGAACCACTCCTCCCATCGGCGCCACACCTCGTCCAGACGGTCGACCCGGCCCAGGATCCAGTAGCGCTCGATCATCTCGACGCCGGAGGGCGGCGACCCCGCGCGGACCTCCAGGTCGGTCACGGCGAGCTCCCTGCGGGAGAAGGCTCCGTAGATCGACGGGAGGTAGGTGATCAGCAGCGCCAGCAGGACCAGCCCCAGCCCGGCCTCGGTGAAGGTGAGCGCGGCGGAAGGGATGTCCGGAGGCCGCTCGAATCCCAGGGTGAGCAGGGAGGAGCCGGAGAGGTAGAACGACGTCCGCAGCGATCGGTGGCCCACACCCCAGAACATTGCGATGTAGCCGACCATCACCAGCGTGACCCACGTGGCCAGCAGGGCCAGCAGGCCGACCGGAGCGTAGAGGGCCATGACCCGGTCGCGCCGCTCGTAGGTGGCGCTGGGTCCGGCCCACAGCCGGAACACGGATCGCAGCGTGACGAAGACGAACCGTCCCAGCTTGGCCGGGACCCCCCGAGGGAGGATCACCGTCCGCACCGCCGACCCGACCGTGGCGTAGACCACAAACGCCCCGGCGGCGAACACGACGATTCGAGCAGCGATCACGGTTCCCCCACAGGGCGATGGATCGCCTTGCCCCTTTCGCCTGGATCACGGGATGATACCCATTGCCTTTCGGCTGCCCAAGGAAGGGAGTGCGACCTGGACGACTCCCTGACGTCCACGCGATCCGCCGAGGAAGCGCCGGCCGAAGCCGAACCGGGTCCCGGTCCGGCTCCGATCCCGGCGCTCTCCATCTCGGAGGCCGCGAGAGCCTGCGCGGTCAGCCGCCGCACGATCCGCCATCACCGCCAGAACGGCGACTTCCCCGGCGCGTTCAAGGACGAGAACGGCGTGTGGCGCATCCCGCCGGCCGATCTGGAAGCGGTCGGCCTCCAGCCCACCCTGTCCTACCGGCTCGAGGAGCCGCCGGAGGCCGCGCACATCGAACGGCTGCGGACCGAGGTGGCAATCCTCCGGGAGCGCCTTCGGGCAGCCGAGATGATCGCGATGGAACGGGAGAAGCGCATCGAGGACCTCCGCCTGATCCTCCGGTACCTCCCCGGTCCGGAGGGGTCGAAGGCCCATCCCATCTCGCGCGTCGGTCCCGCAGCTCCGCTCGATCTGGGACGAGGGATGGAGCGTCCCTCGCTCCCCGCGGAGGGAGCGCCGGGAACGCGGCCGCCGGAGCCGGCCCGGGAATCCGACCTGATGATCTGGCTGCCCGACGCCCCGCCCGGAGACCGCTCTCGCCCCGGCGCCGAGGAGACCGCCGTCCGTTCGGACGGGGTTCCGGTTCCGGTCACCGGATCGGCTCCTTCCTCTTGGTCCGCCCGGACCCGGAAGGCCCGGTCCTTCCTCCCCTGGCGGAGGCCCCGCCGCCCGTAGTGGCCCCCGAACCGTCCGCGCACGCCCCGGACGCGGCCGACCCGGAAGGGCTTCGGGTGGAGAACGAGATCCTGCGCCGGCGGCTGGCCGCGGCCGAGGCGCTGGCCGCGGAGCGGGCCGCGCGCATCGAGGACCTGCTAGCCGCGCTGACCGGATTGCCGCACGCCTGGGAGCGATGGCGGGAAGAGGCGGCTGTCTCGGAAGGGTCCGGCGCCGGGGAGTCGTTCGCCGAACCCCCCACCCCGGCTCCGTCGCCGCCGATGGGGCCCCCGATCCCGGAGGAGGCCACCCGGCTGTGGATCGAAACCCGCCGCCTGCGCGACCGCCTGGAGCTGGAGCACTTCGCGCGGGAGGTCGAGGCGCTCCGGATGCGGCGGGCCCGGAAGCGCCGGAAAGCCCGGTCCTGACGCCGATACACTCCGGTCGTGCGATGGGCCACGTTCCTCGACGATGAAGGGCGAGAGCGGGCCGGGCTGGTGGTGGGGGAGCGGCTGCACGCGATCGAGCCCGGCGTTCGGCTCATCGACCTCCTGGGGGACGACGGCGAACGCCTGGCGCGAGCCGGTGAGCGGGTGGCATCCGAGCCGCACGAGACCGTGGAGCTGGCGTCGGCGCGACTGCTCGCTCCGATACCGGCCCCCCCGTCGGTCCGGGACTTCTACGCCTTCGAGCAGCACGTCCGGACGGCCCGGCAACGACGGGGGCTGGACATGGAGCCCGACTGGTACGAGCTCCCCGTCTTCTACTTCACCAACCCGGCGGCCATCGTGGGACCCGGGGCCGACGTGGCCATCCCGCCCGGAAGCGAACAGATGGACTTCGAGCTGGAGGTCGCCGCCGTCGTCGGCCGGGGCGGCGCCGACCTCGCTCCCGACGCGGCCGAACGGCACATCGCAGGCTACTGCGTGATGAACGACTGGAGCGCGCGAGACCTCCAGCGGCGGGAGATGAGGCTCTCCCTCGGTCCGGCCAAGGGGAAGGACTTCGCCACCAGCCTCGGGCCGTACCTGGTGACCCCCGACGAGCTGGAGGTTCGCCGGAAGGGGCGGGCCTTCGATCTGTCCATGACCGCGACCGTCAACGGCCGGTCGTACAGCCACGCGTCGCTGGCCGACATCTACTGGAGCTTCGGGGAGATGCTTGCCTATGCCTCGCGGGGGACCCGGCTGATGCCGGGAGACGTCATCGGTTCGGGTACGTGCGGCACCGGCTGCATCCTCGAGCTCTCCCTGGTGCACGGCGAGGACGCCTATCCATGGCTGGTCCCGGGAGACGAGGTGGTCCTGGAGGTGGAGGGCCTGGGCCGGCTGCCCAACCGCGTGGTGACCGGAAAGCCCAGCGTCCCGCTGCGGCCATGACGAGTGAGGGCACGCCGGCGGGTCCGTATCTCCTCCGATTGGATCGCGTGGAGCCGCGGCTGGCCGCGCTCGCTTCCACGCCGCCGCCCACGCGGATGACCGATCCGGACCCCTCGACGGGTCAGCGGTGGGAGTGGGGACAGGTGTGGGCCCACCTCGCGGAGTTCGTCCCCTATTGGTTGAGGCGAGACGAGGTGGTCCTGGAGGTGGAGGGCCTGGGCCGGCTGCCCAACCGCGTGGTGACCGGAAAGCCCAGCGTCCCGCTGCGGCCATGACGAGTGAGGGCACGCCGGCGGGTCCGTATCTCCTCCGATTGGATCGCGTGGAGCCGCGGCTGGCCGCGCTCGCTTCCACGCCGCCGCCCACGCGGATGACCGATCCGGACCCCTCGACGGGTCAGCGGTGGGAGTGGGGACAGGTGTGGGCCCACCTCGCGGAGTTCGTCCCCTATTGGTTGAGGCAGATGGAGGTGGTCCTGGCAGCCCCGGGGCCGGCCCCGGCGCCCTTCGGCAGGACCAAGGCAGACGAGGGACGGATCGCCGCCATCGAGCGCGACCGGCGCCGTCCTCCGTCGGAGCTGTGGTCCCGCCTCCACGGTCATCTGTCAGAGCTCCGCCGGGCGCTCACGGACCTGCGGCCGGAGGCCTGGTCTCGCCAAGGGGAGCATCCGACCCTGGGGGTCATGGACCTCGAGGCCTTCGTCGAGGAGTTCCTGGTGGGCCACCTCGAACAGCACGCCCAGCAGCTCGACGGGATGGCGGCCGCCTAATTGCGCGGGGCAGTCTCCCTCCGAAGGATCGTGGCCAGCGCCGCCCCCAGCCGCTCGTAGTCGGCTGGGGCGTTGTAGGCCTGGGCGGACAGGCGGAGGAATCCGCGCTCACCCCACGGGAAGATGGCCGCCACGACCCCGTGCTCCCGGAGCAGCCTGACCGAGAGCGCCCTCCCTTCGTCCATGGTCGTGACCACGCCGGCCGGAAGGGCGACGATCGTCATCGCCTCGAACAGGCCGTCGGCCTCGGACCAGTCCGCGCGGATCCCGATGGCCTCGCGCACCATCTCCCGCCCCAGCCGGGCCAGCTCGCGGTTGTGGCGCCGAAGGCGATCCCAGCCCAGCCCGGCCATGAACGCGGCGGCGTCCGGGACGGTCAGGTACGCGGTGTAGTCATCGGTCCCGATCCACCCGAACGACGGGACGAACCCCTTGTCCGCCTCCCAGGACGTCACCAGCGGCGCGATCCGGTGGCGGTGCTCGGGGGCCACGGCGAGCCCGGCCGACCCCCTCGGCGAGCACACCCACTTGTGGAAGTTCCCGGTCCAGAAGTCCGGGGCCAGCGCGGCGACGTCGACATCGATCATGCCCGGGCAGTGAGCGGCATCCACGAGGGAGAGGACGCCGGCATCCCGGAGGCGGCGGACGATCTCGCCGACGGGGAAGACCAGCGCGGTGGGCGAGGCGATGTGTTCAACGATGGCCAGGCGGGTTCGCCGGGACACTCCTGCCAGCACCGCGTCGGCGAGCTCCTCCGGGCGGTCGGCGGGGAGGGGGACCGGGCTGATTGCGACCGTGGCCCCGGCCCTGTCGCACGCGCGCTCCGCCGCCAGCCGGAGGGCGCCGTAGACGTGGTCGGTCAAGAGGACCTCGTCACCGGCTCGGAGATCCAAGCGCGCCAGCACCGTGTTGACGGCCGTGGTGGCGTTGGGGACGAAGACGAACCCTTCCGGATCCGCGTGAACGAACGCGGCCGCGGCGCGCCTGGCCTCCTCCAGGGCGCCTGGGAGCACCTCCCAGAAGAACCGGTTCGGGTCGGCCTCGGTCTTCCGGCGCCACCGCTCCTGCGCCTCAAGAACTGGCGTCGGCACGGCCCCGAACGATCCGTGGTTCAGGTGGGCGATGGCCGGGTCGAGGGGCCACAGGGCCCGCACCTCGGGCCAGTCCGAACCCCACAGCGGATTCTCCTGCGGGTTCGGGGAGGGCATGACGGGACGCTAGCAGCGGACCCGATGCTTGTGGATCGGAGGCGGGGAGACGAAGCTGGACCGCCGGACGGAGCGAAAGGAGAGGTCATGACGGGCCGACGGATGCGGCGAGGGCGGATCACCACGACGGCCGAGACCGGAATGACCGAAGACGCCGTCCTGCTCCAGCAGCGCGACGCCGCGTTCGTCGACACCGATCCGTGGCGGGTGCTCCGGATCGTCTCGGAGTTCGTGGAGGGGTTCGATGCCCTGGCCAGGATCCCCCCGGCGGTCAGCGTGTTCGTGCGGAGCTGGCGAAGGCCGGTCTGGCCGTGATCACGGGAGGCGGGCCCGGGGTGATGGAGGCCGCCAACCGCGGCTGTCGCGAGGCCGGCGGGTTCTCGGTGGGGTGCAACATCGAGCTGCCGTTCGAGCAGGGCATGAACGCATACGTCGACCTGGGCATCGACTTCCGCTACTTCTTCGTCCGCAAGATGATGTTCGTGAAGTACGCGGAAGGATTCGTGGTCTTCCCGGGCGGATTCGGGACCCTGGACGAGCTGTTCGAGGCGCTCACGCTGATCCAGACGGGGAAGGTCCAGCACTTCCCCGTGGTGCTGTTCGACTCGGCCTACTGGACGGGACTCGTCGAGTGGCTGCGCAGCCCGGTGCTGGCCGAGGGGAAGGTGGCCCCCGACGACCTCCGCCTGTTCCGTGTCGTCGACGATCCGGGCGAGGTGGTGCCGTTCTTCCGGCAGGTCCTCTCGCATCGGCGGCTGAAGGAGCCTCGGGACGAGCCCCATGTCCGGGCGGCCAAGGGGGACGCGCAATGAGCTCCGGGGACGGGGCGGCGGCGACGCGGCAGCGCCGGTCGCTGGTGGGGAACTGGCGGTACGCCCTGTCCGGTCCTGCCCATGACCCTGGTCTCGGCGACGGCGGCGGGGCTGCTCGCCGTGCGTCAGCCCGGGTTCTCGTTCGCGTGGTACGCGCTCGCCGTCGTGGGGCTGCTCCTGGCGCATGCCGGCAACAACCTTATGAACGACCTGTTCGACCTGGAGGCTGGATCGGACACGTGGGAGTACCCCCGGGCGCTGTACGCGCCGCATCCGGTGTTGTCGGGAATGATCAGCCGGCGAGGGCTGGCCGCCGCTGCCGCACTGGTGAACCTGGCGGACGCGGCAATCCTGGTCGTGCTGCGGGCTGCCCGCGGATGGCCGGTCGTAGCCTTCGCGCTGGCCGGTCTGTTCGTGAGCGCGGCCTACACGGCACCGCCCCTGCGGCTGAAGAAACGCGGGCTCGGCGAGCCCTCCGTGCTGCTGGTGTGGGGCCCGCTCATGGTCGGCGGGACTTACTACGCGGCCACGGGCCGCGTGTCCTGGAGCGTGATCGCGGCGTCGATCCCCTACGCCTTGGCTCCCGCCCGCACTCGAACGCTTCCGGTCGTGATCGGGGAGCGTCCGGCGAGGGTGCTCACCAAGGGGATGATGGCGGGGTTCTACGTCTCGATCGTCGCGTTGGTGGCGTCCGGGATCCTTCCGTGGCCGGCCGTGGTGGGACTGCTCGGGGTGACCAGGCTGGTCCGGGTGTGGAACGCGTTCGGGAGGCCGAAGCCGGATGGACCGCCGCCCGAGCTCCCGAACTATCCGGTGTGGCCGCTGTGGTTCGCGGCCGGTGCGTTCGTCCATGCCAGGAGGGCGGGGGCGCTGTTCGTGTTGGGGCTGGCCATCGCGGCCATCTTCAACATCACGTGACGACCGCGGCAGTGACCGGCCGGAACCCCTGATGGAAGGGGCGATTCGCTACACTCGGCTGCGGAGAGGTCGCCTAGTCCGGTCTATGGCGCCGGTTTGCTAAA
>VAYG01000140.1:4344-4786 GCA_005885015.1 Actinomycetota bacterium | reverse complement strand
CTGCAGACGCGAGACGGAGGTCGCTCCTGGACCCGCCTGTCGTTCCAGCCCAACTCCTTCTGCGTTGCCAACGCAGAGATTCTGTGGGCGGCCGGGCCCGGAGGCGACGGTGGCATCTCCTTCTACCGCTCGGCCGACGGCGGGGCCTCCTGGGCGGAGTTCCGCATGCCGCTGCCAAATGACTGGAGCGGGGGGGCAACCGTGAGTTGTGCTCCGGGTGGGTCTGAAGCCTTCGCCACGGCCATCGGTGGGGCGGCCGCGGGTAGCGTGGCTTATGCGGCCGTGCAGGCGACCTCGAACGGTGCGTCCGTCCAGCAGCACGTCGTCCTCGTCTCGGGCCTGGCCTCGGGCACGTTCCACCCGCAGGGGGCGTACGTTGACAACGATCCGTACCTGGGAGTGTTTACCGTGGTCGGCCCGGGCTCTGCCTACTTCGTCAACT
>VAYG01000140.1:0-4277 GCA_005885015.1 Actinomycetota bacterium | reverse complement strand
CGTGAACTCACAGCACGGGTGGCTGCTGCTCCTGAGGATGGACGACAAGGGGCAGCATCCGTTCGTCCTGGAGACGAAGAACGGCGGGTCGACCTGGATGGATCACTGCGACAGCTCGCCGTCGGCCTGCTTCGCGGCCTTCTCGAAGAAGTAGAACGGAACGCCTACCCTCTGCCGGCTCCCGGCTTGGCCCTCGATTCGTGGACGGCCTGCCAGCAATACCAGGCGACCACGGTCCGGTACGGGCGGAAGCGGTCCCCCTCGGCGTGCAGCTCCTTGGGCTTGGGCAGCTCGGGCAGCCCGTAGGCGAGCGTCCACCCCTGGCGCATCCCGTAGTCGTCCACGGGCCACACGTCCAGGCGGCGGAGCTGGAAGATGAGGAACATCTCGGCCGTCCACCGGCCGATGCCTCGCACCACCGACAGCCGGGTGATGATCTCCTCGTCGGGGAGGCGCTCGATCCGTTCCAGCGGGACCGTCCCGTCGTCCACCTTCGCGGCCAGGTCCCGGATGGAGGCGGCCTTGCTCCCGGAGAGTCCGGCGCTCCGCAGGCGCTTCTCCGAGAGGGACAGCACCGACTTCGGCGTCAGCGACCCGTCGAACAGGGCCACGAACCGGCGGTGGATCGCTGCTGCGGCGGCCCCCGCCAGCTGCTGGTACAGGATGCTTTCGGCGAGCGCGGCGAAGTGGTCGGTGGTCGGCCGGGGCAAGCGGAACGGTCCGGTTCGCGCCATCAGCTCGGCCATCACCGTGTCGCGCTCGGCGATCTCCGCGGCGGCCGAGCGGAAGCTGGTTCGGGGCATGCCCCCGAGAGTATCGCGGTACACTTCCGACGTGACGGTTTCCGGACGAGGTCGACCCGTAGCGGTAGCCGCGCCGGGCGGCGCGGCCAGCTGACCGCGTCCGTCCGGCGTCCTTCCAGCCACCTCGCCGGTGGCCTCCGGTAACCCAGACCAAGCCCGAACCCTTCGAGAATTCGAACCATGGACGAACGGACCATGAGCACAACCGATCAGCGGGACGAGATGTCCTCCGTGTACGACGCCAGCGCCGCGGAGGAGCGGTGGTACCCGGAGTGGGAACGCCGCGGCTACTTCGCCGCCAAGCCGAACACCGGACGCGAGCCGTACTCGATGGTGATGCCCCCTCCGAACGTCACCGGGGCACTGCACATGGGGCACGCTCTGAACATCGGGGCGATCCAGGACACCATCGTCCGGCGCAAGCGCATGCAGGGCTACGAGACGCTGTGGCTCCCCGGGACCGACCATGCTGGGATCGCCACCCAGGTGGTGGTGGAACGAGAGCTGGCCAAGGAAGGGATCGAACGGCGGGAACTGGGCCGCGAGAAGTTCCTCGAGCGGGTGTGGGCCTGGAAGCAACAATACGGGAACACGATCATCGAGCAGATCAAGAAGCTGGGCAGCTCCTGCGATTGGACCCGCCTGCGGTTCACCATGGACGAAGGCCTTGCCCGGGCGGTCCGCACGGCATTCGTCCAGATGTACGGGGACGGGCTGATCTACCGCGGTGAACGCATCGTCAACTGGTGCCCCCGCGATACCACGGCGCTCTCCGACTCCGAGGTCAATCACGAGGACGTTGCCGGGGAGCTGGTCACCTTCCGATACGACCTCACGGACGGCAGCGGCCACCTCGACGTGGCCACGACCCGCGTGGAAACCATGCTGGGGGACACCGGCGTGGCCGTCCATCCCGATGACGAGCGGCACCGGGGCATCGTGGGCAAGTCCGTGCGACATCCGTTCACCGGCGAGAGCCTCCCGATCGTGGCGGACCAGGCCGTCGACCCGGAGTTCGGGACCGGGGCGCTGAAGATCACAGCGGCTCACGATCCCATGGACTTCGAGATCGCCCAGCGCCACGGCCTCCCCCTCCGCAACATCCTCACCGCCCAGGCTCGGATCTCCGACGCCGCCCCCGAGGAGTTCCGCGGCCTCGACCGGTACGAGGCCAGGGGAAGGGTCCTGGAGCGGCTTCGGGAGATGGGGAAGGTCGTCGAGGTCGTGCGCCCCTACATCCATGCCGTGGGCCACTGCTATCGCTGCAACACGGAGATCGAGCCCTGGCTCTCCGGCAAGCAGTGGTTCGTGTCGGTCGAACGCCTGAAGGGTCCGGCGAAAAAGGCCGCGCTGGACGGCCGCATCCGGTTCTGGCCGGAACGGTGGTCGCGCCCGTACGTCCAGTGGCTCGACGGCCTGCGCGACTGGAACATCTCCCGCCAGCTCTGGTGGGGCCATCGAATCCCAGTGTGGTATTGCCCGAAGGGGCACGAGTTCGCCGCGCTCGAGGACCCCGACGGATGCGAGCAGTGCGGCTCGAAGGACATCGAGCAGGACGCGGACGTCCTCGACACGTGGTTCTCCTCGCAGCTCTGGCCGTTCTCCACCCTGGGGTGGCCGGAGCAGACCGAGGATCTCGAGTTCTTCTATCCCACCAGCGTCCTGGTCACGGGCTACGAGATCCTCTACCTGTGGGTCACCCGGATGGTGATGAGCGGCCTGTACTTCATGAAGGAGGAGCCGTTCCGCGATGTGGTCATCACGGGCCTGGTCCGGGACCGGTTCGGCAAGCCCATGCACAAATCGTCGGGCAATGTCGTGGACCCGCTGGACCTGATCGCGAAGTACGGGGCGGACGCGGTGCGCTTCGGTCTCCTGTGGATGGCCACGGGCGGCCAGGACATCCCGCTGGCGGAGGAGACGATCGAGGCGGCCCGGCGATTCGCCAACAAGATCTGGAACGCTGGCCGGCTCGTGCTCTCAGTGGAGAACCGGGAGGGACCGCCCCGGCTCCCGGCGGAGGACCTGTGGACGGTCCCGGACCGATGGTTGCTGTCTCGTCACCAGGCCTGCCTGGCGGAGGTCGACCGCGCATTGGACGAATTCCGGTTCGCCGAGGCCGTGCAGACGATCCACCGGTTCTTCTGGTCGGAGTTCTGCGACTGGGGGCTCGAAGCGGCCAAACCCCGCCTGTACGGGGGATCGGAGGAGGAGCGCCGGGCCGCGGGCGGGGTGCTCTGTTGGATCCTGGAGCGGACGCTGCGGATGCTCCACCCGATCATGCCGTTCGTCACCGAGGAGATCTGGCAGCGGTTCGGTGTGGGGGAGTCGATCATGGTGGCCGCGTGGCCCGGCCAGATCCCCGGGCATCGTGATGAGGACGCCGAGCGCAGCTTCGGCTTCGCCGAGGAGGTGGTCACCGCGATCCGGCGGTTCCGGAAGGCGCACGGCTTGAAGGACACCGGCCCGTTGGCCGCCCGCATCCACCCCGGGACCGATCTCGAGGACTCGACCATCGCGGCCCTGCGGCCCGAGATCGAACGCCTGGCCACCCTGTCGGCGCTCGAGGTCCTCGATCACGAGGTGGATCCGGCCGGGTGCGCGGTCCTTGCGGCCGGGCAGGCCCAGCTCCTCGTGGCGCTGGCCGGTGTGCTCGATCCGGAGGTCGAACGGGCTCGGCTCCGCAAGGGCCAGGCCCAGGTGGAGGCCGAGCGGGCCCGGGTGGAGGCGAAGCTGGCGAACCCCGACTTCCTGGCCAAGGCTCCGCGGGAGGTCGTGGAGAAGGAACGGGGCCGGCTGGCCGGCCTGGACGAGGAGGCCGCGGCCCTCCGCGCCCAGCTGGAGGAGCTGGGCTGACGACGGTGCCCCTGCCGGCAGCTTCCGTCAGCTTCCGGGACGCCCTCCACGATCTGGACGGGCGCCAGCCCGAGTCCATGCCCGAGCCGAGCCTCGACCGCATGCGGGCCGTGGCGGAGCTGTTGGACCATCCCGAGCTGACGTACCCGTCGATCCACGTGACGGGCACCAACGGCAAGACCACGACGGTCCGGGTGGCCGCCTCCCTCGCGTGCGCCCACGGCCTGTCGGCCGGCGCGTTCACCTCGCCGCACGTCTCCTCGGTCACCGAACGCCTCTCCGTGTGTGGAGAGCCCATCTCGGAGGAGGAATTCGCCGATGTGTACGGCCACCTCCTGCCGGTCCTGGAGCGGGTGGACGGCCCGGTGCTGCGGGTGACCTATTTCGAGGCCCTCACCGCGCTGGCCTACCTGTGGTTCGCCGACAAGCCCGTCGACTTAGGGGTGTTCGAGGTCGGGATGGGTGGAACGTGGGACGCCACCAACCTGGTACGTGGAGACGTTGCCGTGCTGTGCCCGGTTGGGCTCGACCACGTCGAGCAGCTCGGGCGGACGGTGGAAGCCGTGGCCGGGGAGAAGGCTGGGATCATCAAGGAGGGCTCGATCGCGGTGATCAGGG
>VAYG01000139.1:22592-24438 GCA_005885015.1 Actinomycetota bacterium | reverse complement strand
CGAGCGCCAGCGCACCCTGCGGGCAACCATCGCCTGGAGCCACGACCTGTTGTCTGCCGAGGAGCAGCGGTTGTTCCGCCGGCTCGGGGTGTTCCGTGGCGGTTGCACCCTGGAGGCGGCCGAGCAGGTGAGCGACGCGGATGTAGACACGCTCCAGTCGTTGGTCGACAAGAGCCTGCTCCGCCATCGTGGCGATCGCTTCCGGATGCTCGAGACCATCCGTGAGTTCGCCGTCGAGCGCCTGCAGGAGTCGGGCGAAGGGGAGCAACTCCGGCGTCTGCACGCCGAACACTTCCTGGCTCTGGCGGAGGAGGCGGAGCCTCATCTTCGCGGCGACCCCGAGGATTGGCTGGACCGGCTGGAACGCGAGCACGACAACCTCAGGGCGGTCCTCGACCGACTGCAGGCGGCTGGTGAGACGCAGCTTGTGCTGCGGCTGGCGGGGGCGTTGCAGCGTTTCTTCTACTTGCGGGGCCACCTGGCGGAGGGGTGGCGCCGGCTGAGCGCTGCTCTTGACGCAGACCACCGTCACACGCCGGCCCGGGCCAAGGCCTTGTATGGAGCCGCACTCCTAGCCCTGGACAGCGGGAATGCTGCCAGGATGATGGCCCTGGCCGAGGAAGCCTTAGCTCTCAATCTGGAACTCGGAGACCCGTCCGGGGCCGCGTTCTCCCGACTCCAGCTCGGGCACTCGACGATGGACAGCGGCGACCTGCCGAGAGCGTTGCGACTTTTCGAACAGTGTGTGCAGGAGTTCCGCGAGCTGGGGGATGACCACCACACTGTCCTGGCCAGCTACATCGTCGGCTTCATTCACCACCAGCTCGGGGAGCGCGAACTGGCCCGCGACCTGTACCAGGTCAACCTCCGTCGCGCTCGAGAGATCCACGACATCCGGGTGGAGGCGCGGGCGCTGGCCCAGGGCGCAGTCGTCTTGGGCGAGCTGGGGCAAATCCAGGAAGCCCTATCGTTGTTGGAGCAGGCCTACGCGATCGACCGCAAGGTCGGTGAAGCCGTCCAGGCCGCACTGGACATGTGCCGGTTCGCGCGGGTGCTCGCTGCCGCGGGACGGCCGGCGGACGCAGTCCGGCTGCTGTCGCGCGGACACGCCATCCGGGAGGAGATCGGCGCCACCTTCCGCCCTTGGGCCATGCGGCTGAACGAGGACACGCTCGGCATCGTCCGCCCCCAGCTCAGCGAGGAAGCATTTGCCGAAGCGTGGGAGGAAGGACGCGCCATGACCCTGGACGAGGCAGTCGCCCTCGCCCTTCGTTCACCACCCGAATTGGCGGTCGAGCCCGCCTCCGGTTAGAGCGCTCCGGGGCGAGTCACCAGGACCCGGTTCACCCGGCGGAGTTGGCGAAGCTCGGCCATGCGCAGGAGCAGCCAGATCCCAGCGCCGGCGGCCATCCACTGTTTCCATTGCCCGTTCTCGAGCGCCTCCGAGATCCGTTCGGCCCACCGGTCGGGCACGACCTGCACCACCGCCTGCACCCGCTGCTGCTCCGCCTTCCTCTTCTTCCGCTTGCGCAGGGACCGAACCCCGAACCAGAACATCGAGCCGGCCACGCCTCCCCCGAAGGCCACCCCGAGAAGCCGCTTGCCCCACTGCGCGGGGGTGGGAAGACGATCCTGGAGCTCGGTGAGCTCGGAGTCCAGGCGCTCCCGGGTGAGCTCGATCTCCCTCACCGTTTCAGCTGAGCTCTTGCCCATTCGACGTCCTCCTTCACCGTGCGCACCGTCTCCTCGGGCGCCATGGGGGGCTTCTTCATCTTTCGCGTTCCGAACAGCGCAGCGGGAGCGGCCAGCAGCGCGAACGCTCCGGCCACGATCAGGGCCGCCGCCC
>VAYG01000139.1:8496-22516 GCA_005885015.1 Actinomycetota bacterium | reverse complement strand
GGGAGACCACCGCTTCCATGAGCTCCTGTTTGGCTAGCTCCACCTCCTTGCGCACCAACGTCGAGCTGTCGGCGGCGATGTCCCGGACCAATTCCATGGTCGAACGCTGATCGCGCCGCCCCGGGATCGGAACGCTGGGCGTGAGGACCGGCTCAGGCTGGGTCGGCTCTTGCAACGGAACCACCTCCCGGGACGAGATTCCCGAGCGAGCTCCCGGACAAACGTATGGAACCCTGGTTGAACCGGCGGTGGCGCGTTGGCTATCGTGCTCGCCGTGACGGAGCCCACGCCGTCGTCCTCGTCCCGGATCCTCCACCGGAGCAGGGACGATCGCGTGATCGCCGGCGTCTGCGGCGGGCTCGGGCACTACGCCGGGGTCGACCCCATCCTCCTCCGCGTGGCGTTCGTGGTCCTGGCCATCGGCGGCGGGGTCGGTTTCATCATCTACGGGCTGGCATGGCTGGTCATCCCCGTGGAGGCTCCCGGCGAGCAGCCGGTGACCGTTGCCAGGAGCTCCGCCGCGGCCGGGCGCGTCCTGGTGGGAACGGCGCTAAGATCGTCGGACCGATCACGTTGATCGGCATCGGGGTGGCCGTCCTGGTCTGGGGGACGCGCCGGTGAACGAGGCGGGCCCAGAGGTTCCTCCGTCTCCGGCCGAGCCGGCCCCACCTGCCGGTCCCCCGCCACCGTCGCCCTTCGAGCCCGGCGAGATCGAGCCGCGGCCACGGCCGCTGCCACCGCTCAGCCGGCTGGTTCTCGGCCTGGTCCTCCTCGGGGGCGGGGTGGTGTGGCTCCTCGCGGCGACGAACGTCATCGACGTCTCACCGCTCCTCGTGCTGGCGGCCGCGCTAATCGTGGTGGGGCTGGCGTTGGTGGCCGGATCTCGAACCGGCCGGCATTCAGGGCTCATGCTGATCGGGATCGTCCTCACCCTCGTCCTCGCCGCGGCCTCCACGTTCGACATCCGGCTGAGTGGCGGGGTCGGCGATCGGCGAGAGCAGCCGGCCATCCTGGCCGACCTCCACCGCACGTACGAGCTGGGAGTCGGCCAGCTCACCATCGATCTGCGTGGGCTGTCGTTCCCGGAGGGAACCACCACTCGGATCGACGCGCACGTCGGGATCGGGCAGCTGACGGTCGAGATCCCCGACAACGTGGCCGTGCAGGCGCACGGGCGGTCCGGCCTCGGTCAGGTCTCGCTGTTCGGCAGGGAGAACTCGGGGTTCGACGCCGAGGTTCGACTCAGCCGGGAGCCCAATGCGGGGGCTCCGAGCGGAGTCGCTCGCCTCGTCCTCGAACTCTCCGTCGGCTTGGGTCAGGTGACGCTGGATGGAAGCGCGTAGCTACAACAGGACGGCCATGGCCGCGGGGCTGCTCTTCGTGGTCCTCGGCGTGGTCTTCCTGCTCGAGCAGCTGAACGTGTTCGACCTGCGGGCGGTGTACGTGTGGCCCGTGGTGCTCATCGTCCTGGGCGTCGCCATCCTGGCCAGCGGCGTCGCCGCCTCCCGGCGCGGCGGCTAATCGGAGCGGCCGATCAGGGAGGGGCGCCTCCCTCCATCCACGCGCGGAATGTGGCGACTCGCTCCGGGGGCCAGCTCTCGTCGCACGGCATGTCGCCGGCCTCGAGGCGCTCCAGGATGCCCTGTGCGTTGTCCCGGACGTCCTCATATCGCCACAGGTCGAACACCCACACCATGCGCTCGCGGTCCGTGTCCCTGAACAGCGGCCTGATGTCCCGCTCGAAGCTCGCCGTGGTCCCCGTGTCGCTCATCCCCTCCCCCTCGGATCGATCCGGCCGGCCGTCGCCCGGGCGTCAGCTCGGCTCACCCGAGCCGGTACCGGCGTGTTCCCGGGCCACGCGGTCCTGGACCTCCCGGAGGCGCTCGGCCACGCCTTCCAGGATGGTCACCGCCACGCTCGGGTTCTTGATCAGGAACGGTCTGAAGTACGTCGCCTCGAGGGTCAGGGCCTCGACGGTCTCCTCCGCGGTCACGGTGGCGGACCGAGGACGCCGGGCCAGCAGGGCCATCTCCCCGAAGAACTGGCCCGGGCCCAGACGGTGGACCTTCCCACCCGCCTCCACCGTCGCCGTCCCCGAGAGGATGACGTACAGGCCGCCTCCGACGGAGTCCTTGGTGACGATCGGTTCGCCCGCGCCGAAGGTCCGGCGCTCGCCGATCGTCGCGATGCGCCGGAGATCCTCGGGGGTGAGGTCCTCGAAGAAGGGGACGCCCCGCAGGGCTTCGATCTCCGGCGCCAGCTCCTCGGTCAGGTCGCGCTCCAGGGCTCCGATTGCTCGCTCAGATGGTGGGCCATGGGCCAGTTGCCTGTCCAACCAGGGCGCCGGTCCCCGCTACCGGGCCGCCGAGCGGTCCGCCGCGTGGGCGGGAGTAAGGGTGGAGAGGCCGATGCCCTCGTCGGCCAGCCGCTCGCGGTCCACCGGGATCGCGGCCGCGATGAGCGGGGTGGCGTCCCGGACGTCGTCTCCCCGGTTCAGCGCCACCACCGCCTGGACGACTCCACCCTTCATGTAGAAGGCGGAGAAGTCGCGGGCCTCCAGGCTTCCCCGGATCACGAGGTCGTCCCAGTCCCGGTGGAATCCGGCGTACTGGAGGTTCTGGTCGTACTGGTCGGACCAGAACCAGTGGATCTCGCGATAGGGCGTTCCCTTGCCCATCATGCTCAGGGCCGCGGCCCGGCCGTGGTCGATGGCGTTCTGCCAGTGTTCGACGCGAACCCGCCGCCCGAACACCGGGTGGGCGTGATTGGCGACGTCCCCGGCGGCGAACACACCCTTGGCGCTCGAACGACAGAGCTCGTCGACGGCGACGCCGTCGTCCAGGTCCACGCCCGACTCCTGGAGCCAATCGACGACCGGTTCCACTCCGAGCCCGAGGACCGCGAAGTCGCACTCGATCGACGTGCCGCCCGCCGTCACCACGCGTTCGACCCGTCCGGAGCCCTCGAACGCCGCCACCCGGTCACCGAACACCATCCGCACGCCGTGCTCCCGGTGGACGCCCTCCAGGACGCCCCCGACCCGGTCGCCGAGGACCCGCTCCAGGGGAACCTGTCCGCCGTCGACGACCGCCACCTCGACTCCCCGCTGGCGCAGGGAGGCGATCCCCCCCAGCACGGCCCGCCGGTTCGGCATCATCTGCTCCCGAATCCGCAGGGCGTCGTCGACGGTCCGGAGGCTGAAGATCCCCGGGAGTTCGAGGCCGGGGATGGGGAACCGCCGGTTCCGCGCGCCCGTGGCGATCAGCAGCCGGTCGAAGGGCACGGGGTCGCCCTCCTCCAGCCGCACCAGCTTCCGGGCGAGGTCCAGTCCGGTGGCGACCGATCCCAGCCGGACCTCGACGCCGTTGCTCCGGTAGAAGGCCTCCGGCTCGACCAGGGCGTCCTCGAACGGCGTCTCCCCCCGGAGGAAGGACTTCGACAGGGGGGGCCGTTCGTAAGGCGGATGCGGTTCGGCCCCGATGAGCGTCACGGAGCCGTCGAAGCCCTCTTTCCGGAGGGTGGCGGCCGCGGTGGCCCCGGCCAGGCTGGCCCCGACGATCACGAACCGTCCCTCGCTCCGGCCAGGGCGGCTCGATGCTCCGTCGCCCGCCGCCGTCCGGGGGGCGTCCCGCCCCTTCCCGACCTCGGCCGGCGCCAGCGGGCGGGCCGCGGGGCCTCGGACCACCTCGCCGCCCACGTCGAACCGCGAGCCGTGGCAGGGACAGTCCCACGTCTGGTCGGCGTCGTTCCAGTCGACCATGCATCCCATGTGCGTGCACTTGGGAACGAGCGCGTGGAACAGTCCCTGCTCGTCCCGGTACACGGCGAGCCGGTGCCCGTCCACGTCCACGACCGCGCCGTGGCCGGTGGCGATCTCCTCGAGGGTTCGATCGACGGTCTTGGCGATCAGCACGTCCGTGGCCGCGTAGTGCGCGACCTTGTTGGGGACCGATCCGAGGAGGAACCGGCGGGCTCCGGACATGCCCTTGTTCCCCACCACGATCAGCTCGGCTCCCTCGGCCTCGGCGATCTCGCACAGCTGATCGGCCGGGTCGCCCTCGGCCAGGCGGGTCTGTACCTTCACTCCCTGGGGCCTTCCCGCCGCCGTCTCCTCCAGGGCGATCGCCCCGACGATGGGATCGCCCACGTAGACCAGCGTCACCTCGGCGCGAACCAGCATGGCCAGCTCGAACGCCTTTCGCGTCGCTTCCGAGGCCGTCGGCGATCCGTCCGTCCCGGTGACGATCCGCTTGTACACGCGCTGGGAGCGTCCCTTCGCGGACTCGTAGCGGGCGGTGTCGACGATGAGCAGGTCACAGGAGGCGAAGTGGGCCACACGATCCGGGACGCTCCCCAGCCGGAACCGCCGGGCCTCCCCCATGCCCTTGTTGCCGACCACGACGAGGTCGGCCTCGTGTCGCTCGGTGGCCTCGAGGATGAGATCGGCCGGGTCGCGTTGGGACAGCTCCCCCTCCGCCTCCACACCGGCCCGCCCCGCCGCCTCCAGCGACCGGTCGACCAGACTCTCGGCCATGGGCCGGGTCAGCAGCGGCGGACCGTACGCGCACACCACGACCAGGCGAGCCCGGAGCCGCTTCGCCAGGGCGATGGCCGCATCGCGCGCCGTGGTGGCCGTGATCGATCCGTCGGTCCCCACGACGATGGTGCGATATCCCACGCCGCGCCCCTGATCAGCCGCCGGGAGACGGTGAGCCGGCCACCACGACGAACGTGCCGTTCATCTGGTGATGAACGTCGCACCGGAAGTAGAACGTGCCCGGGCTCAAGGCGGGCACGTGATAGGTCTCGGTCTTGGGGCCGTTGAAGGTGGACCCGACGAACAACGACTGCTTGGCGGAGCTGTCCGAGTAGATGGCCACGTTGTGGAGGATCCCCGGATCGGCGTTGTGGAAGACGATGGTGATCGCCTGGTTGGCCAATGCCTGCAACGTGGTGCGGTCGAACTTGATGTTCTTCGCGGTCACCTCGACGGTCGCGCTCGGCGCGGATGGGACGGCGCTCGTTCCGCTGGAGGCTCCGAAGCTCGGCTTGAACATCATCAGATAGAGGATGGCCACCAGGCCGGCGATCCCGATCCCGGCCACGACCAGGGGTCGTGGTCCGCGCAGGATCTCCTCGAGCTGCTCTTCGCTCACGGCCTGGGACCCGCCGGCCATGGCCCGGGCCACGAAGCCCACCCGCTGGTAATACGGCCTGGCCATCGCGTACATGGCCATGGTGACCACCACCAGGAATCCGATGGCCACCCAGATCCAGGCCTGGGACCACCAGTGCCCGAGGAACCCCGCGGTGATCCCGCCGAGGAGGAGAACCCCCAGGGCGACGTAGAAGGCCTGGATGGAGGACGAGGACAGCTGGAGCAGCTCGTTGATGCGATGGGGATCCCGTTCACCGCGCAGGCGGAACAGCACGCCCATCGAGACACCGTGCGTCGCCAGGAACGCGAACACACCGATCAGATGGACGAACACCCACCATCGGTACACGGACGCGCTCCCCTCGCGGTTCCAGAGACGACGCTACGATTCCACGCCCGCCGCCCTCCCCGAGAGCGGCCCGAACATGCTATCGGACCCTTGGAGAGTGGGCCCGGCATCGATCAGCCATTCCCGCCCACGTCGCTCGACACGCCCTGCCCGAGCACCACGGCCGTGACCAGCTGGACACCGGCCAGCCCTATCGGCACCAGGAGGTACCAGCCGAACCGCGCCGGGTCCTCGACCAGGGCCAGGCCGAAGAAGAACCCGGCGAAGGCGAACCACAGCCCGACCCGGGCCGACACGTGCAGGGCGTACAGGACCTGCTCCCGCCATGACTCGGCGAGGAACTCCATCCGGAGCCACTTCACGAGCGACCGGAGGCCGAGGAGCGCGAGGAGGCTCCCGATCACGATCTCTGGGATCGCGACCGGAGGCGCAGCGGGCTGGTGGAACGACGACGCCGCCGCCAGGATCATCACGGCCGTGCGCCGGACAGGAGCTCGACGACCCGGTCGTCGGAGACCTGGTCGAAGGACTCGTACCACTGCCCGACCGCGTAGAAGGGTTCGGGTGTGGCCAGGACGCGGACCTCGTCGGCCTCGCGTTCCAGCCGGGCGACCGCCTCGGCCGGGGCCACGGGGACCGCCAGGATCACCTTCGAGGCGCCGCGGGCCCGGGCCCATCGAAGGGCCGCCACGGCCGTCCCTCCTGTGGCCACCCCGTCGTCGATCACGACGGCGATCCGCCCCTCCAGGGGCACCGGCGGACGGTCCTGGCGATACGCCGCGGCGCGCCGCCGGATCTCCTCCTGCTGCGCCGCCACCTCCTGCCTCAGGTATCACCTCGACGTCCTCGGCCACGGCGCCGAGACCGAGCTCGGGGTTGCCCGGGGCCCCGAGCTTCCGGGGGATGACGACGTCGAGCGGGGCCCCCAATGCCCGTGCCACCACCGCGGCGACCTCCACGCCGCCCCGCGGGATGCCGAGCACGACCACGTCCTCGCCGGCGAGATCGGCCAACGATTCGGCCAGCCGGACGCCCGCGTCCTCGCGGTCGGCGAACCGGGCCCCTCGTCCGAAGAACACGGGATCAGGGCGCCTCCTCTCTCGACTCCCGGTCGGCCTCGCGCTCGGCGACCTTCCGCCGCTTGTCCGGAATGACTTGCTCGGGCGGCGGCATGGGCTTGCGGATCCGGCGGTACGGTTCGAGCGGGTCGCCGGCCTTGCGGCGCTTGCGAGATCGCGGCACCGACTCAGGATATGTGACACGGGCGAAAGGCCGCTACGATACCGACCACCACTGATCCAGGGGAGGGGAACGTGGTCAACGCCTACATCCACGACGTGATCGTGCGCGCCGAGGCGCGCAACGTCGATGAGCTGGGCAAGTTGGTGGTGGCGAAGATCCAGGCCGTGGAGGGGATTACTCGCACGCTCACCTGCCCCGTCGTCCACCTGTAGGGATCGCTCGCCCGCCGCGCCGTCCGCGCGTCAGTCAGGAAGCGTGCGGCCGCGCTTCTGCTCCTTCTCGTGCCGCTCGATGGCGAGTTCCACGAGCCTGTCGACCAGGTCGGGGTACGAGAGCCCGGAGGCCTCCCACATCTTCGGGTACATCGAGATGGTGGTGAACCCGGGGATCGTGTTGATCTCGTTCACCAGCACCTGATCGGGCTGGCGATAGAAGAAATCGACCCTGGCCATCCCCGACGCGTCGATCGCCCTGAACGCGGCCACCGCCATCCGCTGGATCCGTTCGGTCACCTCTTCCGGGAGCCGAGCCGGAACCTCGAGCTTCGTGCCTTCCTCGATGTACTTCGCGCGGTAGTCGTACCATTCCCCGCCGGGGACGACCTCGCCGGGGACGGAGGCTACCGGGTCGTCGTTGCCCAGGACGGCGCACTCGATCTCCCGCGCGCCCTCCATCGAGGTTTCGATCAGGGCCTTCCGCGCATAAGAGAGCGCTTCCTCCATCGCCGCCGGCAGGTCTTGCAGGTTCCCCACTTTGGTGATGCCGACCGACGACCCCAGCGTGGCCGGCTTCACGAAGAGCGGCAGGCCCAGCCCGGCCGCCCGAGCCTCGACGCCCTCACGGTCCTCTTCCCATTCCCGCTCGTGGACGACCTCGTGCGGCACCACGGGGAGCCCGGCCGCGACGAACAGGACCTTCTGGACGGCCTTGTCGATCCCCAGGGCCGACCCGAGCACACCGGCCCCGACGTAGGGGATGCCGGCGAGGTCGAGCATCCCCTGGATGGTCCCGTCCTCGCCATAGGGCCCGTGGAGGATCGGGAACACGACGTCGATCTGGGTCCGCTCCCCTTGCTCGTTGACGATGGCAGACTCAACCGGGTCGCGGGCCAGGGAGACCCCGGGTCCCTCCTCGCCGGTGACGCCGGGAAGCTCGCCCCCGGCCCTCGGCGCCGCTGGCAGCTCCGGCAGCTGATGCCAGCGCCCCCGCTTGTCGATCCCGATCAGCAGGACGTCGTAGCGGCGTGGATCCAGGGCGTTCACGACCGATCGGGCCGAGGCCACCGACACCTCGTGCTCGGCGGAGCGACCTCCGAAGACCACCACGACACGGCGTTTCGGTCCGCCGCGATCTGGATCGCCGCTCATGCCTTGTCCAGCGCCTGGAGCACGTCCTCGACCAGGTCCGAGGCATCCTCGCCGCCCACGGCGACGCGCAGGAGGCCATCCTCGATCCCGGCCTCCGCTCGCTCCTCGGCGGCGAGCTGCCGGTGGCTGGTGGTCGCGGGGTGGCAGACCTGGGAGCGAAGGCTGCCGAACGACGAGCCCACGCGGACCAGCCTGAGCGCGTCGCAGGCTCGGAGCCACCCTTCGTACCCGCTGCGCAACGTGACGGCCAGCATGGCCCCGAACCTCCCGCCGTCGAAGAGCGCGGCGGCGCGGGCGTGGTCGGGGTGCTCGGGCAGGCCCGAGTACCCGACGGAGGCGACCTTGGGGTGCGCGGCCAGGGCCCGGGCCAGCTCGAGGGCAGTGGCGCACTGCCGTTCCATGCGCAGGACCAGCGTCTGTATTCCGCGCAGGGCCAGCCAGGCCTCGAAGGCGCCGGCCGTGGTCCCCTGATCCAGCGCCAGCCGGCGGATCGGGTCGATCCGCCGGCGGGAGCCCGTGACGGCCCCGCCGATCAGGTCCGAGTGGCCGCCGATGTACTTGGTGGTCGAATGGACGAAGGAGGTACGGGGTGGCGATGGTGTTGTCCACCACCAGCGGTACTCCCCGCTCCGCACAGAGCTCGCCGATGGCGGCGATGTCGGCCACGCCGAAGGTCGGGTTGGCCAGGGTCTCGACCAGCACCGCTTTCGTCGTCGGGCGAACCGCTTCCGCCACCTCATCGGGCTCCGGCCGGACGAAGCTCGTCTCGATCCCGTAGCCGGGGAACACCTTCGTGAGCAGCGAATACGTTCCCCCGTAGATAGTCCGCTGCGCCACCAGGTGATCGCCCGCCCGGAGCAGCGAGGTCAGCGCGGTGTGGATCGCCGCCATGCCGCTGCCGAAGGACCAGGCCGTCTCCGCTCCGTCCAGCGAGGCGAGGACCCGATGCAACGCGGTATGGGTCGGGTTGCCGTAGCGCCCGTACACGTAGCCGGGGCGCCGTTCGTTGATGACGTCCGCGTAGTGTTCCAGCCCCTCGTACAGGTAATCGGAGGTCAGCCACACCGGCGGCGAGACCGGCTGTTCCGCCACGCTTCCCGGGGCGATGTCTCCGTCGTGGATGGCCCGCGTGGAGAATCCCGCACCCCGGCGGCCGGCATCGCCACCGGACCCGCCTTCGCCCTCTCCCATGTGCCAAGCCTACCCGGCTTCCCTTCGCAGAAGCCGGCGACCCGTCCGGTCACGCTGCTAGGTGCGCGCCCCGTCCTTCAGCTCGCGCTCCAGCACGCCCAGGGGGAGGGAGCCCAGCGCCATCAACCGGTCGTGGAACTCCTTGAGGGGCGTGCCCCGCCCGGCGGCGTCGGATCGCCACCGCTGGATCTCCAGCTGCCCGATCATGTAAGCGAGCGCCTGGCCGGGGATGGAGATGTACCGGTCGACCTCGATCTCCGCGTCGGGGCGCGACGTCCCGGCCTCCATCATCTGCAGCACGGCCCGTTCCCGGTCCCATCCCAGTGCGTGGATCCCAGTGTCGACGATGAGCCGGCATGCCCGGAAGGCCTGCGCCTCGAGCATCCCCAGGCGCTCGTAGTCGTCCAGGAACAACCCCATCTCGTCTGCCAGCCGCTCGCTGTACAGGCCCCACCCCTCGACGAAGGCGTCACCCACCAGGAAGCCTCCGAACCGGCGGAGGGGCAGGCGATCGGTGAACTCCATCTCGATGGTGATCTGGAAGTGGTGGCCCGGGTTGGCCTCGTGGAAGCTCGTCGTCGCCGTCTGGTGGAGGTATCGGGCGGCCAGGTGGCCGGTGTTCACGAAGTACACGCCCAGCCGCGAGCCGTCGGCCGTGCCCGGCTGGTAGAACGCCCCGGGCATGTCGTCCTCGCGGAACTCCTCCACCTTCTTGACCTGGCAGTTTTGCTGGGGGAGCCGGCCGAAGAAGTCGGGGGCCCGGTCCCAGCTCCGCCGGACCTGATCCTCGACCACCCGCAACATCTCCTCCCGGGTCGTCGCCGTGTTCTCGCCGCCCGCCGTGTGGTCGGCGATGGCCGAAGCGGGGTCCGCGAATCCGAGCCGCTCGGCGATCTGCCGCCGTTCCTCCTGGACCTTCGCCAGCTGCTCGAGCCCGATCTCGTGGACCCGTTTCGCTTCAAGGGGGAGGGTCGTGTAGGACAGGATCTGCGTGGCGTACATCGCGTCGCCGTCGGGCAGGGCCAGGAGGCCGATGGTGTCGCGGGCCGCGGGCCGGTACCGCTTGAGGGCCTCCAGGTAGCCGGCGTAGGCGGGCCACACGTCCTCCCGAAGGGCTTTGGCCACCCGAGCCCGGCCCTCGTCCCCCTGGACCGGTGACATCGCCGGGGATTCCTCGGGATCCAGGGAGAGCAGCCGCTCGATCTGCCCAATGGCCCGGTCCACCACGATGCCGGGCGCGACCTGCCCGGCCTTCACCGCTCCGTCGGCCACTTCGGCGATTGCGCCAAGGTATTTGGGGATACCGGACAGGCGGGTCGCGTACCGCTCCACCCGCTCGGGGGTGTCCGCTCGCTGCAACGACCCCAGATCGGCCAGCAGGTTACCCGGCCCGAACAGATGGGTCACCGCGGCGAACCGATCCATCCTCCACCGGATCGACTCGAGCTCGCGGCGGCTCCCGTTCTCCAGGACGTCCAGCGCGGTCCGCAGGTCCACGTCGAGGTTCGCCCCATCGACGCCGGACCGGTCCGCCAGTGCCTTGTCGAAGAAGTCCTTCTTCTTCGCCAGGCCCTCCTCGCTGGGGTCGGGGAGCTTGTCGTCGTACCGTTCGTCCCCGATGTAGGTCCCGATCCACGGCTCGAGCTCCAGGAGTCCCTCCCAGAATCGGTGAGCCAGGTCGAGAGCGGTCGATTCGTTCTGCTGGGCCACGTGTCCTCCGTGTGTCGAATGGCTGGCGAGACCGCAGCATAGCGAAACGGCACGCCGCGGCGAGGAGCACGGCGGCCCGCATCTCGGGCGTGCCGGCTGGATGGACCCCCGGACGAAGCCCCGCGTAAGCTCTCTCTCGTCGCCCGCCACAGGAGCTGCCGTTGGGTCGAGAGCCGAAAGGGGTGCGCCAGGAGCGGGCCGCAAGGGCTGCGCCACCCGATCGGGCGCCCTCGCTCCCCTCCGCGATGAAAGCCCTGCGGAAGGTTCGGCCGGAGGCCGGCGCCGAGCTGGCGGAGGTTCCGGTCCCCACCCCGGGCCCAGGCGAGGTCCTGGTCGAGGTCGAGGCCGCCTCGATCTGCGGCACCGACCTGCACATCTACAACTGGGACCCCTGGGCGGCCGGACGGATCCACGGACTGCCGATGACCTTCGGCCACGAGGTGGCCGGACGGGTCGCGGCGGTCGGCCCGGAGGTCCACCATCTGGGGCCGGGCCGGTTCGTGTCCGCGGAAGGACACCTCTTCTGCGGGTTCTGCCCCCCCTGTCGGAGCGGCCGCGCGCACATCTGCGAGAACCTCCGGATCCTGGGCGTGGACCTCGACGGCGGGTTCGCAGAGTACCTGCTCATCCCGGAACGGAACGCCTGGGAGGTCGATCGGCGGATCCCTCCGGAGGTCGCCTCGATCCATGATCCCTTCGGCAACGCGGTGCACACCGCCTTCAGCGGCGAAGGTGCCTCGGAGATCGTCGGGGCCACCGTGGTCGTCCTGGGATGCGGCCCCATCGGCCTGTTCGCCGTGGGCGTGGCCCGGGCGGCGGGAGCGCGCCAGGTCATCGCTGTGGAGCCCAACGAGTTCCGCCAGGGGCTGGCCAAGCAGATGGGCGCGGACTCGGTCATCGACCCCACGAAGGAGGACCCGGTGGCGACGGTATCCGCCGCGACGGAGGGCCACGGGGCCGAGGTCGTGCTGGAGATGTCGGGAGTCCCGTCGGTGATCGACCAGGGGACCCGGATGCTCGCCCCGGGCGGGCGGATGTCCCTGCTGGGGCTCCCGCCGGGGCCGGTCTCCCTCGACCTCACCGGAGCTGTTCCGGACATGGCAGCAGACCACCACCCTGCTTGCCACCGGCATGGTCGACGTCGCCCCGGTGATCACCCATCGCTTCCCGCTGGAGCGCTTCGCCGAGGCCTTCGAGGTGATGACATCCGGAAGATCGGGAAAGGTGATCCTGCTTCCGTGACCGTCGAAAGGAGGACGGCGAGATGGCACGAGCCAGCCTGGACTACCTGAGGCAGCAGCTCGAGGAGCTGGAGCGGGCCGGCACGGCGCTGCACCCTCGTGTCCTCGAGCTGCACCAGGCCGCCCGGACGCGGTTCGACGGCCGGGACGTGATCAACCTCGCCTCCAACAACTACCTCGGGCTGGCGGCGCACCCCCGGCTGAAGGCGGCCGCGGCGGAGGCGTCCATGGAATACGGAGCCGGATCCGGGGCGGTGCGGACCATCGCCGGGACCATGACCCTGCACCGGGAGCTGGAGCGCCGGTTCGCCGAGTTCAAGGGCGCCGAGGACGCGCTCATGTTCCAGTCGGGGTTCACGGCGAACTCGGGGACGGTGGCGGCGATCCTCAGCAAAGAGGACGTGATCGTCTCCGACCAGCTGAACCACGCGTCGATCATCGACGGAGCCCGGCTGTCCAGGGCGGAGATCCAGGTCTTCCCGCACAAGGACTGGGCCGCGGCCGACCGGTTGCTCGATGAGACGAAGGACCGGGGCCGCCGGCAGCTGTTGATCACCGACGGGGTCTTCTCCATGGACGGCGACATCGCCCCACTCCCCGACCTCGTCCAGATCGCCGAGAAGCACCAGGCGATCATGATGATCGACGACGCGCACGCCAGCGGGGTGCTCGGTCCCGGCGGCAAGGGCACGGTGGCCCACTTCGGGCTCGACCCGTCGCGGGTCGACATCCAGGTGGGGACCCTGTCGAAGGCGATCGGCGTGCTCGGAGGCTTCATCGCCGGCCCTTCCCACCTGATCCAGTGGCTGGTCAACCGAGGCCGGCCCTTCCTGTTCTCCACGTCGGCCCCACCCGGCGTGGCCGCCGCCTGCATCGCCGCCCTCGACGTGATCCGGGACGAGCCCGAGCGCATCGACCGCCTGTGGACCAACACGGCCCTGTTCAAGGCCGGGCTGCACGACCGCGGGTTCGACACCGGGATGAGCGAGACGCCCATCAGCCCGGTGATCGCCGGGGAGGAGACCAAGGCCGTCGAGCTCTCCCATCTCTTGTGGGAGGAGGGCGTGTTCACCCCGGCCATCGTCTTCCCGACGGTGGCCCGCGGTCAGGCCCGGGTCCGGACGATCGTCACGGCCGACCATACGGAGGAGGACCTCAGGGAGGCCCTGGAGGCGTTCGAGAAGGTCGGCCGCAAGCTTGGTCTGATCTGACCGAGGGCGGGTCCACCGAACGGGGCGGGCGACCCCGATCCGGCCCATCGGAAAATAGGTCGACCGATGCATCCGGGACCCGCGAGAGACCTCCGATATCTACCCGAGTACGGGTACCAGCGCAGGCCGCGCCGGCGCTCCCGTCCAGGATTCCGCGCCCAACGGGGGGAGGAACGCGCAAGCCATGAGAGCGAAGCTTCGATCCGGAGGATTGGGCCGGGAGACGCTGTTCCGTCAGATCGGGCCCCTGGCCGGAGCGACCATGCTCTGGCTGCTAGCCGGGACGGTGCCATCCACCGCCGATTCCCGTCCGGGCTTCGAGTTCCAGGCCGGTGCGGTGATCGCCGTGGCCATCGTGCTCACCGTGATCGTGCCGTGGCACCGGCTGCCCGACTTCTTGAAGGCCATCCCCCCCATCCTGGCCCTCCTGGTGGGGGTCCGGCTCCAGCTGCTGCTGGACGTCTCGCCCTGGAGCGCCTCGGCGTTCGTGCTGCTCCCGACGTTCTGGCTGGCCTCGTTCGGAACCCGGATGGAGATCATGGCCGGACTGG
>VAYG01000139.1:0-8447 GCA_005885015.1 Actinomycetota bacterium | reverse complement strand
CGAGAGACGGCGGTGTTGGGGGCGGCGACGGTGGCCGTCGCCTTTGCCGTGCACGTCGTCTTCACGTGGATCCGCCGGAGAGCTGAGCGGAGCAACGTGGTCGAGCCGATGGACAGCCTGACGGGGCTGCCCAACCGCCGGGGCTGGGAGCTTCGGGTCCCCCAGCTGCTCGCGGAAGAGAAGGAGGCGCGCCAGCCGGCGTGCGTTGTCGCTCTGCACCTCGATTCCTTCGCCGCGTTCACGGAGGAGCACGGGCGGCGAGAAGCCGACCGGCTGCTGCGGTCGACCGCATCCCTGTGGAGGGATCGCATCCGGAAGGGCGACGTGCTGGCCAGGACCGATGAGTCAGAATTCGAGACGCTCCTGCTCGGATGCTCGGCCGAGGCGGCCATCGGGATCGCCCGGCGCCTTTCCACCATCCAGAACGGTCCCCTCACCATCTCGGCCGGGGTCGCCGAGTGGAACGGAGACGAGAGCGCGGCGGTGCTGTCCAGGCGGGCCGAATCGGCGGTGGAGCGGGCCCGGCTCCGCTGGGCCGACCTGCATCAGTCCTAGGTGTGCGGGGCACTCCGTCCCGCCGATCCCGCTGACTACCCTTCGAGCCCGTGCAGCTCAGGCTTCGCTTCGCGAAGCATGAGTGAGCGGACCAGGTCCGTTGGGGCCACGCCCTCGTAGAGCACGCGCACCACCTGCTCGGAGATCGGAACCTCCAGCCCATGGGCATGGGCTAGCGCGCAGAGGGGTCGCGACGTCTTCACTCCCTCGGCCACCATCTTCATCTCGGAGACGATGGCTTCGAGCGTCCTCCCCTTGCCGAGCTGCTCCCCGACCATTCGGTTGCGGGAGAGCGGCGAGTAACACGTGGCCACGAGGTCTCCCATGCCGGCCAGTCCCGCGAACGTGAGCGGGTTCCCGCCCATGGCCGCGCCCAGCCTGGCCAGCTCGGCCAGGCCCCGGGTGATCAGCGACGCCTTGGCGTTGTCGCCGAACCCCAATCCGGCGGCGATGCCGGCGGCGATGGCGATGACGTTCTTCATCGCACCCCCGAGCTCGACCCCGACCACGTCCGGGTTGGTGTAGACGCGGAACGTCGGAGCCATGAACAGCCCCTGAAGCTCGCTGGCCCGGCCCTCGTCGGCGCACGCCAACACCGTGGCGCTCGGCTGGCCCATGGCGACCTCCCGAGCCAGGTTCGGACCGGAGAGGACGGCGATCCGGTGGTCAGCGAGATCACCGGGGCGTCCGACGCGAGGAGCGGCGCCACGCGGCGGAAGACGTCCCGGTACCCGTGGGAGGGAACTGCCATCACCACCGCGGTCGACCGTTCGACCGCCTTCGCCAGGTCATCGGTGGCCATCAGGGAATCGGGCAAGGGGCTGCCCGGGAGGTAGTCGGGGTTCTCGTGCCGGGTGGCGATGGCCTCGGCCAGCTCGGGCCGGCGGGCCCACAGGATCGTCTTCACCCCCTTGCCGGCGACCACGCCCGCCAGGGCGCTCCCCCACGAACCCGACCCCACCACCGCGACGCGCGGCTCGACGGGCATCAGGTGGGTACGCCGGCGATGACCGGCCCGGTCACCGCCAGCGCTTGGGGTATCGCACCCGCATGTCGTTCACCAGCCCGGTCAGCTCGTCCATGATCGCGTCGGTGACCTTGCGCAACGTCTGGGGGTTGTCTCGTTCGTCCTCGTACTCGGAGAAGTCCAGGGGTGCCCCGGCCTTCACCCAGACGGGACGCCCGAACGCCAGGCTCCTCGCTCCCTCGCGCTGCCACACGTGCTGCGAGCCCCACACCGCGATCGGCAGGACCGGCACGGCCGTGGTCAGCGTCAGCCGGGCGATGCCGGTCTTCGCCCGCATCGGGGTGTTGTCCGGATTCGTGGTGACGGTGCCCTCCGGATACACGAGGACGCACTCTCCCTCCCCCAACGCGTTCACTGCCGCCTCGACGGGCGCGTGGGACCCGGTTCCCCGCTCCACGGGGATCTGACCCGCTCCCTCGAGGAGGCTGCGCATGAAGGAGTTCGCGTACAGCTCCTTCTTGGCCATGAACCGGGGCCGGCGCCCCGCCCTCACCAGCATGTACCCGTGGGCCAGGGGATCGAAGTAGGACACGTGGTTGCCCGCCACCAGGAGTGGACCCTCGGGGGGAATGTGCTCCATCCCTTCGAACCGCCAGTTGAACCACAGGGCGACCAACGGGCGAAGGGTCAGCTCGGCGAATCGGTACCAGGGCTCAGGTTGCTCCACTGGGTCTCCAGGCTGCGGGGCGCGGCTATTCTACGAGAGGCATGCGAGTGATCGTGGTGCCGGTCAACGGCCTCGACTCCACGAAGAGCCGGCTCAGCTCGAGGACGTCCTGGACGCGTGCATGGCCCAGGCTGGATGGGAGGTCCGGGTGGTGTCCCGCGCGGAGGCCGCCCTCGAGATCGCGGCCCGCCGTGGGGCCCGGTGCGTGCAGGAACAGGGCGGCGCGCTCCTCGCTGCCATTGATCAGGCCCAGGGCGACGTGCGGGGACGGCAGAGCCATCTCGCGGTGGTGCTGGCGGACCTCCCGCTCCTCACGGCGCCGGGGCTGGCTCGCGGCCTGGCCCTCGGGGCCAACGCGTCCGTGGTGGCCGCGCCGGCCCACTCGGACGGCGGGACGAATCTCCTCATCCGCCGGCCCCCCTCCGCGATCGCCGCCCGATTCGGGAGATCCTCGTTCTCGAGACACCGGGCCGAAGCGTACCGGCGGGGCGTGACATTCCAAGAGGCACGGATCGCCGAGCTGGCCTTCGACCTGGATCGGCCCGCCGACATCCGTCGAGTGCTCGAGTCACCGCGGGCCAGCCGTACCCGCGCCGTTTGCCTCGACCTGGGGCTGGCGGCCAGACTGTCCGAACACGTCTGAACGACCGAGGAGACGCGGAGGCCCCAGGGTGGCCCAGGGAACGATCAAGGACTACGAGCTGGAAAGCCGGACCGGCTCTCTGCTCATGGACGACGGGACGGAGGTTCGGATCGACCAGGCCTCCACGGAAGGATCCGGCCATATCCGATATCTGCGGATCGGGCAACGGGTGGTCTTCGACCTCGCCGAGGAGATGGGCCATAAGGTCGCCCGCGGCCTGAAGATCATCAGCTTCGCCTAGGTTCCCGCAGTCGCTGGGAGCCATCACCCGAGGGTCATCGGCTCCCTCGTTACACTCGAAGCGCCATGTCGGATCCGGTGGTGGTGGTGGCGCGTGGCCTGACGAAGCGCTTCGGGCAGTTCGAAGCGGTCAAAGGCATCGACTTCCACGTCGACGCCGAGCAGTGCTTCGGCTTCCTGGGACCCAACGGCGCGGGCAAGACAACCACCATGCGGATGATCTCCTGCTCCTCGCCACCGACGGGAGGCGAGCTGACCGTCTTGGGGATGCCCGCGTGGGTCGATGGCCGCCGGATCAAGCGGCGCATGGGCGTCGTCCCCCAGGAGAACAACCTCGACGAAGAGGTCAGCGTCATCGACAACCTGATCATCTACGCGCGGTACTTCGACATCTCGCCCAAGGTCTCCACGCCGCGGGCCGAGGAGCTCCTGTCCTTCGTGGCCCTGGAGGACAAGCGGGACTGGAGGATCTACGCCCTCTCCGGAGGGATGAAGCGGCGCCTCCTGGTGGCACGCTCGCTGATGAACGAGCCCGAGCTGTTGATCCTGGACGAGCCGACCACGGGGCTCGATCCGCAAGCCCGTCACCTCGTCTGGGAGAAGCTCCGTTCGCTGAAGCGGCAGGGCGTGACGCTCCTGCTGACCACCCATTACATGGAAGAGGCGTCCCAGCTCTGCGACCGGCTGGTGATCATGCACGAGGGGCGGATCCTGGTGGAGGGTTCTCCCCGAGAGCTCGTGGCGGGTCACACGTCTCCGCAGGTCATCGAGGTGTTCGAGCCACCCCTCGACGCGGAGGCCGGCCTGGCCGCCCTGGAGCCGGTGGCCGATCGAACCGAGCGGCTGGCCGACCGGTGGCTCTTCTACACGGGGGACGGCGACGCCCTGCTGGCCAAGGTCCGTGCCCTCCCGCTCGATCCCTCGTCGGTGTGGCTGCGCGGCGGGATGCTGGAAGATGTGTTCCTCTCGCTGACCGGGCGGGGGCTCCTCGAATAATGGCCCGGGTCGCCACCGCCGCCGCCCATCGCACCGGACGCGGGTTCCTCCGCGACATCGTCCGGGTTCCCGACAACATCGTCCCGAATTTCTTCGAGCCGTTCCTCTACCTGTTGGCCATGGGGCTGGGGCTCGGCGCCTACCTCGCTCGGATCAAGGGCGTTCGATACATCGACTTCATCGCGCCCGGCCTGGTCGCCACGGCGGCGATGTTCGGCGCGTCGTTCGAGGTCACCTTCAACTGCTTCGTGAAGATGCAGTTCGGCAAGATCTATGACGCGGTGATGTCGACCCCGCTGACCATCGAGGACATCGGGCTGGGCGAGATGCTCTGGTCGACGACCCGCTCCCTGATCTATGGCACCGTCTTCCTGGCGATCGCCTCCAGCTTCGGAGTGGTCCACTCCTGGTGGGCGGTGCTGACGCCGGTTGCCGTCGCCCTCACCGGGATGATGTTCTCCGCCATCGGGCTGTCCTTCACCGCCGTCATTCCCCTCATCGACTACTACACGTACTACTGGACCATGTTCATCACGCCCATGTTCCTGTTCAGCGGGATCTTCTTTCCCCTCGACCGCATGCCCAACTGGGTGCAGGTCGTGGCGTGGTTCATCCCGCTGCATCAGGCGGTCGACCTCATGCGGGCCCTGATCCTCACCGGGGACATCGGCTCCGCGGCGGCAGCGGCGGCGTGGATCGTGGTCGTGACTGGTGCGCTGTTCGTCGTGCCGATGAACCTGCTTCACCGCCGCCTGGTGAAGTAGCGCAGCTACCGAGCGGTGGAACGTCGCCGGCGGGCCACGGCGTCCTTGAAGGGCTTCCCCGGCCGGAACGACGGTACGTTGCGAGCCGGGACCCGGATGGCCCGGTCGGCCCAGATGTTCCGGGCCGTCCGGCGAGCTCGGGCCTGGCGATGGAAGGTGCCGAACCCGGAGAGCACGACCTTCTCCCCCCGCACCACCGAGCGGGTCACCACGTCCATGAACGACTCCACGACGGTGCCGACGTCGCTCGCCGGCAACCTGGTTCTCGACGCGATCTCCTCGACCAACTCCGCCTTGTTCATCTCGCCTCCATCGCCGCAGTTCGGTCGGTCACGCCGCCGGCACGACTTCCGCCGTGCAGAAGGCGCACCGGCGCGCACCCACCGGGATGCTGCTCTTGCACTCCGGGCATTCCCTGGTCAGCGGATCGGGCGGCAGCTCGGTCCGGCGCCGGGCCATCAAGGCGTTCACCGGCTTGACCACGAAGAAGAAGACCGCAACGGCGATCGACGCGAACGCGATCAGGGCGTTGATGAAGTGCCCATACCGGAACACGCTCCCGTTGATGGTGAAGGTGAGGTTCGAGAAGTCCGGCTTGCCGAGGATGGCGGCGATGATTGGGGTGATCAGGTCGGCCACGAGGGCTGCCACGAGCGCTCCGAAGGCCGCACCGATCACGATGCCGACCGCCAGATCGACCACGTTGCCCCGGAGCAGGAACTGTTTGAAGTCCTTCATCGTCCCTCCCCTCTCACTCGCGATGTCCCGGTCGCCCGAACGCTAACACTCACCGGGGGCGGTGATTCTTGGTTCGCTCTCAGGCCGCTCTGACGATCGTCACGGGTTCATCCACCAGCATGCGGGTCATCGGCGGTCGAAGGAGCCGCCACGACGGAAAGGGGTGGAGATGGACGGCAACGAGGTCAAGGAGAGGCCCTGGAGGGCTTCAGCTCGGAGACGGCTGGCCGCCGCCGGCCTGGTGGCCAGCGGACTCCTGGCCGGCGGCATCCTGGCGGGCACGCACATCGCTGGCGCACAGTCGCCGAGCTCTTCCTCTTCGGCGAGCTCGTCCGCGTCGAACGGGGGGACCAACCCGGCCACGATGAGGCACGGTCCGGGCGAGACACTGCTCACGGACGGCACCGCAAGCAAGGTGAAGGCGGCAGCCCTGGCCGCCGTGCCGGGCGGCACCATCATCCGGGTCGAGACGGATTCGGACGGGTCGCCCTACGAGGCGCACGTGCGCAAGGCCGACGGAACGTTCGTCACCGTGAAGGTCGACAGGAATTTCAAGGTGACGAGCATCCAGACCGGATTCGGCGGCGGACCGCACGGATCGCAGTCGAACGGGACGGGCGCCTGATCGAGCCGGCTCGATCAGGGGCTCACGCGAGGGGCCCGGCAGAAGCCGGGCCCCTCGACCATTCCCATGTTGGGAGAGTGGCTCGGTGCCTTCGTTCACCCAACACAGGTGCACAGCACATCGGCCTCCTCGCACTGGGCACACTTGAGGGTGCAGTAGCGATCGGAGCCGACGTGCAGATGGTTCGAGTCGTGCTGTAGCGCCTCCGACCCGCAGATCGCGCACTTCCATCCGTCGGCCAGCCCTCCGCATTTCGCGCACATCAGTTCTGTCATCGCGCCAGCCATCGTCGGCTCAACTCCTCCTCTGCGCTGCGAGACCTCGCAGCGCCACTAGTGCCCCGGCCGCGGCATTCGTCACCCACACACCTCCTGCTGCCCACAACAGACGCCACCGACAGGCTGGGCATTGCATGTCGCCGGCGATGCAATGAAATCGCTCTGGGATTCGTCCTTTAGTCTGCGAAGGGCATGTCGTGGAGACCCGGAGGCATGGGCGAAGGCGAGGTTCGGGATCGCTCGAGGGAAGCATTCCAGCGGCTGGCCGCTGCTGAGCTTCCGGCTCTGTACTCGCTGGCCCGAAGACTCGTGAGGGACGGGGCGGAGGACATGGTGCAGGAGGCGCTGTTGCACGGATATCGGTCGTTCGGCAGCCTCAAGGAGGATGCCACCGGAGGCCGCTGGCTGAAGACGATCCTGGTGAACGTGTTCCGGGACCAGCTGCGCAAGCGGGCTCGGTCGGTTGAGGAGTTCCCCGTGGACGAGGTGGAGGAGTTCTCTCTCTACCGGACGCTGATCGATGAGGACCCCCTCCCCTATTCCGACACGCTGCATCACGACTTCCTTCAGGCCTTCGACAAGGATGACGTTCGAGTGGTGCTCATGCGGCTGCCGGAGATCTACCGGGGCCCGCTGGTGCTCCGCTACATGGACGGATTCGCCACTAAGCAGATCGCCCGGCTTCTCGACACACCGTTGGGCACGATCCTTGCCCGGATCCACCGAGGGCGGCGGTTGTTCGAGAAGGAGCTGTGGATCTACGCGGAGGAGATCGGGCTCCTCCGCCAGGAGGCCGTGCGATGACCGAGAGTAAGCGCGTGATCCCATGCACTGAGGCGGTTCGGCAGCTCTGGGACTACCTGGACGACGCCATCTCGCCGGAGGACCACGACAAGGTGGAGCGGCACCTGTCCTTCTGCCGCAAGTGCTGCGGGGAGCTCGAGTTCGGCCAGGAGATACGGGAGTTCCTGGGGTCGAAGACATCACAGGAGATCCCTCCGGAGGTCAAGGCGCGCCTCGAGCGGTTCGTCGAGGAGCTCTGACGACATCCCATGGCCAGGGACCTCATGTACCAGGACGAGATCAAGGAGGCCGTCCGGAACGCCTACTCCGGGATCTCCACAGGTGGGGGCCACCCCGTTGCACGCCGTTTCTACTCCGAGTCCGAGCTGGCTGAGATCCCCGAAGGGTCGATCGAGTGGGCCCTGGGCGTGGGGAATCCGGTCCGGTATGCGTTCTTGCAACCTGGAGAGACCGTTCTCGACGTGGGCTCCGGCGGTGGGATCGATACGATCCTGGCGGCCCGCCGAGTCGGCCCACTCGGAACGGCCATCGGCCTCGACATCGTCGATGAGATGCGCGCGCGGGGTCGGCGCCACGCCGCCGCGGCCGGCGTATCCGGATGGACCGAATTCCTCCGGGGCGAGATGGAGGCTATCCCCCTCCCGGACGGGTCGGTCGACGTGGTGATCTCGAACGGTGTCCTGAACCTCTCGGCCCGGAAGAGCCGCGCTCTGGCGGAGATCTTCCGGGTCCTCAGGCCGGGTGGGCGCATCTGCCTGGCCGACCTGACGGTCGAGGGTGAGCTCCCGCCCGAGGTGGCGAACGACCAGAGCGCCTGGTCCGGTTGAGTGTCCGGTGCCATGGCGGAGCGTGTCTTCGCCGGGAAGCTCGAGAGAGCCGGCTTCCACAACGTGTGGATGGGAGGCCACCGGCCATTCGGAATCGACGAGGCCACCCTCTACCCGCTGTTCACGCCGGAAGTCATCTCGGAGATGCGGCGGACGATTCCGTCCGACCACCAGGACCACGTGGCCACGGGTGTGATCGTGAAGGCCCGCAAGCCTGGGTAGCACGTCCGTCGGGACCGGAAGGAACACACCGTACCCGCAGTCAGTTACCTTCGAGGCGAGA
>VAYG01000138.1:1245-10746 GCA_005885015.1 Actinomycetota bacterium | reverse complement strand
CGCCGGCCACGAAGACCTCCTGCAGCACCGGGTCGTACGTCATGCCGAAGAACACCCTGGCGCTCATGCCCTGGGGCGGGCTCGGCCCCCTCGACCATTGCGCCCCGTCGAAGAGCCAGGTCTCCCGGTACGGGACGGCTCCGGAGCCGCCGAACAGGACGATCTTGTGGATGGCGTCGTCGTAGACCATCCGCGCGCCGACCCGCCCGGTCAGCCCCTGAGGCGAGGCCGGGCCCGGTGACCAGCCCGTTCCGTCCCAGAGCCAGGTGTCGTTGGGCAACGGCCAATCCGGGCCCCCGCCTCCGAACAGAACCATCTTCCCGATGTCCGGGTCGAACGCCATGGCCGCTCCTCCACGCGCGGTGAGCCCGGTGGGGGCGGCCGGGCCCTTCTTCCACTGGCCGCCCGCGTACAGCCACGTCTGGCTGTTCCATTTCTCCGTCTCGGTCTTGGGCGACCCACCGAACAGCACGACCTGATCGAGCGGAGGGAAGTAGGCGTACGAGACGTCCCAGCCTCCGGGGTATCCGGCGGGGATTGTGGCGCCAATTGACCATCCAACTGGGCGTGGACCGGCGCCAGTGCTTGCGGTCGGCACAAAGAGTGACAGAACTGCTGCTAGAGACAGGCCAAGCTCAGTGCCCCATACGAGGAGGACCGACCAACTGAAGCGGACCCGTCGCCTCATTTCCGGCGGTATCGGCGGTAGACCGACATGACAGAAGCGGATTCCTAGCAAATCCCGCGCCGGAGGGGAAGGTCAATTCGAAGGTTGTAGTCCTCGGCGCCGGCCCGCTCGGAAGGCCCGGCGATGGCCTACCCCCCCGTTCGGGTCGCCGGTCCTCCCCCGCCGTTCGGCCAATCCGCGATGCCCGAAAGGCGGTTGACGTCCTGGCCATTCTCCGGGACACTGGCCGTCTTCGGATGAAGGGCTCAACTGGCGTGTTCGTGCGCCGCATCCTGCTCGTAGTGTTCTTGATGGGTGTCATCTCGGCACTCAGCGTCGGCCACGAGCCGGTGTCCGGCGTGCCCGCGAGCAGCCCGATCCAGCACGTCGTGATCCTCTTCCAGGAAAACCACTCCTTCGACAACGTGCTTGGTTACCTGTGTGTCCAAGACAACCGGTGCGACGGGGTAACCAGCGGCAAGACGCACGATGGGCAGACCATCCCGCTGTCCGCAGCCCGCGACATCCCCCCTTCGATCGCGCTCAACCCCGCTGCACAGCAGAAGGCCGTCAATGGCGGGGGCATGAATGGCTGGGACAAGGTGCAGGGCTGCAGGCCTAAGAACAACTACGCCTGTTACACGCAATTCCTCACGCCGAGGCAGGGAAACGACGGGTCGATACCCAATCTCACCGCCCTCGCCAGAGCCTTCGCCATCTCAGATCGGACCTTCGAGAACGATTTCGTGGCGAGCTGGGTCGCCCACCTGGGGCTGGTCGCGGCCACGCACGACGGGTTCACCGGCTACAACCCGTACACCCCGCCCGGCAATCCGAAGGCGAGCGGATGGGGGTGCGACAGCTTCAAGGACGCCCAGTGGAAATCGCCGTTGGGAAGCGTCATAGACGTGCCGGCGTGCGTACCGCGTCCGGACGGGACCGGCGCATACCGACCCACGCCCGTCTCGTGGGTTCCGACCATCATGGACCGGATGGACCAGGGAGGGCTGCCCTGGCGGATCTACGGGCAGCCTGGAGGGCAATCGGGAGGCAGCGCCTACACGGTCACGATCTGCCCCTCGTTCGCGGTATGCCTGAACGGGCCCCAGCACAACAACGTGGTCGTGACCGACCAGATCTACACGGACATCAAGAATGGTGACCTCCCGTCGCTCTCACTGGTCCTCCCCAAGCTGCAGGAGTCCCAGCACAACAAGTACTCGATGCTGGAGGGAGACAACTACATCGGTCGTGTCGTGTCGGCCATCATGAATGGGCCTCCGGATCAATGGAACTCGACGGCCATCTTCATCACCTATGACGACTGCGGCTGCTTCTACGATCACGTCGCTCCGCCGGCCGGGTTGGGGATCCGGGTTCCCATGGTCATCGTGAGCCCCTACGCGAAGGCGGGCTTCACCGATTCGAACGTGGCGTCCTTCGCTTCGCTCATGGCGTTCGTCGAGAACACCTACGGCCTTCCACCGCTGTCGACCTGGGATGCCGGGGCGTACGACTACAGCCAGGGCTTCAACTTCTCCCAGAAGCCGCTCGAGCCGGTGGCCTTGCATTCCCGACCGCTGCCCCGGTGGGAGGAGGAGTGGCTGCGTGAGCACCCCGGGCCGTCGGTGATCGACTCCGGACGGTAGGGGAACAAAGCCGCTTTCAGGGCCCGGGCTGCGCCGGACTCGGGACGTACCCGAACCGCCAGAGGAGCGGGAGCGTCATCGCCGTCACCTCGATCCGCGTCCTCCCGGGCAGGGCCGTCCTCCAATCGTCCTGCCGCAACGTGATCTCACCCTGCTTGAACCTCATGCGGTTGGCCCAGACCGTGTGGCTCGGGCCGAGCGTCACCTTGCCGTCATTGAGGAAGGGCAGGTCGCTTCTCCGGACGGCAGCGAACTCGATCACGGCCTCGAGGACCCGACGGGGGTTCGCCAGGAGATCCTCATACCGCAGCCGCATGTACGGCCGGGTCGGTCCCGACATGAGCGGGGGGAGGGCGTTGGTGAAGAGCCAGTGGAGCGACGAGGCGATCGGGGTCTTGCGCACCTCGCCGGCCCGTCCGGACTTCCCCGAACGGTCCTCTCCCCTCCGGCGCTTGGGACGCAGGAAGGAGAAGGCAACCCCCCGGCTGTCCCGGACGAGGTGCACCACCCGCACCTCGGCCCCGGGGATCTTCGAGAGCAGCAGCGCGTGCGAGGGACTCTTGGACCAGTCCACGATGGCCTCGGCCCCGGAGACCCCCTCGATGCCCCGGTACAGCCGCCCGAGCAGGCCGACGTACTCGCGGACCTCATCCTTGAACCTGGGCGAACCTGCCCCCGTCACCAGCAGGGGAATCGACGTCGGCCGGTCCAGCTTCTCTCGCAGGGCGAGCGTCCTGGTGAGGTCGAGACCATCCCACCCCCCGAAGGCCTCGGTCCCCACCCGGGTCCAGAACGGGCATGCCGAGAAGTCGGCGTGGCATCCACACGGCACGTCCTGGAGACAGCCCCTCGACCAGATCTGGCGCATCTCGCCAACGCTGGCGAAGCCGGGAAGCTCGCCGAGCATGCGGCCGAGCAGCGTGCCTCCGTTGCGGCTGGACCCCGCGATGTAGAGGATCTTCATGTCTGCAGGTGCGGGCGCGAGGGAGCGCCCCAACGAGGCTCGCCAATATCCCATAGCGTCGATGCGGTGGCAATCGGCCGGGTGGCTCTTCGTCCGAACGCCCTATTCCGGGGCATAGTGCCGCCCTGTAGACTCTCTCCCCCCATGAAGGTCAAGATCCTGTGCACCCTCGGCCCCGCCTCGTTGAACTCTGCGGTGATCGAGGCGCTGGACCAGCGCCGCGTCGACCTGTTTCGCATCAATCTCTCCCACACCTCGCTCGCCGCCCTCGAGGACAACATCCGGACCGTCCGGGCCAGCTCGACGATCCCGATCTGCGTCGACACCGAGGGAGCCCAGGTTCGCTGCGGGGTCATGAGCGCGGACGCCGTCCTGGAGGAAGGGCGGGAGATCACCCTGATCGCCGAACTGGTCGTCGGGACGTCCGCGGAGCTGTCCCTGTGGCCGCCGTCCACCTTCGAAACCCTCCAGGTGGGCAGCGTGGTCAGCATCGACTTCGACGGAGCCCTGCTCCGCGTGGTCGGCGTCCGCCCGGGAGGCGTGACCGCGGTGGTCACCAGCGGGGGGCGAGTCCGCTCCAACAAGGCGGTCACCATCCAGCCACCGCCGGCCCTTCCCCCGCTCACGGACAAGGATCGGGCAGCCATCGAGGTGGGCGAACGGCACGGGATCGCCCACTACGCGCTCTCGTTCGCCTCGGGGGCCCCGGACGTGCGCTCGATCCGAGAGCTCTGCCCCTCGGGGTCGCACATCATGGCCAAGATCGAGAGTCGAACCGGGGTCCGGAACATGGACGGGATCATCGAGGCGGCCGACTCCATCATCATCGACCGGGGCGACCTGTCCAGGGAGGTACCCCTGGAGCACGTGCCCTTCTACCAGAAGGCCATCGTCCGGCGGGCCAACCGGTGGAGCCGGCCGATCTACGTGGCCACCAACCTGCTCGAGTCCATGGTGACGAATCGCCGGCCGACCATCGCAGAGGCCAATGACATCGCCAATACACTCNNGGGTCGGTCGACATGATCCTGCGGTCCGTCCGCGCCTTCGAGCAGGCCCAGGAGAGCAACCTCCTCGAGGAGGACCGGGCTCGTTCCGACGTGATCGCCTAGGACGGGCCGCCCCGCCCGTATCCGTACCGCGCCATGAGATCGCCGGTCCGGTCGAAGAAGAGGTCCCGGAGCTCGGCGTCCAGGTACCGCGCCCAATCTCCGGTTGCCCCGCGGCGGAACGTCGGACTCCGGCTGGAGAACAGCTGCCCGGCGATGGAGTCGATCAGGCCATCCCCCGCGGGGAGCCGCAGGTGGGTGAAGAGAGAACGGAGGGCCGCCGCCTGGCGTTCGGCGCTGCCTCCTCCGGCCGGCCCTACCAGGTCCTCGAAGCGCACGACCAACCCGCCGGCGTCGAGCCAGCCGGCGAACCGCTCCAGCCGAAACGCCATCGACGGGAGGTTGATCGCGGGGTCGCCCTCGATGACGAGCACGATGCGGTCCCTGAGCTCCGGCCGGCTCGTCAGCGTGTCATGGAAGGGATTCCGTTTGCTCCTGGTGATGTTGAAAACGTGCGCCAGGAGGATGTCTCGCGGGTCCCGGATCATGAAGACGAGGGGAACCCCGACATCCCGCAATCGTCCGGCGTAGGCGGGCTCGAAGAGCAGATGAGACATCACCACCTGGCCCGGCTTCATCCGCCGGAGGATCCCCTCCAGCCCCTCCCAGCGATCCATGTTCTTCCGGAGCACGGTGGGGATGAGCGTCCGGTAGAGCCGGGGATGCAGGCACAGGGCGCGCTCCAGGAGGTGCGTCCCCGCCTTCGGGATGCTCACGCAGAAGACCCGTGGCTCGGCCTTGTTCCGAAATCGCAGCGGGATCTTGCCCGGGGAGAGCCCGAACCGCTGCAGGGTCCACCAGTTGCGGGCAAGTGACTCCTTGAGTCGCCCCAATGGAGGCCCGTCCTTCGCCAGGCTGCTCCGACCCACCGTGCCCCGTCCCTTCCCGTCGAGCTCGCCTTCCCCTCGGCGCGAGCGGGACGGCACTCTACCAGCTGCCGGGTGGGCCAAAGGGCCAGTTCAGGGCGGCGAGGCCGGGGCTCCAGGCCCCCCGGAGCCCAAAGCACGAAACACTCACGTTCGGACCCGACAGCCGTAACAGGACACCCCATGGGTCCGCTATCCTTGTGCCTCCGAACGGCAGGTCGCGGCGAGGCGCTCATAGATCACACCGGGGGGTTCATTGGGCTTGGCCCGGAAGAACACGAACAAGAGGGCTATCGACGGCCGGCGAGGCCTCGAGCATTGGAATGCGGCCGCCCTGCTCGCCGCCGGCGGCGGGGCAGCCAACCGCTTCGGTGGCCGGAGCGCCGCCTTCCCGCTGGCCGCGGCCGGCGCAGGGCTGCTGGTCATCCTCACCACGCTCCCCTGGCGGGTGCTCTTCGTCTTGCTGGCGCTTGCCGCGACCGTCAACCGGTACCGCTTCGGGGTAGGCTCGACGGCCACCCTCCAGGTCGCCCACATCATCCTCGTGCCATTCGCCCTACGGGTCTTCCTGATGACCACGGAGGACACCCGCAACCGGTGGCGCTGGGCCGAGTGGGCCATCCTCGCCTTCTTCGGCGTCAACGTGGCGAGCAGCGTCCTCTTCGCGGTGAACCGCACCCAGAGCATCCTGACCGCGGGGCTGCTGGGTCTGGCCATCATGGCCTACCTGGCCACGTACACGGGGCTGGGGACGCGCTTCCGGCTGATCTTCGCGTGCCGGACGGTCCTGGTGATGGCGACGGCGGCCGCCGCGTTGGGACTGCTGTCGCTGGTCGGGTTCTTCCTGTTGCACAGCCACTTCGGGATCAGCCGCACCGACAAGGCCGGGCCTTCCGTGGCCGGCGTGGCGTACGAACACAACATCTTCGGCTCCTTCGCCGCGGCCGCCGCCGTGGCGTTCCTCGTGCTGCTGCGGGAACGCAACCCGCTGTTCTCTCGCCGTTTCTGCGTGGTGGGGTTCTGGATCTGCTTCCTGGCCATGCTGGCCAGCCTCACCAGGAGCGCGTGGATCGGCTTCGCCATCGCGGCGGTGGCGGCCGTGTGGCTCCATGGACCCCGGCTCCGGCGGATGAGCCGGGTGCCCCAGATCGCGATGACCTCGCTCGCGGTGGGGGCGCTGGTCGTGGCACTGTTGGCCTTCGCCGGCTCCACGGCCGGCACCATCCTGAAAAACGGTGTCGGCTCGACGATCACCCAGATCGTCAACTTCGGCAGCGGCACCGGGGCGGACCGGGTCTCGGAGTGGCGGCTCGCCCTGCAGGATCTGCCCAAGGACCCGCTGATCGGACTCGGCACGAACTCGTACGGCCAGCGTCACCTCGCCCCGAAGAAGTCGCCCAAGCTGCCGCTGGCACAGCGGGTTGCCTACCTAGGGAACCTGTACGTCCGAACCCTCTACGACACCGGGATCCTCGGCTTCCTCCTGCTCCTGACCTTCGTGGTGGCCATCCTGTGGCCCGGGCTGGCCCTCCGGAGGGCGCCGGGGGACCTCGCCCCCGTGGCCAGGGCGTTCGTCTTCGGCTACGTGGTCCTGGCCATCGCCTTCGCCGGAACGGATGCTTCCTGGCAGGCCTGGCCATGGATCTTCATCGGGGTGGCCAGGGCCGCCAGCTCCCTGGCGCGGCGGCAGCTGGTGGAGTCGCTGGTGCAGCGGCGGGCACCCACAGGCGGGCTCCGTTTGGCGCCGCTGGCCCGAGTGGGCAGCCCGCCCCTGGTGGGGGCGTAGGGCGGTGTCGGTGACCAGCGAGCGACCTCGGAGCCGGCCGCTCCGGCTGGTGGCTCGGGCGGTCAAGCGCCGGTCGTGGGTCAGGGGGGTGTTCCGCGGCGTGGCCACGGTCCTCCCGGGCAGGGCGCCCACGAAGGATCCGATCTTCATCGTCGGCAGCCCCCGGTCGGGCACCACCATGCTGTTCGAGATCCTCGACCGTTCCTCCCAGCTGGCCTCGGTGCATGGCGAGAGCCACTTCCTGTGGCAGCTCTTCCATCCGTTCGGCGGGCCGGGCTGGTCGTCCCACGAGGTGCTACCCGAACAGATCACCGGGCGGGAGCGGCGCGCCCTGTACTGGATGATCCACCTGATCTCGGGGGATCGCCGGTACCTCGACAAGTCCCCGCGCAACAGCCTCCGGGTTCCCTACCTCCGCGAGCTGTTCCCGACGGCCTGGTTCCTCTTCCTCCGGCGCGACGGGAGGGCCACGGTCTCCTCCCTCATCAACGGGTGGCGGACGAAGGACGGGATCTTCCCCGGTACCGCCCTGCCGCACCTGTGCATCGACGGGTACGAGGGCTCCAGGTGGAAGTTCCTCGTTCCGCCGGGTTGGGAGGCCTATGCCACGGGCAAGTCGCTCGCCGAGATCTGCGCCTTCCAGTGGGTCGCCTCGAACCAGGCCATCCTCTCCGCGAGGGAGCAGCTCGACACCGACCGGTGGGTGGACGTCAGCTACGAGGACCTCGTGCGATCGCCCCGCCGGGAGGTCGAGCGCGTTCTCGGCGAGCTCGGGATCCCCGCCGAGGAAGAGGTGCTCGGCTTCGCCGACGCGTTGGACCAGCACGTCACCAAGGCGATCACCCCGCCTCGCGAGGACAAGTGGCGCCAGGAGAACCCCGAGGAGATCGAGCGCATCCTGCCGCTGATCGACCCGATGATGCGGCGGCTCGGGTACGACCCCTACGCCTAGCCGACCTGACGCAACGCCGCGGAGGGGGTGGGGAGCGTGGCCCCCAGCCACTCCACGACCTTGTCGATCACGCGTTGCTGGATGTCCAGGGACTCGAAACCCTTCAGCCCGCTGCCGTCCAAGAGGCAGAGCTCGAGCCCGGCCCGCTCCTCATCCGAGAGGCTGTTCATCAGCCGGTCCAGGAGCGTCTTCATCTGCGGGAAGGCCAGGTCCTCTTCGCAGTACATGAACAGGAGCCGCTTCTGGGGCAGGGCCTTGCTGAGCAGGCTCCGCACGGCGCCGCCCGTCTTCCGCTTCCGGCGGGCCACGTGGCGGCCCAGGAGACGATGCAGGACCGGGTTGGACCGGAGGCGGGCGGCAAGCTTCCACTCGCTGGTCCGCCGAAGGGCCATCCCAAGCCGCGTCGGCTCGAGGATCGCATTCCGGATGCAGAGGGCGGCCTTGCACTCGGGCATGTCCGCGGCAAGCTCCAGAGCGACCCGACTGCCGATGCAGTTCCCTGCCGCGGCCAGGCGATCGACGCCCAGCGCCTCCATGGCGAACGCCGCCACGGCCCGGGCCTGATCGACCGGGACATCGGAGATGTGCCATTCGGGCAGGGACCCGGTGCTGTCACCGGTCCCGAGGTAGTCGAGGCGGGCCGAGGCGAGGGCGTGTTCCTTCGCAAGACTCCGGGCGACCCGGGTCCACAGCTGGAACCGGTGGCTTCTGGCCGCGCTGCCCCCGGTGAGCAGGAGGACCACGCCCGCGGGGGCCCCCTCCGGGACGGTCAGCACGAGGGCCAAGTGTTCGTCCCCGAAGGGCAGGAACACGGGGTACTCCTTCACCTCGACCTCGCCCGCTCTCCGTCGGCTCCCGCCGCCCCCTCCGATCCGCCCACACGCTCCACGGCCCAGCTCGTCGTGGCCTCGGCCAGCCGTCGACCCAGCCCGAACTGGAGGTCGACCTTGATCCCGTCGGGGATGTTGGCGTGGTGATGGAACCCGAACTGCGCCGCCGACCGATCCTGGAGCACGGCCAGGTCGCACGTGGCACCGAGCTGCCGGAGACGCTCGGAGAGCCGGCTCGTTCCCGCGGTTGCTCCCCCCGTCCGAGACACCGACACGATGAGGGCGGTCCCCTGGAATCTCTGGAGGTCCTTCACCAGGTTCACCGCGGAGAACTCCTCGTACGCCGCCAGCGACAGCGGGAAGCCCCGGATCTCGACCCACCCCTGTTCGACCATCGTGCTGCGGAGTTCCGTGACGTTCGATGCGCTCTTCCCAGGCTGCTCGTGGCCGCGGGATTGCGCCTCCTGAACTACCGAGTGCAGCAGTTGGCTGCGGAGCACGCCGCGAACGTATTCGGACCCGATCACCACGGGCTCCCACAGGGCCATGTACGGGAGATCGTTCCGGTCCGCCACCAACGCCGCGACCATCCCTCCGATCCTGGCCCCCAACACGCCGACCCGCCCGATCCCCGGCTGGCCCGCCAACAGCTCGACCGCCTCCGTGGCGTCCGTCAGA
>VAYG01000138.1:0-1236 GCA_005885015.1 Actinomycetota bacterium | reverse complement strand
CCCCATATCCCTGGCCGTGGAAGCGCAGCACCGTGAACCCTGCGCCGGCCAGCTGCCTGGCGATGACGGTCTCGAGGCGGAGGAGATGGATCTGCTCCATGCCGAAGGACGGGCAGATCACGAATCCGACGTCGCTGGCCGGGCCCAGCGGCCTGGACAGGGCGGCCACGGTCCTCCCCGACCCGATCGCGGGCTGGATGAACTCCTCCGAGAATCCTGCCCCTCGGTCCTCGAAACGCCGGTAGCGCTCGAGCAGCTCGAGATTGACTCCCATCTGTCCTCCTAGGCGTGACAGCTTACCCCGCGGGTATCCCACGGAAGGCGAGCATCCCCTGTTGCCCGGTTGCTTCCGGCCGGCAACAAAGATGGGGCGGCTTCGCCCGGCATCCACCGGTGACACGAGGGTGACCGGCTCATGGTATCGCCGCTCCAAGGGTCGAGCCATAGGTCCTTGGGCCAGCGACCTTGGTCCGACCCTCCTCGGGCCCGTCACCGTGCTCTTCTCGGACCTGTTCCCGTGCCTCCCAGGGCCCAGCGTGCTCCACGCCCTGCCGCCAGGCGTACAGGGCCAGGCAGCGCTGCCAGTAGTGCCCCCGGAAATGTGGGAAGTCCCGTCCGTGGCGGAGGGCCGTCGCCTCGACCCCGGCCAGCGACCCGACCAACCGGATGAGATCACCGGGGTCATGGGCGGTGAAGTCGAACCGCAGCCGGCGGTTGCTCGCGTACAGCCGCTTGTCGATGGTGGTGAACGAGACGCCCTTGCGGGCCGCGGCCCAGAACCGGGGGATCATGTCGTAGGTGGCCTGCTCGGGGAACATCCCGAACAGCGAGGTTACGACGATCCAGTCGAACGTCTCCCCCGAATCGAGGACGTCGAAGAGGTCGCGAACCTCGAACCGCAGGTCGGAACCGGGGTGTTCGCGGGCCGCCTCCTCCACGAACAGCGGGTTGACGTCGCAACCGTAGTACGTGCACCCGGGAGGCAGGAGGTCGGTGAGGAGCCCGATCCCGCACCCCGGCTCGAACACGCTCCCCGGCTCGGTGATCACGCCCGCGGCGATCTCGAGCCACGCCTCCCACGCCCACCGCGGGGTCATCATCTGGTTCAGGGTGGTCAGCGAAGCGTCAGCCCAGAACCGCGTGGCCTCCTGCGCTGTCCGAGTGACCGTGTCCTCCCACCGGCTCATCCAGCTCCCTCCGGGAGGGGCTCCCGCCTGGGACCCGGGCGGGCCTCCA
>VAYG01000137.1 GCA_005885015.1 Actinomycetota bacterium | reverse complement strand
AAAAATCGAAGCTGAAGTGTCCGAGCAAGTGGAAGTTGGGGCCCGGCCAGCTGTGCGGAATCTTCGCGCTGCCATCGGTGAAGATCTTGAGGTGCTTGGCTTCATTGACGATCGTCGCGAAAGCAGTCGTGAAGATGATCCCGAGCAGCAAGGCGCCCTTGATTCGCCTGGCAACCAAGGCCGAGGTGACAACGAGGCCCACGCCGAAGATCAGGAGCGGCCACGTCCGAAAGTTGGGCGCGATCGTCACTACCGGCGTTCCCTTGATGACGACTCCGGCATTGACCAGTCCGATGAAGGCGATGAACAAGCCAATACCGATCCCAATTGCGCGCTTCAGGTCCATTGGAATCGCGTTGAGCACCGCCTGCCGAAAGCCGGTCAGGACGAGGACCGTGATCGCAAGGCCTTCTGCAACGATCACACCCATTGCCTCGGGCCATGTAAGGTGCGCGGGGCCTGCGACCAAGGTGAAAGCCACGAACGCGTTGAGGCCCAGACCAGCAGCCAGAGCAAACGGATAGTTCGCGTAGACCAGCCACGAGCGCCGTCACCGTCAGGACCTGGCTGAAATCGAGCGCTACACCTGTGTGATCTTTCAGTCCGGCGATGATCGACGGATTGACGAACAGGATGTAGGACATCGTGAGAAATGTGGCCACACCCGCAATCAGCTCTGTCCGGACGGTCGACCCTCGCTCCGTGATGTGGAAGTAGCGGTCGACCTCGTTCTGACCGCTGGTGCTGGGTCGTGGGGGCGACCAGATCGCCATAGGCGCTCCTTTCTCATCCGCCCGGAGCGCACCCCGGCGTCGGTGCGCCCGGGATCGACTTCAGGGAAGCCCGCTGAAGCATAGGGTCGGGACTGCCGCCGCGCAAGGAGAAACCCGGCCTCCGGCGAGGCTGATTACCCTGGTCAGCCCCCTAATTCCGGCATGACCCGGCCGACGAACTCCTCGACCCGGCCCCATCCCTCCCCGGGCCAGCTGATCACCAGGTAGCCGAAGCCCGCGTCGCGCAGCGCTCCTGCGGTGGCCAGGACCTCCTTCCACGGCTCCGAGATCGACAGGTCCGTGGCCTTGAGGATCGAATCGGGGTCCCGGCCGGCCTTCTCAGCATGCTCGGCCAGGACGTCGGCCTTCCGCCGCAGGCGCTCGGGCGACCCGAAGGAGTGCCAGGCGTCCGCGAACCTGGCCGCGATGGGAATGGTGAACCGCTCGCCGCCGGCACCGATCCAGATGGGCGGGTGGGGCCGCTGGACCGGGCGGGGATGGTAGGTCGCCTGCTCCAACCGATAGTGCCGCCCCTCGAACGTGGCCCGGTTCTCGGTCATGAGCAGCCGGACTACCTGGACCCCCTCCTCCAGCCGCTCCACTCGCTCCCGGGTCTGGGGGAAGGGGATGCCGAGCATCCCGTGCTCCCCCTCGAACCAGGCCGCGCCCACGGCGAGCTCGAGCCTGCCGTTCGACACGTGATCGACCGTCACGGCCTCGGCCGCCAGGACCGAAGGGTGCCGGTAGGTCATGCCGGTCACCAACGTGCCCATCCGGATCCGCTCGGTAGCCGCCCCCAGCGCCGCCAGCAGCGTCCACCCCTCCATGCAGGGTCCGTCGCGGTCCCCGTACAGGGGCTTGAAGTGGTCGAAGACCCACACGCCGTCGAACCCGCTCTCTTCGGCGAACCGCACGCGACGGAGCAGCTCGGGCCAATCCAGCTGATGCTGCGCGACATCCAGTCCCAGCCTCATGGCGACACGTTACCCGGCGAACGCCGCCAACCGTTCGCCAGCGGTGCGCAGGGTCTCCAACCGTTTGGGGAAGGCCAACCGGATGATGTCTTGCCCGTCGAAAGGGTTGGCGAAGAAGCTGCTCCCCGGGACGGCGGCCACACCCCCCCGCACGACGAGCTCCTCGCAGAAAGCCGTGTCGTTCGGAAGGCCCCGCCTGGAACGCAGCGATCCGACATCGACCAGGGTGTAGTAGGCGCCCTCCGGTGGCGAAGCCCCGAACTCGGTCGTAGCGAGGAGTCCCAGGAAGACGTCGCGCCGCTCCTGATACGAGCGAGCGAGCTCTTCGTAGTATTCGTCGGGAAGCGCCAGCGCCACGACGCCCGCTTCTTGGAGCGGGGCCGGCGCGGCGACCGTGAGGAAGTCGTGGACCTTACGGATCGCCCCGATCACCTCCCGGCTGCCGATGGCCCACCCGACCCGCCACCCCGTCACGGAATACGTCTTCGACAACGCGCTGATCGTCACCGTGCGCTCTCGCATCCCGGGCAGGAGCGCGATCGACAGGTGCCGCCGGCCGTCATAGACGATGTGCTCGTAGATCTCGTCTGTGAACACCAGGAGGTCCTGGGCGATGGCCACCTCGGCGATCGCCGAGAGCTCTTCCGGCGAGAAGACCTTGCCGGTCGGGTTGTGTGGCGTGTTCAGCACGATCGCCCGGGTGCGCGGGCCGACGGCGTCCCTCAGCCGGTCGACGTCGAGGTCCCAGCCGGTCGCGCCCAACGGGACGACCTTCGGGACGGCTCCGGACAGGTACGCGTCCGGTCCGTAGTTCTCGTAGAAGGGCTCGAACAGGAGGACCTCCTGGCCCGGTTCGACCAACGCCAGGAACGTGGAGGCCATGGCCTCGGTCGAGCCGCACGTGACGACGATCTCCGTCTCGGGGTCGAGGTCGGGCCAGCCGAACCGCCCGTACTTCGTCGCGATGGCGCCGCGGAGGGTCGGCGACCCCCATGTGACCGGGTACTGGTTGACCCCGGCTTGGATGGCCCGGATCGCCGCCTCCTTGAGCTCGTCGGGCGCGTCGAAGTCCGGGAAGCCCTGAGCCAGGTTGATCGCCTTGTGCTCGTCGGCCAGCCGGGTCATCTCACGGATGACCGATTCGGTGAATCGATTCACCCTGGATGCGGCGATCTTCCGAGGCGATCCCACCCGCTCCTGCTTCATCCGGGCAGGCTATCGGCGAACCGGCCCGATCGCCACTCATCGGGGAGCGTCGCGGCGCATCGTGCGCAACCCGGGGGGTTGGTACACTTTTTCGACTGTTCCACTCGAGGAGGAAACGCGAATGGGCAACGTCATGGTGATGGTCCGTGGGTACGCGGGCGCGTCCCCAACGGGCCGGCGGACCCCGGCCTAGCGGCCAGCACTTCCTCCGAAGCGACCGCCTCGCCGCAGAGCTCGTCGATCAAGCACGCGTCGCCAGAGGTGAAACCGTGCTGGAGTTCGGCGCGGGGACTGGCCGTCTCACCCGAGCCCTCTCACGCCGGGCAGGGCTCGTGGTTGCTGTGGAGCTCGACCCCGATCTCGTAGAGAGGCTCACACACGGATTCCGGACCAACGACCGGGTCCGGGTCTTGCAAGGGGACTTCCTGGAGATCCCCCTGCCGGACGAGCCGTTTCGGGTGTTCGGGAACCTGCCCTTCGGCCTGAGTACCACCACCATGCGGCATCTGCTTGACGACGTGGACTCACCGATGACCCGGGCAGATCTCCTCATTCAGTTCGAAGCCGCGCGCAAGCGGGCGTGTGTTTGGCCGAGCAGTTTGGCATCGCTCGGGTGGCTCCCCTGGTGGGAATTCCGCCTCGTGCGGCATATCCATCGTGGATGCTTCGACCCCCCGCCCCCCGTCGATGGGGCAATACTTTCGATCACCCGGCGGGACCCACCCCTCCTGCGAGCCGAGCAGCGAGCGGCATTCGTGTGGCTGCTCCGGAATGCGTTCGGCGGTGGCTCCCAACCCCTGCGCCGCTCCTTGGCGAAGCGCATTTCGGGGAGGAGCTGAGGCGCTTGGCTCACGAGCTTGGGATCGCGCCGTCATCCTCTCCCAAGGACCTCGACGTGTTCGACTGGGTCCACGTCTTTCGCTTCCTCAGCTCGCTCTACCAGTAGCGAGCGGTCGACATCGCCGTCACCGCGAGGACGAGCAGCACCAGGTCGATCTTCCCCCACTTCTCGAGCTCGGCCCCGAGGTGCTCGATTTGAGCCTCCTGCTCCGGTGAGGGCGGGCCGCCGCTGGCCACCACGCGATCGACCAGATCCACCATCCGCTCCACGTTGCGGCCCACGCCAATGCTCCCCTCGAAGGCGGCGATCGTGGCCAGGGCCGCCCCGATGGTCAGGACCAGGCCGAACCGGGAGGTCACCCAGGTTCCCAGGCCGTACAGCCCCATGTCGTGAAGCCACAGGATCCATCCGGCCAACACCGTCACGCCTCCCAGGCCGGTGATCACCTTCGCCGCCTTCCGCTTCTTCACCGCCACGCTGAGCAGCGGGCCGGCGCTCGGGCCCACCTCGGCAGCTGACGGGCCGATGAACCCGACGAAGAGGAAGGCGGATCCCACCCACAAGACCCCCGCCAATATGTGCAGGAACCGGAACACGAGCATGAACGGCACCGCGGCCACCATGCGGGCCTCTCTCCTTTCGAACCGCCGGCAGACGGGACTATAGCCCGCCCGAGCGCCTTCTGAGCCGGTGCGCGGCGAGGATCTCCACTCGAGACCGCGTCTCGATCGACACTGGCTTCTGCACGTCTGCGTGCCCAAGGACCGCGTCAGTACCCCAGCGATCTCGGAACCATTGCGTCAGCGCGCCGGGATTCATCGGGAGGCCGATGTGGTAGCCCTGTGCGACATCGCAGCCGAGACTCCCCAGGAGGCTCAGCGTTTCGTCGTCCTCGATCCCTTCGGCCACCACCGTGAGCCCCAGGGCATGCCCCAGCTCGATGGTGGACCGCACGATCGAGGCATCTCGTGCATCCTGTG
>VAYG01000136.1 GCA_005885015.1 Actinomycetota bacterium | reverse complement strand
GACGGCATCCAGATCCTGAACGCGTCGGACCATCACGCGGACGTCGCCGGGGCCGTCTCCCTGGTCCTTCCCGACGGGGCCGAGGTGAACGCGGTCCCGGCCCTGTTCGACCTTTCGGAGGGAGGCCCCGGCCGCGGCGCCCTACGGATCCGACTGGCGGGCGTGTTCGACGGCCAGCCGGGGGACGTGAAGCCGGGCAACGGCAAGTATGACCAGGTGTGGCAGACGGTCACGGAGGGGTTCATCCGTGTGGTGGCCGGGGTTGAGCCGAGCCCCTCACCGAGCCCGAGCCCCTCCCCGAGCCCCAGCCCGAGCCCGTCGCCCAGTCCCAGCCCCTCGCCCAGCCCCAGTCCGACTTCGCCTCCGCCCCCGAGTCCGGGCCCCGGGCCGGGCGGCGGCGGGTCGAGCGGTGGCTACGGCGGATCCGAAGGGCTTTCCTCCGGCGGTCCGTTCGCCATCCAGGGCGAGTACAACACGGCTCGGCTGATGGCCCTGATCCAGGTCGTGAGCCAGCCCTTCCCGGTCGCAGGGCTGGCGTGGTGGCACGACGACTGGCATGCCTATCGGTGCTGCCCCTACCCACATCTGCACCAGGGGTTGGACCTGTTCTCGCCCTTCGGGACGCCGGTGCTGGCCGTGGCCGACGGCGTGGTGACCCAGCGGGTCAGCGGGCCGATCAGCGGTCTGGGTGTGGAGATCCAGGCCGCGTCGGGAACACAGTACTTCTACGCGCACCTCTCGGGATTCGCCCCGGGGCTGGCCGTCGGTCAGCAGGTGCGGATGAGTCAGGTGCTCGGATACGTCGGCAACACCGGGAACGCGCGTCGCACCAGCCCGCACCTCCACTTCGAGATCCAACCGGGCGGGGTCCCCGTGCCACCCATGCCGATCGTGGATCAATGGCTCGCCGCGGCGGAACGACGGGCCGAGGCGCTCGTCGCCGAGCGGACCGGCCGAGCCGCGGTCAGCGGTGCGGACCTCCAGCGCTGGCTGGAGGAGGCCCGGCAGCTCGCGGTGGATGCGGAAGCCGGCGGAGAGATCACGCCAGACCAACCGGATCAGATGGCCCGGACGGCGGCGAAGACCGACCCGCCGGGGGGGGCGTCCGACGGCTCCGTGATGGGCGTGGCTTCGGTGCTGCTGTTGCTGCTCCTGATCGCCCCCGGCGCGCTCCAGGGCCGGAGGGAGGCCAGGAAGCGGAGCCTCTGACCCGCGCAGGTCAGGCCTCCGACCAGCCTCGCCAGCTACCGAAGCGCGCTCGGTCCTCCTTGAGGACCAGCCTGCCCTGCATGACAACGACGAGCACGGCGGCGACGACCGCCGCGATGAGCCCGACCCCCGAGGCGACCACCGCGCGGTTGTCGCGGACGTAGAGCTCGTCGAGGGTTGGATGGGCCTTCAGCCCGGGGGCGAGCGCATACGCGCCCAGAGCCAGCCCCGCCAGGACCAACAGCCACCACAGCCAGACGAGCGGAGGCGGCCACGATCTCGCTCGCTCTCTGACGTTCGGGTTGCTTGCCTTCCACAGGTCCTCCATTGCCAGGGCCGGAGCGATCAGGTTCACCCCCGGGATCAGCCATGCGCCGAGGACCCATCCGGGACGAAAGCGGGTCCCGGGGACCACGGCCCGCATGTTGGCCTGCGCCCGGTACTGCCACACGAGCCAGAGGATCCCCGCCCCGGCGGCCAGGCCGATGACGATCACGGAGTCCCGGACCAGCCGAGCGTGGTTGTCCATGATCTCGGTGTCGGAGACGGGAAGGCCGTCCTTGGAGAAGGAAAGCGTGTACGCGTCGGCTCTGATCGACTCGAGCAGGAACCCGAGCCACAGGGCAACGGCCAGCAACAGGATCACGATGACCGGCCCCAGCCACCGGACCGGAGCGAACGGTGCTGCCGGCCCCAGCGACATCCCGCCGACCCGATCCATCTCCCTCGCCCCGTCCACATCTGCCACGGCCCTCAGTGTAGAAGCCCCCCCTCTGCCCCCCGAGGTCGGTATCGCGATCGGAGCCGCGCCGTGTACCATGTCGCCCCCCCGGCCAGAGAGGAGCAACCCTGCCATGTCCACCCGCCGTCCCATCCTCGGCGCCCTGATCCCCGTCCTGCTCACAGCCTGGGTGTTCGGCGGAGGCGTCGCGGGGGCCTCGGGGACGTCGCCGGCCGTCGCTATCCCGACGAACGTGAACGTCAGCCGGATGCTCGGGAACCAGGCCGAGACCTCGATCGCCATCAGCCAGACCCACCCGAAGAAGATGACGATCGTGTCCAACATCGACGTGGGCGACGGCCTCTTCCACGGATGGAGCACGGACAGCGGGACCACGTGGAACACGGAGGTCATCGCGGACGGCGACGCTCTCGGGTTCGCGTGCTGCGATCCGAGCCTGGCGTCCGACGAGTTCGGGAACATCTTCCTGGCCTACCTGTCGAGCTCCATCGTGGTGAAGGTTGCGCTGTCCACCGACGGCGGGGCCACGTTCTCCCCCCTCGCCGCCGCAGCGGCGTCTGGGGGGAGCTCGAACGCGCCTGGGCGGCGGTTGGGCCGGCTCCCCGGCGGCGACCAGCCCTCCGTGACCGCCGGCCACGGCGCCGTGTGGGTCACGTGGACGGGCTCGGGCGGCGTGATCCAGGCGGCCGGCGCCCCGGTCACCGGGCAAGGCCAGATCGGGGCGTTCAGCACGCCCCAGAGCGTGCAGGGCAGCAACAACCACGGGGACTACGGCGACATCGCCATCGGCCCGAACGGCCAGATCTTCGTGGCCTACCAGTACCCCACTGGGGGAGAGGGCCCGGCCACGATCTACGGCTCCCTCGACGCGGATGGCCTCGGAGCGGGCGGGTTCAGCCAGGCCAAGCAGATCCTCGTCACCAACGTGGGCGGGTTCGACTACATCCCGGCCCAGTCGGGCCGGTCGGTGGACGCCGAGACCGAGCTGGCGTGGGACCGCACGGGCGGTCCCCACAGCGGACGTCTCTACTTGCTGTTCACCTCGGAGCAGCCCCAGGAGAGCAACGACATGGACATCCAGGTCCAGCACTCGGAAGACAACGGGTCGACTTGGACCTCCCCGGTGCGGGTGAACGACGACACCACCACCACCCGCAGCCAGTTCAACCCCAGGATCGCGCTGGATCCGACCACGGGGAATCTAGCCGTGGCCTGGTACGACTGCCGGAAGGACAAGGGCAACCATCATTTCGGCGACACGAACGGGATCCCCAACGACGACATCACGATCTGGGGTTCCTACAGCACGGACGGCGGCGGTACGCTCACCCCGAACCGCCGCATCTCCCAAGGGGTTTCGAACGACGACGACGCGGCCAATGGCGTCGACTACGGGGACTACGAGGGTCTGGCCTTCTACGGCGGCAAGTACTTCTACGCGTGGGCGGACAACTCCAACAGCACCGGCGACAACCCCGACGGGACCCTGAGCAGGCTGGACGTCTACACCGCGAAGGTCCGGGTGCCGTAGGGCGGTCGCCGGCGCCCCGGGCCTCTATCCTGTGAGCCGGCGCGCGGCCGGCGCCCGCCGGCCGTCGCGGGAAGAGGAGCCCGCGCCCGTGACCAGGAGCAACCTCACGCGAGACGAGGCCCGACGCCGGGCCGCCCTGGTCGAGGGCGTCCGGTACGAGGTCACGCTGGACCTGACCTCGGCGGAGGACTTCACCTCAAGCAGCATCATCCGGTTTCGGTGCCTGAAGCAGGGCGCCGAGACATTCGTCGACCTCACCGCGAACGAGGTCTCGGCCGTGGAGCTGAACGGCACCCGCCTGTCCCCGGAGGCCTTCGACGGCCATCGGGTCCGGCTGACCGGGTTGCGCGAGGAGAACGAGCTTCGGGTGCATGCCCGGTGCGCCTACCACCGGACCGAGCTCGGCATGCACCGGTTCGTCGATCCGGTCGACGGCCTGATCTACCTGCACACCGACTTCGAGCCGTTCGACGCCCACCGGGTGTTCGCCTGCTTCGACCAGCCGGACATCAAGGGGGTCTTCGAGTTCACGGTGGCGGTCCCGAGGGGTTGGATGGTGATCTCCAACCAGCAGCCGGCAGGCCCGCCGACCCCTGCGGCCGACGGCTCGCTGGAGGAGTGGCGGTTCCAGCCAACCGTGCCCCTGCCCACCTACGTGACCGCGGTGGTGGCCGGCAACTACCATCGGGTGAAGGACCGCCACCGGGACATCGACCTCGGCATCTACTGCCGCCAGTCACTGGCCCAGTCCCTGGACGCCGACGAGCTGCTCGAGGTCACCAAGCAGGGCCTCGACTTCTTCGAGCCGGCCTTCGGCTACCCCTACCCCTTCGGGGCCAAGTACGACCAGGTGTTCATCCCGGAGTCCAACTCCGGGGCCATGGAGAACGCCGCCTGCATCACCTTCAACGACCTGTACATCTTCCGCTCGCGGGTCACCGACGCGGCCCGGGAGCGCCGCGCCGACACTCCCCTGCACGAGTTGGCCCATATGTGGTTCGGCGATCTGGTGACCATGCGGTGGTGGAGCGACCTGTGGCTGAACGAGAGCTTCGCCAGCTTCATGGCGGTGTACGCCCAGGGCCAGGCCACGCGGTGGCCGGAGGCGTGGACCACCTTCGCCGACACCGAGAAGACGTGGGCCTATCGCCAGGACCAGCTCCCCACCACGCATCCCATCGTGGCCGACATCCCCGACGTGGAGTCGATCCACCTGAACTTCGACGGCATCACGTACGCCAAGGGAGCCTCGGTGCTGCGCCCAAGCGGCACGAGCTCGGAAACGCGGAGCTGGCCGACTTCCTCCGGGCGCTCGAGGAGAGCTCGGGCCGGGATCTCCACGCCTGGTCCCGGGAGTGGCTGGAGACCGCCGGCGTCAACACGCTCCGGGCCGAGTTCGATGTCGAGGACCGAGACGGGCAGGACGCCTTCTCCACGCTGGCCATCGTCCAGGAAGCGCCTCCGGAACGGCCCACGCTCCGGAGGCACCGGCTGGCCCTGGGCCTGTACGACTCGACCGACGTCGGGCTGGTCCGCCGGACCCGCCTGGAGCTGGACGTCGCCGGCCCTCGCACCGAGGTCCCCGAGCTGGTGGGGGAGCCCGTCCCCGACCTGTTGCTCGTCAATGACGACGACCTGACGTTCGCGAAGATCCGGCTCGACCGCCGGTCCCTGTCCACGGTCCTGCAGCGCCTGGGCGACCTCGACGAGTCCCTCCCTCGGGCACTGTGCTGGACCGCCTGCTGGGACATGACCCGGGACGGGGAGATGCTCGCGCGCGACTACCTCCGGTTGGTCATCGCCAACGTCGGCCGGGAGACCAAGGTCGGCGTGGTTCAGAACCTCCTGGCCCAGGCCACGTCCGCCGTCTTCCTGTATGGCGATCCGGGGAATCGGGATCCCTCCGCGCAGCGCCTGGCGGCCGCCGCCCTCCTGGACCCGGGCCTTCATCGGCGCGGCCAAGAGCCAGGAGCACCTCGCTACGGTGCGTGGCCTCCTGGACGGAGCGGTCCCGTTCGAGGGCTTGATGGTCGACACCGAGCTCCGCTGGCTCATCGTCCGCTCCCTGGCCGCGGCCGGGGCTTCCGGGGAGGACCTGATCGCGGCCGAGCTGGAGCGCGACCCCACGGACAGGGGATCGCGCCACGCCGCGGCGGCCAGGGCGGCCCGCCCCGTTCTCGAAGCGAAGGAGGAGGCCTGGCGGATCGTGGTGGAGGACACCTCGCAGCCCCTGGCCACCACCGCGGAGATCATGGGCGGGTTCCACCAGTTCGGCCAGGAGGAGCTCCTGGCCCGGTTCGTCGACCGCTACTTCCAGGCCCTGCCGGCCGTGTGGGGCTCCCGCGACCTCCCCGATGCCCTGGCCTTCGTCGAGCGCATGTACCCCCGGCTCGTCATCACCCAGGACACCATCGACCGCACCGACGGCTACCTCGGGGGTGAGGACGTCCCGGCGCCGGTCCGCCGCCTCCTGCTCGAGGGAAAGGACTCGTTGGCCCGTGCCCTCCGAACGAGGGCGGCCGACGCGGCGTCGGGGTGAGCCCGTACGCAGGGCGCGCCCGGCCGCGGGAACCCGCCTCTGGCTCGATCCGTCGAACCGCCGTGATGACCCGGAGACGGAACGTGCTGGCCGCGACCGCCCTGACGGTGGCGCTCGGCGCCGGCGCCTGCGCCCGAGCCAGCTCGGCACCGGGGCCCATCGCCCACCCGACCTCGGCAGACGCCCTCGTTCTGAAGGTCGAGACCGGGGGCGGGTTCGTCGGCCCGCTGGTGAGCTTGCGGCAGTTCTCCACGTTCGCCCTGTACGGAGACGGACGCCTGATCGTGCCGGGGCCGCAGATCGAGATCTATCCGGGCCCAGCCCTTCCGAACCTCCAGGTGCAGCAGGTGTCCGAAGCCGGGATCCAGGCCATCCTCGAGGCCGCCCGCAGGGCCGGCCTCCTCGGGCCGAGCCGGCGCTACGTGGACGAACGGGTAGCCGACGCCGCCACCACGACGTTCACCCTCGTCGCCGACGGCGCCCGCCACGTGGTGTCCGTCTACGCCCTGGCCGGGTCTCCCGGCGGGCCCTCCCGGCCCCAGGCCGTGGCCAGGCTCGGCGCCTTCCTGTCCAGGCTGTCGTCGCTGAAGAGCTGGCTCCCCCACGGGTCGCTGGGACCGGAGACGGCGTACCGGGCGACCACTCTCCGGGTGTACGCCATGCCCTATCAGCGGGTGGATGATCTGACCGAGCCTCCCGTGCGATGGCCGTCCGGGACGCTCGGCGGGTTCGCGCCCTTCCCGGCGTTCGAGGGCACGCGGTGCGGAACCGTCTCGGGGAGTGAACTCCAGGCTGCCATTCGGGCGGCCGCCCGGGCCAACGAGCTGACCCCCTGGGTCGCCGATGGCCGCCGGTGGACCGTGGTGTTCCGGCCGCTCCTGCCCGACGAGTCCGGCTGCCGGTAAGCACTCAGCTCGCCGAACCCTCCCTCCCGGGAAAACCTTGCTCTTCTCGCCCGGGCTGTGG
>VAYG01000135.1 GCA_005885015.1 Actinomycetota bacterium | reverse complement strand
CAACCAGCCTCGACCCCATGACTCCTCCCCCCTCGCAAGACCCGACTTGCCAGCCGAGGGGCAATCCTTTCCGGCCCACTACGGAGGGGCAATAGTCCGGTGGGGCCATTTCTGCCCATCAATGGGAACTACGAGCAAGCCAAGCGGAACCGGGAACGTATCGGGCAATCGCCGAGCTACGGATTCCTCAGGACTGGCTCGACCGGACCGGCAGCAGCCCGAGCTCTGGATGGGCCAGCTGAATCCGCCGCACGTATAGCACGCTTGAGACGATACCCAGGGCGGTCACTGCCAAGTGCACCGGAGGCTCCAGCGCCATCACCACGCCCGGGGACGTCGAGATCGCCAGCAGGATCTGCTGGCCGCCGAGGAGGAGGAGGAGGAGGCCCCAGCCCACGGCCAGGATCCGGAAGACCGCCAGCGCGCGGGGGTGCCCCCAGCGCTCGGCCAGGCGGAGCCGGCCCTCCCGCTGGTCGGAGGAGAGTTGGAGGGCCATGGTGCGGGTCAGCGGCCGTCCGATCACGGCGGACACGCCGAACGCAAGCCCCATGAGCGCGCTCATCACGCCCCCCTTGGCCAGCAGGAACACCGGGGAGTGCAGCAGCGTGGCCAGGGAGACGGACAGGGCCGTCGAGGGCAGGAAGAGCAGCGCGAACCAGTTCAAGGAGCGCCCCCGGACGATCCGGATGATCGCATCGAGTCCCGGGACGCACGAGGCGACGATCAGGGCAAGCATGACGCCCACGTGCGGCCGAAGAGAAAAGAAGAGGGCCGCCGGCAGCACGAAGCCGGGCACCATGTTGGTCACCATCGAGCGGACGTGGGACCAGCGAGTCGAACGGAAGTCTTCGAGCGTCTCCATACCCATCTTCAAGTACGATCGGGCGCGGGTGTCCCTCGATTGACGGGCAGCGGCCGATCGTAGCCGATGGGCCCGGATCGTGCTCCCCGCTCAGCCCGGCCCCCCAGTCGAGAGACCTAGGAAACCTCCCCTCGAGGTTGGTTCGCCTGGCCGCCGTCCTGGTCGAGCGAACCGAAGTTCCACGTGTAGGCGTCGCCGATACAACCGCGGATCGAAGGTTAGTGACCCAGCGGCCAAACTTGATACGCTCGATCGGAACCGCAGGTGAGGCCTTCTCGGTCCCATCGTCTAGTGGCCTAGGACACCACCCTCTCAAGGTGGAGACACGGGTTCGAACCCCGTTGGGACCACCGCTCTGTTCGGGTTGCTTGGTCAGTGCTCGTCGTGTGTTTTCGTGCTCGTGACTATTGACAATGGCCACCCTGCGTCCCCACGATGCGGCGCCGAGATCCGACGTCCTCGGCAGGCCCGAGGCGCCGGCCACAGAGGGAGGAGGTCTCGATGGGCGGCTCGCGCGCCCGCTCCGCGTTCGTTTCCCTGTCCCTTGCAACTCTGTCGCTGGCGGGCGCTCATCGGCCCGCGTTGGCCGTCGGGTCCAGGGTCCCTCTCCGCCCCCGCTCCGTTGCTCGCTCTGCGCGCGCCACGCCGGGAGCGAAGCTCTGGGCCAAGCGCTACAACGGGGTAGGGCAAGGCCGTGATGACGCCTACGCATCGGTGGTGAGCCCCGACGGGTCGGCGGTGTTCGTGACCGGGCGCAGCGAAGGATCGAACGGCGATGGAGATTACGCGACCGTGGCCTACGACGCCTCGACAGGGGCGAAACTGTGGGCCAAGCGCTTCGACGGCTCGGCCAACAATGACGACGTAGCCCGAGCCGTGGGGGTGAGCCCCGACGGGGCCGCCGTCTTCGTCACCGGGTATAGCTGGGCATCTCCCGGCCAATACGAGTACGTGACGGTGGCCTACGATGCCTCCACCGGAGCAAAGCTGTGGGGGAAGCGCCACAGCGACGTGTTCGGCGCTCTCGCCTACGCGTTGGGAGTGAGCTCCGATGGCTCGATGGTGTTCGTGACCGGGGCAGGCATCGGATCGAGCGGCCTAGAGGACTATGTCACCGTGGCCTACAACGCCACCACCGGGGCGCAGCTGTGGGTGAGTCGCTACGATGGGCCCGCGGGGTTGGAGGACTCGGCCCTTGCTCTGGGCGTGAGCCCCGACGGGTCGACCGTGTTCGTGACCGGTGACAGCTGCAAGGACTATCCCTGCGGAGACTCGGATTACGCCACCGTGGCCTACGGCGCCCTCGCCGGGAACCAGCTCTGGGCAAGCCGCTATGACGGCCCAGCCGACGTCAACAGCCTCGATGACACCTCGGCCATAGGTGTCACCCCCGATGGATCCACCGTGATCGTGACCGGGTCCAGCATCGGCTCGACAAACGACTACGACTACGCCACAGTCGCCTACGCGGCGGCAGGTGGTGGGCAGCTTTGGGTTCGTCGCTACGACGGCCCCGCAAGCGGCGACGACAACGCCCATGGACTGGGGGTGAGTCCGGACGGGCTCCGCGCATTCGTCACCGGGGCCAGCGGGGGCGGCGGAAGCGGCTACAGCTACCTGGATTACGCGACGATCGCCTATGACGTCTACACGGGTGCGCAGGTCTGGGTGAAGCGATATGACGGGGCGGGCCACGGCGAGGACCAGGCGACCGCTCTCGGGGTGAGCGCATCCGGCCCCACGGTCTTGGTCACGGGGTATAGCGACACGGGCTTTGGCACCGACCTCTACGACTACGCAACGGTGGCCTATGACGCATCCACCGGGACAAAGCTCTGGGCGAAGCGCTACAACGGTCCCGGGAACGGCGCCGATCAGGCCCATGCCCTTGCCATGGCCTCAGGCGGATCAACGGTGTTCGTGACGGGAACGAGCCTCGGCTCGTCGAGCGGCTTCGACTACGCCACCGTGGCCTACAGCGTGATCTGACCCGCCGGCCGGTCCCCACAGCCATACCCGAGAGCGCCACGTGCCCGATCAAGCGCCGGCCGTGGCCGAGGCCGCCTCCCGCAGCCTGGCCAGCGTCCGGCCGGGGCCGAGGAGCTCGATCGACTCGAACAGCGGCGGCGACACGAGCGTCCCGGTTACGGCTGCGCGGATCGGCTGGAAGGCCTGGGTCGAGGACAACTCACGCTCCCCCTTGAGCGCCTCCAGGATCCGGCGAATCTCCTGGGCTCGCCAGTCCTCGATCCCTTCGAGGCGGGCCGCCACTTCCCGCAGATACTCGGGGCGTTCACCCCCCAGCATCTTCCGGGCCTTCTCGTCCGGCTCCACACGTGCCACGAACAGGAACCGGAGGAGCTCGACCCCCTGCACGATCGTGTGCATCCGGGTCTTGACCAGCGGCACCGCCGCGGCCAGCAGCCCGGCGTCCACCGCGACCCCCTCCTGCTCGAGCCCCTTCGCCAGGAGGTCGACCAACCGGTCATCCGGAGATTCGCGGATGTAGTGGCCGTTCATCCACCGGAGCTTCTCGGGATCGAACGCCGCGGCGTTGTGTGAGACGCGCCCGAGGTCGAACTTCGCGATGAGCTCCTGGCGATCGAAGAAGGTCGTGGTGTCGTCGTAGGACCACCCCAGCAGCGCCAGGTAGTTCACCAGCGCCTCCGGCAGGTAGCCCTGCTCCCGGAACCACTCCACCGCGACCGACCCGTGCCGCTTGGACAGCGGCTGGCGGTCGGGGCCGACGATGAGCGGCAGGTGGGCGTATCGGGGAGGCTCGGCCCCCATCGCCCGGATGATCTCCAGCTGGCGCGGCGTGGACGGCAGGAGATCCTCCCCCCGGATCACGTGGGTCATCTCCATGAGCACGTCGTCGACGGCCGCTGCCAGCAGGTAGGTCGGGGTTCCGTCGCTACGGATGATCACGAAGTCCCGGAGGTCGTTCGCCGGGAAGTGCGCCTCGCCCCGGATCAGGTCGCGCACGGTGATGTCGGTCCCCGGCATGGCGAACCGGATGGCCCGGGCCCGTCCCTCGGCCTCGAAGGCCCGGCGCTCCGCCGGGGTGAGGTTGCGGCACCGGCCGTCGTAGCCGGGGGTCTCGCCCCGTTTCAGCGCGGGCCGCCGGCGATCCTCGAGCTCCTGGGGCGTGCAGTAGCAGAAGTACGCCTGGGACTCCTTGAGGAATCGCTCCACCACGTCCTCGTAGAAGCTCATGCGCTCGGTCTGCCGGTAGGGACCGAACGGCCCGCTCACCTCCGGCCCCTCGTCCCAGTCGATCCCCAGCCACCGGAGGGAGCCAATGATGATCCCGATTGCCTCCTCGGTGGAGCGCTTCTGGTCAGTGTCCTCGATCC
>VAYG01000134.1 GCA_005885015.1 Actinomycetota bacterium | reverse complement strand
CCCCAAGCCAGTACCGATACTGGGTCATGGGGGTGTCGCGGAGCTATTTCGAAGTGCGGGTGGCGGCGGACGTGCGAAGGGGAAGCGGGGTCGAGGGCACGTTCGGCATCCTGTGCGAGGCCAACGGCAGCGACCAGGACGGCTACGTCTTTCTCGTCGACCCAGACCGTGGAACGTTCGACGTGCGTCGACTGTCGGGCGGCTCTACGTACAGCATCGGGGGTGGAGCGTCACTGGCCATCCATCGTGGCAGCGGGATCAACTCGTTGGAGGGCTACTGCGACCATACCGTGGTGGGAGGTCCGACTGCCCTGACGCTCTACGTGAACGGGGTGCGGGTCACCCAGATCGAGGATTCCTCGTACGCCTCCTTCACCGGCATCGGGATGTACGCGGAGAGTCACACCGGGAGCGCGGACGCACGCTTCGACAACCTGGAGCTGTCGATCTAGGAGGGCATCGTTGAACGAATCACCGGCGGTCACGGCCGTCCGGATGACGATGGGGCACTGGATCGCCCAGTGCGTGTCGGTGGCCTGCGAGCTGAAGATCCCCGACCTCGTGGCGGATGGCCCGCGCACCGCCGACGAGCTGGCGGAGGCGTGCGGAGCGCATCCAGGCGCGATGCTCCGGCTGCTCCGGGCTCTGGCCAGCCTCGAGGTCCTGGCCCAGACCGCCGACGGGAAGTTCGAGGCCACGCCCCTCTCGGAGCAGTTCCGGCAGGACGTCCCCGGTCTCGGGCCTTACGCGCGCTTCGTCACGGGAGCCGAATCATGGCGAGCTTGGGGCGAACTCCTAGAGGCCGTGCAGACGGGCCGGACTGCGTTCGAGCTCGTGTACGGCATGGGGATGTTCGACTACGGACGGGAACACCCCGTGCGTGGACTGATCTTCAACCAGGCCATGACCTGCTTCAGTGTCACGGTGGCCGATGAGATCGTGGAGGCCTACGACTTCTCGCCTTTCCACATGATCGTCGACGTGGGCGGGGGCCAAGGCCTGCTGCTGGCCGCGATCCTCCGCAGGAACCGTTCGGCCCAAGGGGTGCTGTTCGACCTGCCGCACGTGGTCGACCAGGCCACCGAAGTGCTGGATGACGCCGGCGTGGCCGACCGCTGCGAGCGGATCGGCGGGGACTTCTTCCGGGGCGTCCCGCCTGGCGGCGACGCGTACGTGATGAAGTCGATCATCCACGACTGGGACGACAAGCGTGCCGGAACCATCCTCCGTAGTTGCCGCCAGGCCATGGACGAGGAGGCAAGGGTGCTCGTGGTCGACCGGATCATCCCGGAGCGCCTCGAGCCGACGTTCGTCGACCAGCGGGCGACCCTGATGGACCTCAACATGCTGGCGCTGTCCGGCGGCCGAGAGCGAACGGAGGAGGAGTTCCGCGACCTGTTCGAATCCGCGGACCTCAGGCTCGAGGCATCCCTCCCGACGCCAAGTGGGCTCTCCGTGATCGAGGCACTCCCCGCATAGCCTCGCGGGCGTTCCTAGGCCGGCTGGGCGATGGCCGGTGCGGCGTCCAGGATGGTTCGATCCAACGTGACCAGCGGGATGGCCGCGGCCTCGGCGACGGCCACGTACGCGGCGTCATACGCGGTGAGCCCTGCGGCGACCCACCTGACAACCGCGGCCAGGTCGGGCTCGACCAGGTCGAACCCCAGATCCTCGAGGCCTTCACCCAGCTCAGCCAAGGCGTCGGCACCCCAGCCCCACCCGCGGCCAGCCACGTTCAGGATCTCCAGGTGGATCAGAGACGGGGCCGTGACGTCCACGTCGCCCGCCTCGAACTCCTCGCGGAGACGCAGCGCTCCGGCGGACGAGGCAGGATGCGCGGCCGAGAACCATTGGAGAACGATGGACGCATCGAGGACGCACTCCCGCACGCGGCGACCTATCGAGCGTCGCGCTGGGCCCGGATCGAGCCGGTAGCGTCCGCGGGCGGAAGCTGGCCGAAGAGCCGGTCCAGGCGGCGGAGGGCTCCCCTAGCCCGCCTGGTGGCTCCGGATCCCTTGGCCACCCCCAGATCCCGGGCCGCCAGGTCCGCCAGGTACGCGCTCCGGGTCAGCCCCCTGTCGCGGGCGGCCCGGTCGATCCGCCGGACGAGGCGTTCATCGATGGAGATCAGCACCTTCACCGCTCCAGTATATCTGGATATCCCCCTTCGGGAAGGTGCGTGTCGCCCATGAAATCAGGTCGGCCAGGCCCTGTCAGTGAGAACGGTCACTCCCCAGCACGCTGGAACGTCCATTCCATCTTCTTCTCGTCCGACCGGCGCGACCCTGGAGGTCAGATCGATCTCTGGGTCATGAACGAGGACGCCACGGAGCCGACCTCCTCACTCCGTTCCCGGGCAACAAGGAGGATCCGGTGTTCTTCCCCGTGGGCTGATCGCACCGCTCCGCTATGGTCTGCGCATGGAACCCGGGCGAGACGGCGTCGCGATCGGGGCCGACGGCCGCCCGCGCTGCTGGTGGTGCGTCGGCGATCCCCTGTACGAGCGATACCACGACCTCGAGTGGGGCCGGCCCGTCGCGGACGACACCCGGATCTTCGAGAAGCTCTGCCTCGAGGGCTTCCAGTCCGGGCTGAGCTGGATCACCATCCTTCGCAAGCGCGACAACTTCCGCAAGGCGTTTCGGTCGTTCGATATCCACGCGGTCTCCCGATTCACCTCGCGCAGCATCGACCGGCTCCTGCTCGATCCCGGCATCGTGCGCCACCGGGGCAAGATCGCCGCGACGATCAACAACGCCAAACGCTGCATCGACCTGGTGGAGGAGGCGGGAAGCCTCGCCGCCCACGTCTGGTTGTTCGAGCCCGCCGCTGAGTCCCGCGCTTTCCAACTGGATTGGGACACCCTCGTCGATTCTGGCGTCCCGCCGGAAGCGAGGGCGTTGAGCAAGGACCTCAGGCGGCGAGGGTGGTCCTTCGTCGGCCCGACCACCGTGTTCTCCATGATGCAGTCGATCGGCCTCGTGGACGACCACATGGAGATGTGTTCCGTCCGGCCCGAAGTGGAGGCCGCCCGGTCGGCCTTCCCTCGACCCCGCGTAACGCTCCCGCGCTCGCCAGCGATGTAGGAGGTGCTGACAAAGGCAAACCCATCGTGAGGCGGGGACGCAAAGCCTCGACGGAGGTGACCACCGAGGATCCGACGGCGGCGACGAACGATCGGTCATGTCAACATGCGGTGGCGGGGAGCCTGAGGCTCCCCGCCACTCGCGTGCCCTACAGCCCGAGCTTCTCGGAGGCCATCTGGGTGCCCTCGACCCGGTTCCTGACCTTCTCGAATGCCGTGTCGCGGGAGGTCGACGTGTCGTCGCCGAAGGGCGAGAACCCGCAATCGTCGCCGGTGCCGAGCTGGTCCGGCCCCAAGTACTCGGCCGCCTCCAGCACCCGGTCCCGAACCTCCTCGGGTGACTCGACCCGCGGGTCGATGGGATCGGTCACTCCAACGAACACCCGCTGACCCGGCCGCACCGCGTCCTTGATGATCTGGAGCACGCGAGGACGGTCCTTCTCGCTGGCCATCTGCACGTACACGTTGCCCACGTTCAGCCGGAACAGGTCCGGGAGGAGGTCGGCGTAGTCCACGTCCGCGGAGTGCGTGGAGTCCTGGTCCCCGCCCGGGCAGGTGTGGACTCCGAGGCGCGAGCGATCGGCGTCGCTGAAGCCGTCCAGGACCTGGTTGTTCAGATCGATGAAGGACCGGAGGAGGCCCTTGGACGGGTCGAGCTTGACCGAAAGCCGGCCCTCGGTGAAATCGACCTGCACGTTGTGGGCCCCGGCGTCCAGCGCGCCGCGGATGTCCTTCTGCGCCTCGGCAACGAGGTCTGCCACGAACTGATCGCGCGAGTAGCCCTCGAGGCCCTCCTGGGGATAGATGAGCGAGATGGCCGAGGCGGCGATGACGGCCTGCTTCACCGGCCGCGTGGCGAGCTTCTTCGCTTCGCGCGTGTACGTGTCGGCGTGCGTGGCGTAGCGGAACGGTCCTCCGGCGAGCTTGGGGAGCTGGCGGGTGTGCCCGTCGGCGAAGGGGATGACCACTCCGTCGGCGGCCAGGTTGGTCAGGCCCGCCAGGGGATACGAGATGAACGACGGTTTGGTCTGCTCGCCGTCGGTGATGACCGGCGAACCGGTGGCCTCGAAGCGCTGGATGGTCTCCCGCACCACTTCCTGCTGCAGGGCCCGCAGCTCCTTGTCGCCGAGGTTCCCGGCGGCGTGGGCGGCCATGGCCTGCTGGAGCTCGGCGGGCCTGGGGATGCTCCCGATGGGTTCGGTGGGGATGGGCACGGGTACTCCTTCCTCGGGGTGAGCCACAAAATGTGCCACATTTTGTGGCCGGCCGGGGACTGCGTCGCGGACCTGCGCTGA
>VAYG01000133.1:12572-13007 GCA_005885015.1 Actinomycetota bacterium | reverse complement strand
GAGGCGTTGGGGTTGTTCAACTTGATGATGGCGTTGACCACCGCCTGCCGGTCGACGGCGTACATCAGCGCTTCACGAACCTTGGGGTCGTTCAGCGGCGGGGACTCCACGTTGAACCACAGGGCCTCGAAGTAGGCCCCGTCGGTTCCCTTGACCTGGACCCCCGCGGTGCCCTTGACCTGGTCGATCAAGCTCACGCCGGAGGGCTGTGGATAGATCGCGTCCACTTCACCGGTCAGCAGGGATTGGATCTCCGTCGGCTGATCGGTCCGGGGCACCATGGTGACCTGGTCCAGGAGGGCCTTCTGCCCGAAGTACTTGGCGTTGCGCACTAGCACGGCCTGGTCCTTGCTCCACGACTTCAGAACCCAGGGACCACCGGAGAACGGGATGCTGGTGTTCATCTCATTCTTCAGGTTCGGCTTCTGGTTGCTG
>VAYG01000133.1:8123-12510 GCA_005885015.1 Actinomycetota bacterium | reverse complement strand
TGAACTGGATCACCACGGTCTTCGGGTCGCTGGTGTTGATGGACTTGATGTCGGTGTACCCGACGGTGGTGTAGGACCCTGTTGTGTTCAGGATGGCCCGCCAGGTGAAGTCGAAGTCAGACGACGTGATGGGCGACCCGTCGGCCCAGACGGCGTCGGGGCTGAGGTGATAGGTGATGGTGAACGGGTTCTGCTTGATCCCGCCGTTGTCGAGGGTGGGAGCCTCGGTCAGTAGCGGCGACGCCACGAAGTTCCCGTTCAGGTCCAGCACCATGGCGTAGGGCAGGACGTGCTCGAGGACCGAATACCACGTCCATGTCGCGGACGAGCAGCTCGTGATGGGGTTGATGCACTCGGGCCACTGCTCGGCGCCGACCACGATGGCACCGCCCCTTCTGGGGGTGCTGGTAGCGCTGGGCGAGGAGCTGGCCGAGGGGGTGCTCTTGCCGCCGCACGCCACTGCCACCATGCCGCCGACCGCCAAGACGGCAACGGCTCTGATTAGATGTCCCTTCATAGGTCCTCCTTCCGCACCGATCGCGCGGACCACGTCTGGATCGAGCCCGAACGGGCTCTCACCTGGCTCTACGGGACCGGGGGGGAATGCGAGGGGGTGTTCGGTGTCGAACTGTCGCTGAGGCGACAGTTCTCATCGAGGTCTCAACAACCGGGCGTTGAAGCCCCCCGGGCTCTCTCCAGGGGGGGCCACTCTGTGGCAAGGTGACGCTCTCGCAACCTCCGGGAGATCGACACATCAAGGCGGTCCGGCCGTTCATCGTGGCACTCCTCGTCGCCTCCACCACCGTAGCCCTGGAGGTGGACCCCCGACGTCGCTGGCATGACGTGGCCCTCACCGGAGCCCTGGTCTGCTTCGCCTCGATCCTGTTCGTGGAGCGCCGCCGGCCCGTGATCCGGTTGCCGGCCGTGATCGCCGTCGCCGTGGTCTTGGTGGGGATCGGGGTCTCGGCCTCACCCCGCGAGTCGCAGGACGTCTGGGCCTACGCCATGTACGGACGCATCCAGGTGGTCCATCACGCGAACCCCTACCGGATGGAGCCGAGCCGCTTTCCCTCCGACCCGTACCTACGGCGGGTCTTCCCGGCGTGGCGCCACCGCCCCGCGCTCTACGGTCCCCTGTTCATGGGACTGGCCGCCTTTGTCGTCGAGATGGCTGGATCGTCCCCGACCAGGGTTCGCCTCGGCTTCCAGCTCCTGGCGGCGTTCGCCCTGCTCGGTTGCCTGGCCCTGGTTGCCGGCCGGACGAACGATGCCAGGGCCGTGATGTTCCTGGCGTGGAACCCGCTGATCGTCGTCGACGTGGTGAACGGCGCCCACAACGACATGCTCGTGGGCCTGTCCGTCCTCGCCGCCCTGCTCCTGGTGGAGCGACGCCGGTACGTTCTAGCCGGCCTGATCCTGGCGGCCGCAGTGGCGATCAAGGTCCCTGCTCTCCTTCCGGCAGGGGCCCTGGCCCTGTGGGCCTGGCGGCACCACGAGTGGAGGCGCGGAGCGGTCGTCGGCCTGACCGCGGCGGGAGCGGCGATGCTCGGCTACCTCGCGGCAGGGACGGCCGCGCTGCGGTCCGTGTACGGGGCCGCCAAGCTGGTGTCCCCCTACAGCATCTGGTCGCTTCCCCGGACGCTCAGCGTCGTGTCCCTGGGGAACCCGAGCCAGGGTCTGCCAGCGGTGGACCATCTGCTCCTGACCGTGGCCATGCCCTGTGCCGTGACGCTCGGCGTGTTCCTCGCGGTGGCCCAGCTTCGCCGACCCACTCCCGTCCTCGCCACCGGCGGCGCGGTCGTGGGGTACGGCCTGGCCGCGACCTACGTTGCCCCCTGGTATTTCGCCTGGGCCCTTCCAGCCTTGGCCCTCGAGTGGCGCCGCCCCATGGCATGGGTCGCCGAGGTTGCCGCGTCGATCCTCCTCATCACCTACCTCACGACCGGGTCGGCCTTCCAGCCCCACGGGGTGATCAGTCTCGGCGACCGGGAGGCCACCGTTCTCTTCCTCGGGTGGCAGTGCCTCGTGATCCTGGCGGTCATCGTCGCGTCGGCCAGAGATCTGCTGCAACGACCCCCCGGCCTCGGCTCGCTCGCGCGAACGCCATCCGGATCCCCGCCCATCGAGCTGGCTGCCGGGAGCCCGGTCCGGCCCGAGTGAGCTCTCCTCAAGCCGCGGGTGAGGCCGCCTGGTCGTGCCACCGCTTCAGGCGCACCCCGAGGGCGATCATGGTGGCTCCGAACACGATCGCGTAGATCCCGATGATGATCGCGATGGCGAGGGCTCCCGCGCGCGGATCCGCGAAGAGGATGATCCCCACGACCACGGAGAGGACCCCGGCGAGTCCGAGGAACCATTCATTGATGATGACCCTGCGGAGCCGGATGGCTGCCGAGATCTCGACCACCCCGGTCAGGACGGCCCAGATGGCGATGAGGACGATCAGGGCCAGCGCGGTCACGCCGGGCCATGCCAGCGCGAGGATGCCAATCAGGAGGGCGAGCAACCCCTCGCCGAGGTGGTGTCCTCGGTGGACGGGGTCGCCACGATGCAACCACGAGCTGATCAGCGAGGCGAGGCCGTCGGCGATTGCGTAGATCCCGAAGAGGAACACCAGAACGCCCACCGTTACCCCCGGCCAGATGAGCGCGATGACGCCGAACAGGACGGCAGCCGCGCCGCGAAGCACGAAGACCCACCAGTTCCGATGCATGCCTTCGAGCACGGTCTGGCTCAGCATGAAGGTCCCCCCCTTCCCGACGGTCCGGCGCACGCTAACCCACTGGGGGGATCCCCTGCAGGGCCGGCCAGCCCTCGTTCACTGCTGGAGCCTCGCTGTCGCCCGGGCCCGGCCACGGGCTCACATCGAGTTCGCCATCGTCGATGTCGAGCAGGGTCTCCACGGCGCTCGACGCTGGTCCGGGCAGGCCGGACATGCCTTCCGGATCGACCGGTCCCTCGCTGTTCCCGGGACCGGGCCACGCCGTCGCAAAGGCCTGGCTCACGGAGCCGTCACTGCACGATGAGGGCGGTGGCCATCCCGAACATGCCCTCCGGTCCCTCCACGTGGGAGAGGATGTGGCAATGAAGCGCCCACACTCCCGGGTGATCTGCCTTCACCACGACGTCGTAGGTCTCACCTGGCGCCACCACCAGCGTGTCGGCCTCGTATGGACGTCGGAGTGGGAAGCCGTCCTGATCGACCACCGTGAAGTGATACCCGTGGAGGGGCAGGGGGTGCAGCATCTGGCCCACGTTCGCAAGGCGAACCAAGACCCTCTGTCCGAGCCTCGCCACGAGCGGCGTGGTGGCTGGCCAACCCTTGCCGTTGATCGTGTAACCGAGCGCGCCATCGTTGACGATCTCCGTGTACTCGACATCCCACGAAGCATTGGATGGCTCGATCACGAAGGAGCCATACAACCCTTGGGCGACCTGTGTGGTCGAGTCGAAGTGGGAGTGGTAGAGGTAGGTCCCGGGCGAGTCGACCACGGTGAATTCGTAGGTGAACGACCCCCCGGGCATGACGGGATCCTGGGTCACGTAGGGAACGCCATCCATCGCGTTCGGAACGGTGACTCCGTGCCAGTGGATGACCGTCGGCTCGGGGAGGTGGTTCGTCAAGATCACCTTGATCCGGTCGCCACGGTGGACCCTGATCTCCGGGCCGGGCACCTGGTTGTTGTACGCCCATGCTGTCACGAACTGTCCGGGCGTCACCTCCCACTGGATCGGCATGGCCATCAGGCGAAAGATCCTCACACCTCGCTGGATCGATGGTTTCCGGACCTGGCCCCCGAGACCGGCGGTCCTCGCAGGGAACGCCTCCATGGACGCCCGATGAATCGCGGCCATCTGTTCGGGCGTCATCGACGAGTTGCCGGAACCACCAGGCGCCATCGACATCGGCGCCTGGGTTTGGGATGGGTTGGCTGCCGCCTTCGGCCGATCGCGATAGAGAGCGTCGAACCCCATCATCACCAGAAGGGCCACGACGGTCATGATGACGACCAAGCGGAACCACGGGTCTCTTTCGGGGTTGGTCGAGAGCGTCATCTGGCGTCTCCTTTGAAGGTGGTCCAGGTCAGGATCGGTGATGAAGGGCCCACCAGACGCCGGCCGGAAGGCCCCCTTCGGCCGGGACCACCAACCCCTGTTCGCTGCGTGTGAGGGCAGGGAGCGCCCTCCCGGGGAGCGCCCAGCTGTCGAATCGATCTTGAACCTACGAACTCACCGTCAAGTCGATGTGCATCCCGAGGCCGTAGTGACCTGGGAGATTGCACACCAGCGCATAATGTCCCGGCGCCAGGGTGATCGTGATGGCCTTGGAGGCGCCGGCGTTCATGTCTCCCGTCTCCCCCACGTTCGTCCCGGCCGTGTCCTCGTT
>VAYG01000133.1:6321-8064 GCA_005885015.1 Actinomycetota bacterium | reverse complement strand
GAAGCTTACGATCGGGAAATCGGCCGCCGGCGTATCCGTCGACAGCACCACGAACTCGTGTGGAATCGTCCCCTTGTTGGTCACGACGAACGTGGTCCGACCCGCCGCCACGGTAGTGGCGGCCGTGCTGATCGACCACTGCTGGAGTGAGACCGCGACGTTCTCCCCCGGACTCGGACTGGGTGAGGAAGTACTCCGCGGCGCCGACTTGGAGCATGCCGCCACGACGAGCACGGCGATCGAGAGGGTGGTGACCATCCCCTTGGCGAGCGTCATTTCATCCTCCCTTCGTCATCTCGAGGCATCGTCGCAGTCGGCGGAGGCTGGTCGGAGGGCCGTGGGTCCCCCTCTTAATGGGCCGGTGGGCCCGCCCTGCCTACGAAACCTCCGCCCGGGATACCGGGGCTGACCCCTTCCAACCGAGTGGTAGCGTCTCGATCAGGATGTCCGGCCGCCCCGACCGCAACGAGATGCTCCTCGAAGCGGCTCTGGCCCTTTCCTCCGAGCTGTCGCTTGACGCGGTGCTGCAGCGGCTGGTTGAGCTCGCGGCTGCGGCCACGAGTGCTCGGTACGGCGCTCTGGGCGTTCTCGGGGCGGAGGGTCGGATCGTCGAATTCGTTACAACCGGGCTCACCCAGGAGCAGCGGGACACCATCGGCGCGCTCCCCGTGGGCCACGGTGTCCTCGGCGTCCTCATCGAGGAACCTCGCGTCTTGCGGCTGGCTGACGTCAGCAAGCATCCCCACTCGATCGGCTTCCCCCCGAATCACCCGCCGATGAAGTCGTTCCTGGGAGCCCCGGTGAAGGCGAAGGGCCAAGTGTTCGGCAACCTGTACCTGACCGAGAAGCAAGGGGCACAGGAGTTCGACGAGGAGGACGAAAAGGCGCTGATCGCCCTGGCCGCGCAGGCAGGTGTGGCCGTCGAGAACGCCCGTCTCCACGAGGAGCTCCGCCGCCTGGCCATACTCGACGACCGAGAGCGCATCGCGAAGGAGCTCCATGACGGGGCCATCCAGTCGCTCTTCGCGGTGGGGATGGGCTTGGAGGTCACCGCCCAGCTGAGCGGCGATCCGAACGTGCAGACCCGTCTCCAGGGCGCGTCGGAGGAAGTCGATCGGGTGATCCGGGACCTGCGCAACTACATCTTCGGGCTCCGCCCCGGGATCCTGGCGGATCGTCAGCTGGATCAGGCGCTCCGGCACCTCGTGACGGACTTCGAGGGCAAGACCGGGATCATCATCGCCGTCGAGATCGACGGGGAGGTCGCGGCCGAACTGGCCTCACGGGCTGGCGAGGTGATCCAACTCGCTCGTGAGGCGCTCTCCAACGTGGGGCGGCATGCCGAGGCGACCACCTGCCGATTGAGCCTCATCCGTACGACCGATCGGGCCCTTCTGGAGGTCGACGACGACGGGCGAGGGTTCGACACGACGGCCCAGAACGGGCCTGGTCAGGGGCTCCGCAACCTCCGGGATCGCGCCGCGTCGCTCGGAGGCGAACTCTCCATCCAGAGCGCACCTGGCGAGGGGACGACCGTTCGGGTCAGCATCCCCATCTGACCCCGATCCCGCGCTCCTCCACCCTTGATCAGGGCGCGGACCGTTTCGCAGAGTTCTCGCTGCTCCGGCGGCGATTCGATGAGGAAGAGCGGCTCCTCCAGGAACAGATTGAACAGCCGCGTGTGGTCGCTCTTGGAGGACAGCGCCACCACCGGCTTGCCCGAGGAGAGGTAATAGCTCAGAA
>VAYG01000133.1:3656-6220 GCA_005885015.1 Actinomycetota bacterium | reverse complement strand
GGGACAGGCGAGCACCTCCAGCCCGGTCGCCTCGAACCACTGCCCCATGCGCTCCCGCATTTCCGCGTCGGGCTCCACGATCAGCACCGCTCCGCCGCTGGCCATCGGTAACCTCCCTTGGATGGTCCGATGTCGGCGAAGTGTCCTCCTTCGAGGACCCGGCGGAGACGTGCCGCCCGGCCCCCGGCAGGAGGGACCTTGGACCCATGTTCGCGGATGGTCTCAAGCCTGATGATCTGGACATGTTCGTGCGCTATTACTTGGAACTGCCTCTGCCGCTGGAGGAGGTGAAGGAGACCCTCCTCCAGTCGCCGCAGGACTGGGTCCCTGGGCTGGCCGAGGACGCCGAGGCGCGGAGCGAGCTCCTCCTTATCGATGTGGGGTTCGGCCCCTCCGGTAGGCGCGTTGGGAAGCGGGTACAGATCGAGGTCGGGCGGCCGTTCTTCCTGGCGTCAAAGACGATCCTGCCGCTGATGTGGCGGGCCACCGGAGCTGAGGCCCTCTTCCCATCGCTGGAGGCGGATCTCGAGGTAGCTTCTCTCAGCCGGAACCGCACACAACTCTCCATCAGCGCCCGGTATAGTCCACCGCTCGGTGCGGTGGGGCGAGCGATCGACAAGGCGCTCTTGCACCGGGTCGCCGAGGCGACGATCAAGGACTTCCTCGACCGGACTGGCGAGGTGATCTTGGCCCGGACGCTCTCTTCTTCCCCAGCGGGGAGTTGAGCCCAGCATCCGCCCGTGGGACCATCCGAAACGATGCCGCCGTTGCGCGTGCTGCTGGTGGACGACCATGAGGTCGTCCGGCAGGGTCTCGCCTCGCTGCTGAAGGCCACCGAGGACATCGTCGTGGCCGGTGAGGCCGGGACCGTCCGCGACGCGATCGAGGAGGCCGAGCGCACCCGGCCGGACGTGGTGGTCATGGACGTGCGACTCGCGGACGGCAGCGGCATCGAGGCCACCCGGGAGATCCGGGCTCGCCGTCCCCAGACGCAGGTGATCATGTTGACGTCGTTCGCCGACGACGAGGCTCTGTTCGCCTCGATCATGGCCGGCGCATCCGGCTACGTCCTCAAGCAGGTCAAGAGTGGTGAGCTGATCCGGGCCATCCGAACCGTGGGACGGGGTGAGAGCCTCCTGGACCCAGCCGTGACCAAGCCGGTGCTGGACCGGCTGCGGAAGGGCAAGCACCTGATGAAGGACGAGAAGCTGGCCAGGCTGTCGCCCCAGGAGGAGCGGATCCTCGAAGCCGTTGCCAATGGCAAGACGAACAAGGAGATCGGACAGGAGCTCAACCTGGCCGAGAAGACGATCAAGAACTACGTCTCCAGCATCCTGTCCAAGCTCGAGGTGGCCCGTCGGGCCGAGGCCGCCGCCTACCTGGCCCGCCACACCACCACTCCGGGAGCCTGAGGGTCCGGGGTTCCGGGCCGTCCGGTCCTCTCCGAGCGGGCCATCCGGCCCATGGGACGGCCGAGGCAAAGGCCGAGACTTCCAGTCAGAGCAGGCCGGCGAGGAGCCGGTCAAGGAGGAAGGAGGAGGCCATGCCTCGCAGGACGTTCGACACGATTCTCTCCCTGGTGGGGGTGATGCTGACGGCTGTTCTGCTGGTCGCCGGCGTCCTCGCATTCTGGGGATACAGCTTCGCCAACGGGAAGGTGAACGACCAGCTGGTCGCGCAGAAGATCTACTTTCCGGCCAGCGGGAGCGAAGCAATCACGAGCCTGCCCGCGGCGGATCGACCGTTCATTGCCAAGTACGCCGGCCAGCAGCTGGTGACGGGGGCGCAGGCCCAGGCCTACGCGGACCACTTCATCGCGGTTCACCTGAAGGGTGTCGCCGACGGCAAGACGTACGCCGAAGTCAGCACGCTAGCTCGGGCCAACCCTGACGACCACGCGCTCCAGGGCCAGGTCCAGACCCTGTTCAGGGGCGAGACGCTCCGCGGGCTGCTCCTGAACGCATACGCGTTCTGGAAGCTGGGCCAGCTCGCGCTGATCGGCAGCGTCGCCGCGTTCAGCCTGGCCATCGCCATGTTCGTGCTCACCATCCTCGGTTTCTGGCACCTCCTCAAGGTGCCCACCGAGGAGCAAATCTTCGCTTCGATCCCAAAAGCCGAGCGGATTAGCGCCTGACCGGAGCGCCCCCGACGCCTCCCCGTCCCCATGGGCGGGGAGGCGTTTCCATTCCCCTACATCTCCATCGGGCTCATGAGCTGGAAGTAGTTGTCGTCGGGATCGGTGAACGTGGCGATCCAGCCCTCCGGCGCGGGACTCGGCTGATATGGCTCCTGGATCACCTTCGCCCCGGCAGCCTTCAGCCGCTCGAAGTCGCCCTTCACGTCGGCGGTCTCGAGGTTCCAGATCAGCCTTCCCGGGTGCTGGTTGTGGCCCTTGACCTGATCGTGCCGCCCAATCACCATCGCGCCCGAGCCGAGCTGCCAGCCGGTGAAGCCCCCTTCCTCAAAGCTCGGCTTCCCGAAGAGCCCGGTGTAGTACTCGGCCAGACGCTGCGGATCCTCGGACCCGATCAAGATGCTGTTCAGGTTCATTCCGTCATCCTCCT
>VAYG01000133.1:0-3642 GCA_005885015.1 Actinomycetota bacterium | reverse complement strand
TGACGGGCTCGTCGATGCCCTTGAGACGCACCTCGGAGAGCCGCTCGAACCGGAATCCATCGCGGGCCAGCTCGGCCACCGCGGATGAAGCGACGACCTGGCCCGGACCGGCCTGCCCCGCGAGCCGGGACGCCAAGTTGACGGTCTGGCCGAACAGATCGCGATCTCGCTGGATCACGGGGCCGGAGTGAATGCCCGCGTGGGCAGGGACTCCTAATTCGTCGGTGAGCTGGCGCACCAGCTCGACCGCCGCCGAGACTGCCCGGGAGGGATCCCGGAAAGAGAGCATGGCTCCGTCACCCAACAGCTTGACCAGTCTCCCGTCCTCCTTCCTGGCCACGGTCTCCGCTCGCTCCTGGAGGAGGGTGCTCGCTCGAACAGCGGTCTCGTCTCCATGCTCCTCAGTCAGGTGTGTGTATCCGGAAAGGTCCACGAAGACCACCGCCGGGGGTGGCGCGGGGCTTGGGTCCGGGGCCAGTCCGCGAGTGGCCAGGAACTTCTCGAAACCGTCGACGATCCCGGCCACGATCAGTTGCTCGACGTAGCGCTGTGCCAACCAGGTCATGACGTTCGGAACCAGCCGGAAGAGGCGGGCCGCGGCCTTGCCGATCTCCGGGGGAAACCGGTCGAGCTCTCCCCGGTAGAGGCGTTCCCGCGCCGGCCCCGAGACCTGCTCATCGAACAGCTCCGGCCACCCCACAGCCGCCTGCCGCGTGCCCTCGGCCACCATCCGGGCCGCCCGGATGAGGGTGTGATCGTCCGGCGCGAAGCCCCACGCCTCCACGAACTCCCGGAGCAGGTCCTCCTCCGCCGAAGGAAGGTTGCCCGTCGGGTCCGGCTGCGGGATCCCCAGGACCTGGTAGATGGCTGGGACCATCGCACCCCGCTCCCCCAGCTCGGCGATGAAGTCCCGGAGGGTCCGGTCCGAACGAGGACTCGGCTCGGCCAGGATGTAGTCGTCGATGTGCCTCAGGTCGAGGCTGCCCGTCCGCGCCGCCGTTTCGAGCTGCTCCCGGGAGATCCCCGAGTCGAGCAAGGCGTCCATCATCTTTGCCCGGAATCCGTCACCGGCCGTGAACCGCCCAGGCTCAGGGGGACGGATGATGCCGATCGTCACGAGCCAATGGATCCGCTCGACCGCGACCCCGGTCTCCGCGGAGAGCTCCTCGGCAGAGAACGTCCTCGGCATTCCCCGATTCTATGGATGACCGTCAGGAGCTGGTGGCGACCTTCCACAGGTAGCCGTCCGGGTCGCTGAAGTACCCGTAATACCCCCACTGGACGACCGCCGCTTCCTTCACCACGCTCCCGCCGGCAGCCGCGGCGTCCCTCATGACCTCGTCCACGGCATCCCTCGAGGGGACGATGTAGTGGAAGGAGACACCTCTGAACCCGGAACCCTCAGGAGAGACTCCCGCGTCTCGCGCCGCCGCCTCCCGTTCGTAGAGGGCCAGCGACGACGAACCCTTGCCCAGGTCGACGGACACGAAGTTCGGGTAGTCCTGGTCTATCTCGCAGCCCAGGCCCTCGGCGTAGAACTTCTTGGACCGGACCAGGTCCTCGACACCGATCATGATGGCAGTCACTTCCAGAGGCACGGTGTTCTCCCTTCTCTTCTCTGGCCGTCGATTCAACGCTTCCCATCTGCATGACGAACCCAAACGGCGACGTGTGACCGGGTGGCGACCGAGCCCGTCTAATATTTCGGCGCGATGCGAAAGATCATCCTGATCATGTCGGTGTCCCTCGACGGCTACATCGAGGGACCGAACCGCGAGATCGACTGGCACCTCGTCGACGACGACCTCCACAGCTACTTCAACGAACTGCTCAAGGGGATGGGCGCCTTCCTCAGCGGACGGGTGACCCATGAGCTGATGGCTGGGTTCTGGCCGACGGCCGACACGGACCCCTCGAGCACGGGGCCCATGGTCGAGTTCGCTCGCATCTGGCGCGACATGCCCAAGATCGTCTACTCCAAGACGCTGGACCGGGCCGGCTGGAACACCACGATCGTGAGAGACGTCGTCCCCGATGAGGTCAGGGCGCTCAAGGCGCAACCCGGCGGGGACCTGGCGCTGAGCGGAGCCGACCTCGCCGCGGCGTTCATGCGACACGACCTGATCGACGAGTACCGCCTCTACGTGCACCCGGTCCTCATCGGACGGGGCAAGCCACTCTTCCCGACATCGGACACCAGGGTCTCCCTCCATCTCGCTGAGACCCGCGCGTTCGGGAACGGCGTCGTCCTCCTTCGGTACGAGCGGGGCGCCCGGCCTCAGCCGGTCGCGTAATCGGGCCGACCGGGCCGACCCCCGTCCAGCGGGGCGAGCGAGAAGGGCGGGTATCGGTCGGTGACCAGGGTGAACGCGTACGCGACGACGCGGGCCCCCCACCGGATCACGCCCTCAACGAAATCGAAGATGCCCTTCGGGTACCGCCCGGTGAACAGTATGGTGAACCAGGCGATGATCACCACCACCACGACGGCGATCCACAGGAAGGCCAGCACGATGAAGTGCGGGATGGCCAGGAACCATTTCACCAGGGGAAGCCATCGGTTCAAGGCGCGGCCACCATCCGGGTCGGGATAGTCGAGGCGTACGCCCTGCTGCTGATCGGTTGCCGGGTACCGGTCATCCATCAGCAGGACGTAGATGAGCACCCGATTGGTGAACCGCTGCAGCTCCAGATTCCAGTCGAACCACCACCGGGGGTACTTTCGCCTGAACAGGATCATGAGGAGCGGGCCGGCGAACAGCAGACCTCCCGCTCCCGCCGACAGCTGGAACGTGCGGCCGTGCGAGGAGTACCAGCCGGCTCCCTCGCCCCCGGACACGGTCGCCAGCAGGATCAGGATCGGGATCGCCACGAAGATCCGGAAGGCCGAGGTCAGCCGATTGAGCGAACGGTCCGGATACTCCACCGCGAACTGTACGGGGTACGCCGCCTGCTGCATTGCCATCTCTTCCCCCTCTCGCCGGGCGGGCGTGCACTGCGGTAATTCCATGCCATGGCGTGACCGGATGCAAACAGGGGGCATGGCCGGGCGCCTGACCGCGATCAGGTTGTTCTTTGCGTCACCGGCACGCGTGCGCGAGCCGCGACTGGGTCGCGCATCTTCAGAAGGGGACTCCTACGGCGCAGATGACGAATCCCGCGGTCAGCTCGCTTCGACGCGCTCCGGTTCGCGAAGGCCGTCCACGAGTTCCTCGCCTTCTGGCCGTGGGGCCCCCTGCCGCCCCGGCACCAGGAGGAAGGCAACCGCCGCCGCGGCGAACATCGCGAACGCGGCCCCCCGAAACGCAAGGGCGTAGCCCTGTGTGGCGGCCACCGCGGCGGAGCTGCCGGCGACGATCGATGAAGCCGCTCGCCGGAGGGCCAGTGTCACCAGGATGGCCAGCCCGAGGGAACCGCCGATCTGCACCACCGTGTTCTGAACCGCTGAGCCAAGGCCCGCGTCCTCAGCGGACACCTGGTGGAGAGCGGCGATCTGCAGGGCGGGGAAGGCCGCGCCCATGCCGAAGGACAGCAGCAGGATCGTCGGGAGAAGGTCTCCGACGTAGGAGCCGTGCGTGGTGACCCCGCCCAGCAGGAACATGCCGAAGCCGGCGACGGCCAGCGCGGCGGTCGTCACACCCT
>VAYG01000132.1 GCA_005885015.1 Actinomycetota bacterium | reverse complement strand
ACCTTGGGGTAGCCCAGCAGCTCGGTCAGGGCGAACCAGGTGTGGGAGGGGCGCTCCCCGCTCCGGCAGTACGCGATGACCTCCTTCTCGGGGGTGCTCCCGGCCCCCTGGTACAGGGCGGTGAGCTCCTCCACCGACTTGAACGTGCCGTCCTCGTTGGCCGCCTTGGCCCAGGGGATGTTGGCCGCCCCCGGGATGTGCCCGGGGACCTGGGCCTGCTCCTGGGGCAGGTGGTCGGGGGCGAGCTTCTCCCCCCGGTACTCCTCGGGGGAGCGGACGTCGATGAAGGAGCTGTTGCCCTCCTCGACGCGCCCCAGGACGTAATCGCGAAACGCCCTGATGTCGCCCCGCACCGGGTTCTCGATCGTCAGGCGACCGGCCGGGTAGCTCGGCGCCTCCTGGGTGAGCAGCCGGCTCTCCAGCTCCCACTTCTTCCGGCCCCCGTTGAGGAGCTTGACGTTGCCGAGGCCCAGGTACTTCAAGAGCCAGTAGGCGTAGGCGGCGAACCAGTTGTTGTTGCCCCCGTACAGGACCACGGTGGTGTCCGGCCCGACGCCGGACTGCTCGAGGAGTCGGGTCAGGCCTTCCTGATCGACGTAGTCGCGACCGATCGGGGCATGCAGATCCTTGAACCAGTCCCACCCGAGGGCGCCGGCGATGTGCCCCTTCTCGTAGGCGGAGGTGTCCTCGTCCACCTCGATGATCCTGATGGACGGGTCGTTCTGGTGTTCCTCCAGCCAGTCGGTCTCGACCAGCGCTTTCGGATTGGCATATCCGCTCACTCGGCCCCCCCTTTCCCCGCCCTCCCGGGATCGGCGTCGGTCAAATCCTATCGGGTTGATGGGGAATCATGCCCCGCCTCGGAGAGCCTGACAAGAGGGAATGGTGGGTCCTCGATCATCGGCGGAATCGAGGCTCCACGCGGGTCCGGAGGGTCTCAGAAGAACCCGAGCGCCGCTTTGGCTTCCTCCGACATCATCTCGGGGGTCCAGGGTGGACGGAGGACCATCTCGGCCTCGACGTTGGAGACGCCCTCGACCCCCGAGAGGAACTGCTTCATCTCGGCTTCGATCAGCGGGCCGATCGGGCAGCCCATCGTGGTCAGCGTGTAGGTGATGTGGACCGTGTCACCATCCACCTGTACCCCGTAGACGAGCCCCAGATCGACGATGTTGATCCCCAGTTCGGGATCGTGGACGTTGCGGAGCGCCTCGAGCACCCGGTCCTTGATATCCACAGCTTGGTTCAACTGCGGTCCCCCCCACCGCGCGGCCGCCCTGTGCCCCGGGAGGCGCCATGCGCGTGTTGATCGTTGATGACCACCCGGTGACGCGAGATGGCCTGCGATCGGCCCTGTCCTCCTCCGGGGAGGTCGAGATCGTTGGTGAGGCGGGCAGCGGGGAGGAAGCCATCCAGCTGGTCGCCGAAGCGAAGCCCGACGTGGTCTTCATGGACGTGCGCCTCCCCGGCATGAGCGGCATCGAGGCGACTCGGCACATCCTCGAGTGCGCGCCCGAGGCCAGGGTCATCGTGTTCACCGTCGAGGAGTCTCGGACCGCGCTGGCCGACGCCATGCGAGCCGGGGTGTCGGGTTACCTCCTGAAGGACTCCAGCTCCACCGAGCTCGTTCACTCCGCGAAGCTCGCCATGGAGGGGAAGGTGGTCATCCATCCCACCTTGACCCGAGCGTTCATCGAGGAGGTCCAGTATCTGGACCATCGGCCCGACACACCCTTATCGCGGCGAGAATCCGAGATCCTCCAGAAGGTGGCATACGGGGCGAGCACGAAGGAGGTCGCCCACGCCTTGGGCATCTCTCCGCACACGGTGAAGACTCACCTGGAGCGGATCTTCGAGAAGCTGGGGGCGAACGACCGGGCCCAGGCAGTGGCCATCGCCCTCCGTCGCGGGCTGGTGGACTAGATCTGCCCTCTGCCGGCGTGCACGCCGGCCAGGACCTCGTCGGGGCCCGACACAGAGCGAGCGTTCGATCGCAGAGACCGCCACAATCGCGAGGCCTCTCCCCCGGTGAAGTCGCGTTCCTCGATCGGCACCTGATCGATGAGGATGGTCCGAACACCCGACCGGGCCGCGTCGAGGGCCAGCCGGAGGTTGTCCACGTTCCCGGGACCGAAGGGGGCGTCGCACACCACCACCACGTCCGCCCCGGCCATCAGCGCCCGGCAGTCGTCCGCGCTCCGCTCGTCGATCGGCGAGAAGGGCGGGACGGTGACCCGCAGGAGGTTCAGCCGCTCGGCCAGGACCTGGTCCGTGTCTCCGACGTGAAGGACGCCCACCGATACGTCGAAGCCCTCCTCCGCCAGCAGTCGCATCACGGCCGCCCCGCGTCCCGCTCCGCCGATGACGTGCGCTCGGGGGCTGTCATCGCGTGGAGCCAGCGGCAGGGCCGGCGCGACGGCGACCGAGGGCCGGCCGGCGGCGCCCGCAGGTGAGACCTCCGCTTCCACGCCGAACACGTTCCACATCAGCTCGCGCGTGATGACCGACTGCGGCGTGCCCTCCGAGACGATCCGCCCCTCCGACAGCGCGTAGAGCCGGTCGCAGTACGCGGAGGCCAGGTTCAGGTCGTGGAAGATGGCGAGGACCGCCCGCCCGTCGCGGCGGGCCAACCCGCTCAGCACGGCCAGGACCTCGACGACATGACGGATGTCGAGATGGGTGGTCGGTTCGTCCAGCATCAGGGCCGGGGCGTCCTGGGCCAGAGCCTGAGCCAGCAACACCCGCTGGCGCTCCCCTCCGGATAGCTCTTCGAGAGGCCGGTCGGCGAGGTGCTGCACGTTCGCCGCCTCCATGGCCCTCCTCGTGTGGAGCCAGTCTTCCTCGTTCCCGCTTCGCCAGGCGGACAGGTACGGCGACCGGCCCATCAAGACCATTTCCAGGACGGAGTAGGAGAAGGCCGGTGTCGTCTCCTGAGGAACCACCGCGACCAGCCGCGCGGCCCGCCTGGCCGACACGCCGTAGGGATCCACCCCGAAGACGCGGACCGAGCCCGAACGGGGCCGGAGACCCCTGGCGGCCACCCGAACGAGGGTGGTCTTGCCCGACCCGTTCGGGCCGATCAGCCCGGTGACCTGGCCCGGGCGGACCTCCATCGAGACTCCCTCCAGGACCGGCCGCCCGCCGTAGCCGGCGGTCACTCCTTCCAGGACCAACCCGGCATCGCCTCGGTCTCCGGTCACGGCCGCGCTCCAGCCCTGGTCCGCTCCCGGCGCAACAGGTACAGGAAGAACGGACCACCCAGCACGGCGGTCACCGCCCCGACCGGGATCTCCTCCGGGCTGACCAGGGTACGGGCCGCCAGGTCGGCCAGGATCATGAACACCGCCCCGCCGAGGATCGCCGCCGGGACGAGCTTGCGGTGGTCCGCCCCGATGAGCAGCCGCAAGATGTGCGGCGTCATCAGCCCGACGAACCCGATCAAGCCGGCCACCGAGACGGCCGCCGCGGTGAGGAGCGCGCCCGCTCCCAGCATCACCCGCTTGAACCGTTCCACCTCGAGCCCGAGCTGGGCCGCCCGCTCCTCCCCCAGGGCGGTCAGGTTGAGGTCCCGGGCGGAAGCCAGGCTGATCACCGCGCCGGCGATCACGAACGGACTCGCCGCGGCCAGGGCCTGCCATCCTCGTGCTCCCAGCCCGCCGAGGAGCCAGAAGTAGATCGAGCGGATCTGCTGGCCGGAGAACGTCATGATGAGCGAGATCGCCGCCGACACGATGGCCGCGACCGCGATGCCGGCGAGCAACAGGGTGGCCACCTGGACCGTCGGCCCCAGACGGGCCAGCCGATACACGAGGAAGGCCGTGGCCAGCGCGCCCACGAACGCCGCCCCCGACACCCCGAGGCCGTCCAGGGCGGCGCCTCCCCCGGCCAGGATCACCGCGATCGCGCCCAGGGCGGCCCCCGAGGACACCCCGATGATGGCCGGGTCCGCCATCGGGTTGCGGAAGAGCGCCTGGAACACCGTGCCGGCGGCGGCCAGCGCCGCACCCACCACAGCGGCCAGCAGGACGCGGGGGAGCCGCAGCTGGAACAAGATGACGGAGGTCGCTTCGGGTATGTGGCGCGGCCTCGCCATCAGGTGGAATTTCCAGGCCAGTAGTCGGGTCGAGGTCAACGGCGAGATCCACACGGCCCCGGCGGCGATGGCAACGAGGCACGACCCAACCAGCAGGACGACGAGCGCCGGGATCACCGCTTCCCGGCGACGGGGTCCGAGCATTTCAGGGAAGGGTCCCGGGGTGCATCGCCCGGGCCAGCGCCTCCAGGCCGAGGACCACCCTCGGACCGGGTCGGCTCACGAGATCCGAGTCCACGAGGTAGACGTGACCCTGGCGCACGGCCGCGATGGCCCGGAACCCCGGCCGCTTCGCAACCGCTTGCGGAGAGACCCCAGACTCGGAGGCCACCAGATAGACGCTGGGTCCCTCCACGACCAGGTCGTCCACCGACCACTCCGGATAGTCATCCTTGGCCGTGGCGGACACGGGGTCGCACCCGGCCCGTTAGGCCTCGAAGAAGCAGGAAACCCTTGGGTCGCCGGCCACGGCCCGCTGCACGGCGGCTTCCCTGGCCTCCATCCCCTCGGCCAAGGCCGCGGCTCGCTCCGGCACGCCGGTGATGCGGCCGATCGTCCTGATGTCGCCCAGCAGATCGGCGAACCCTGTTGCATCGACGGTGAACACAGCGACGCCGAGGTCCCGGAGCCGTTGCTTCCACTGATCCCCACCCGAGATCGTGATCATCAGGTCGGGCCGGAGCGCCACGACCTTCTCCACGTTCGGATCGGCCCCGAACTCTCCCGCCCCCCCGATCCGCGCCACCGACCTCGCCCCAGGCGGATAGTCGTCGAACTTTCCCGAGACGCCAACCACGTCGTTCCCCAGGCCGAGGGCGAACACGATCTCGGTGTTGGACGGAGCGAACGTCACGATCCGGCGGGGACGGGCCGCAATCGTGACGCGCACACCGTCGTCGTCGATGGCGGTGAGGGGAAACGCCGCTCTCGGGGATTCGGTCGATGGGGTCGATGCGGTCCGCGAGGCGACGCTCCCACCACATGCTGCCGCCACGATCGCGGCGAGGGCGAGTCCCGCGGCCACCGCGGGCTTCGCCGCCCGAAGCCTCCGGCCGGTCGACCGGCGGATGAACACACCCATGGTGCTTCCCCCTTTCGGTCCGCGGCCCCTCCCCGGACGAAAAGGAGCCCCCGGCTCTCGCCGGAGGCTCACCCGTCCCGAGACGGCCTCCTCTCATGCGCGAAGAGCGCGGCCGAACCGCCTGGGGGCAGGTCTCCTGACTTCCGGTTGGGGCATGACGCCTTCGCTCGCCCGAACCTTCCCGGGCCATCCCGCCGAGATCGGCGGATAGGGCCCAGTGGCATCTCTCGGGTTCGCTCCCCGGTCACAGTGGCGCGACCGTGCCGGACTTGCACCGGCTTCCCTCTTCGGGCCGGGCGAGGTGCCGCCTCGCCCAGGCCGCCCCGAGGCGCGATATTCGATTGGGCGCATTCTACGCACATCCCCGGCGGGACGCGTTGGCGCTGGAGACGGTTCTTCCCTACACTGCGCCACAGACGCCATGCGCTGGCGGGTAGTGGCCTCCGTGCTCGTCTCGGTGGCGGCCCTCGGAGCGTGCACCCGGAGCCCTGCCCTTGATCCGGCACCGCAGGGCGAGCCTGAGTTCTCCGTGCGCCAGCTCCCCCCGAGTCCGTCTCCCCTCCGGGTGGAGGTTCGCGCCGGGGAGGTCCACGCGCTGATCCCGGCCGACTGGGACGCCCGTCCCCTGCCCCAGGCCAGATTCCCGCAGGAGGGGTTCGTGGCCTCGCCCCGGCTGTCCGACTGGGAGGACCAGGCCGGAGCGGTGCGCGGGATGGAGGCGTTCTGGGTCGACGTGACCCGCCTGCCCATTCCGTCCGACTACTACTACCTGGTCGCCCGCGGCCCGGCGATGTCGTCGTTGGTAGCCAACAAGAACTGCCACTCGACCAACAGGAAGGTCCTGGCGGACCATCCGCCCGAGCTGACCGGTCATGGGTTCTCGCCAGGTGACTACGTCGTGTCGGCGACGGGGACGTGCCAGACGCACGGGCGGCCGACGCGGTGGACCTACATCGTGGCCGCCCCCGGGTTCGGCCCGGCCCGGGAGGTCGGACTGCCCTCGTCGGGGCTGTACGTCGTATTGGCGGTCGTGTCGGGGAAGCGGGCCAACGCCCTGCTGCGCCAGATCCTCCAGGCCGCGCGGTTCGGCGAGGTCCCGATCTCGAAGATCGTCGCGGCTGTCCGCACGGCCTGACGCACGTCCGGTAGGCTTCGCCAATGACCCCTCGTGAAGATCCGTCTGCTCGCCTCCCCACCAGGATCGCCTCGTTGATGCCGGAGGTCCGGGACGCGCTGGAGCGGCTGATCCGCATTCCCTCCGTGAGCTTCCCGGAGTTCGACCCGGCCAAGGTCCGAGAATCCGCAGACCTCACTCGAGAGCTCCTGGCGGCGGCCGGGATGCAGACCGAGATCCTGGAAGTGGAAGGGGCCCACCCAGCCGTCCTCGGCCGGATCCCTCCCCCGGCCGGAGCGCCCACCGTCCTCCTGTACGCGCACCACGACGTCCAGCCCGAGGGACCGCTCCAACTCTGGACGTCTCCCCCCTACGATCCCGAGGAGCGCGACGGCCGCCTGTTCGGCCGGGGTTCCTCGGACGACAAGGCCGGCATCGCCATGCACCTCGCCGCCATCCGAGCGTGGGACGGCCAGCCACCCGTGGGGGTGACGGTGTTCGTAGAGGGCGAGGAGGAGGCCAGCTCCGAGCACCTGGGCACCTTCCTGTCCACCTACGGCGACAGGCTCGAAGCCGACGCGGTGATCCTGGCCGATTCGGGGAACTGGCGAACCGGCGAGCCCGCCTTGACGGTGTCGCTGCGCGGCATCGTGGCCTGCTTCATCGAGGTCCGCACGCTCGACCACGCCGTGCACAGCGGGGAGTACGGGGGGGCCGTCCCCGACGCGCTGACCGCGCTGTGCCGGACGCTGGCCACCTTGCACCTGGACGACGGGAGCGTGGCCGTCCCCGGCCTGGCCGGCGCCGACGCCGATCCACTCGATCTCACCGAGGAAGAGCTGAGGAGGTGGGCCGGGGTGCGGCCCGGCGTCCGTTTGATCGGGGAAGGCAGCCTGACCGCCAGGATGTGGTCGAAGCCCGCCGTGTCCGTCCTGGGCATCGACGCGCCGCGCACCGGTGAGGCCTCGAACCAGCTGGTGCCGATGGCTCGGGCCAAGGTCAGCATGCGGATCCCACCGGGCCAGGACGCGGCCGAGGCAATGGAGGCGTTGGTCAAGCACATCGAGTCCAACGTGCCGTGGGGAGCGGAGGTGAAGGTCGAGCGAGAGGGAGAGGGGTCTCCCTATCGGTTGAGCGCCGAGGGTCCGGCCTACGCCGCGATGAAGCGGGCCATGCGGGAGGCGTTCGGAAAGGAACCCGTGGAGATGGGGGCGGGGGGATCGATCCCCTTCGTCGCCGAGTTCGCCAGGGTCTTCCCCGGGGCCACCCTCATGCTGACGGGCGCAGGCGATCCCATGTGCAACGCCCACTCGGAGAACGAGAGCCTGGACCTGGCGGACCTGGAGAAGTCCTGTCTGGCCGAGGCCCTGTTCCTCGGCTACCTCGGCGACGGCGGGTAGCCCAGCCCATGCCGGACCCGGTCACCGTGTGGATGGTCCACAAGGGGACCGGCCGCGGTGGGGTCAGGGGCGAGCTGATCCTGGAGGGAGATCGATTGATCTTCCGGCCCGAGCTCCGCACGGCCAAGCCCGACGTGCTCGGGGAGACCGTCTTCGCCATGAGCGACGTCGACCGGGTGACCCGGTCCAGGGGGAGCCCCGTGTTGGAGCTCAAGGTCCGGACCCCGGGTCTCCCTCCGATGGTGCTCTTCTATTTCGTGAAGCCACCCGACATCTATTCCTCTGCCATGCCCAACCCCCGGTTCGCCGGGGCGAGCTTCCTGGTGGGCAGCAACGCCCTGCTCGCGGACGACGTCGCGGAGTGGGCCCGGGCCATCCGGTCCGCGCAACGCCAGGGTTGACACGGCCGGCGAGGACCCGGGCTACTTGGGGGACGACTGCACGAAGGGCGGCTTGACGACGACGGCCGGCGCCCGCCGGCCCCGGATGTCGACATCGACCACCTGATCCGGACGGAACCCGTCGCGGGGTGACAGGTAGCCCAGGGCGATCCCGACCTTCAGCGTCGGTGAGTAGGTCCCGCTGGTGGTCTCCCCCACGTGCTGTCCGCCCTCGTACACGGCGCAGTGCGGCCTGGGAATCTTGCCGGGCCCCTTCATCCGAAGTCCCCACAGGCGCGATGGGATTCCCGATTCCTTCTGCTCGACGAGGGCATCCCGCCCCAGGAAGTCCCCCTTGTCCATGGCCACCGCCCACGACAGCCCGGCCTCGAGCGGTGTTCGCTCCTCCGAGATGTCGTTGCCGTGCAGCGGATACCCCATCTCCAGTCGCAGCGTGTCCCGCGCCCCCAGGCCGCACGGGCGGATCCCGAGAGGCTCACCCAGGGCAAGCAGCTCGCGCCACAGCTCCACCGCGAGCGACTCGGGGACGAACAGCTCGAACCCGCGCTCTCCCGTGTAGCCGGACCTGGACACGACGACCGGTGCGCCTCGGTAACAGTCGTCCAACCAGATCGAAGGACCGCGGGCCCTGCGGGGCGATCAGGCACAGATCGGTCCGGGAGACCACGCCGCCGGCGGCATCCGCATGCTTCAACACCAGCTCGTGGACCCGGGTCGTGTTGGCCGCGTTGGGGACGAGCAGGTACCGGCGCTCCTCGAGGCGGTACACGATGAGATCGTCGACGATCCCGCCTCGCTCGTTCAGGACCATGTTGTACTGCGCGCCCCCCATGGCGATCCGCGACACGTCGTTCGTCAGGGCGCGTTGGAGCGTCCCCAGCGCGCCCTTCCTATCCACGACGAGCTTGCCCAAGTGGGTGAGGTCGAACAGCCCGACCGCCTCCCGCACGGCGCGGTGCTCGGCGAGCGTGCCCTCGTACTCGATCGGCATCATCCAGCCGGCGAACGGACCGAGGCGCGCTCCGAGCGCGCGGTGTTCATCCTCCAGCGGCGTGTGCTCGACCTCGACGCCTGTCTCGCCCATGTGGTTTCCCCTGCCGGGGGTAGTATGACCGGAAGGCCGGATCGACCTGCGCGGATGCGTCGCATCCAGTGTCCGGCAGCCAGGAGCCTAACGGACCGAAGGGGACGGGATCGTGGCCGACGAGACCTACGACGTGGTCGTCCTGGGCAGCGGCACGGGCGGGTACGCGACGGCCCTGCGCGCCGCCGAGCTCGGCAAGCGCGTGGCCATCGTGGAGCGGGAGGAGCGGCTGGGAGGGACGTGCCTGCTGCGCGGGTGCATCCCCTCGAAGGCGCTCCTGGAATCCGCCGCCGTCATGGACCGGATCAACCGCTCACAGGAGTGGGGCATCAACGCGTCCGGCCAGGTGGACTGGCCGAAGGTGGTGGAGGCCGAGCGCCACATCGTGGAGAAGAAGGTCTCGGGACTGACCGGGCTGATCAAGGCCCGCAAGGTCGATGTGATCCGGGGAACGGGGAAGCTGGCCGCAGGGCCTGCGGTCCAGGTGGACGGCAGGACAATCCGAGCCACCGACGTGGTCCTGGCCACCGGATCGTATCCGAGGATGCTGCCGGGCCTGGAGGTCGGCGATCGGATCATCACCAGCGACCAGGCCCTCGTCCTGGATTCGCTTCCTTCCTCCGTCGTGATCATCGGGGCCGGGGCCATCGGGCTCGAGTTCGCAACGGTGTTCAACTCACTCGGGGTGAAGGTGAGGGTGCTCGAGGCCCTGCCGCGGATCGCCCCGCTGGAGGACGAGGATCTCTCGAAGGAGGCCGCTCGCGCTTTCAAGAAGAAGGGCATCGACAGCTTCGCCGGCGTGCAGGTGACCGAGGTCAAGGATGCCGGCGACCGCGTGGAGGTCGCCTACCGGGCCGAGGGCAAGGAGCCGCAGACCGTCGAGGCGGATGTCTGCCTGGTGGCGGTGGGCCGAGGACCGAACAGCGAGGGCATCGGGCTGGAAAACGCAGGCGTCGAGCTCGACCGGAAGTACGTCAAGGTTGACGGGACCCTCCAGACCACTGCGTCCCACGTCTGGGCCGTGGGGGATGTAGCGGCCACGCCGCTCCAGCTGGCGCACTCGTCGTTCCTGGAGGGCATGTCGGTCGCCGAGCGGATCGCGGGCCAGGAGGTCCCCGAGATCGACTACGCGGGGATCCCCAGGGTGACCTTCTCGTCGCCGGAGATCTCCTCCGTCGGGCTCACCGAGGCCCAGGCGAGGGAGCGCGGCCATGACGTCGTCACCACCAAGTTCAACTTCCAGGTCCTGGCAAAGGCCAACATCGTCGGCGAGGGCGGGATCGTGAAGGTCGTCGCCGAGAAGGAGGGGCCCGTGCTCGGGGTCCACATGGTCGGGCCCCACGTGACGGAGCTGGTTGCGGAGGCCACCCTCATATACAACTGGGAGGCCTGGCCGCCCGACGTGGCTCGATTGATCCACCCCCATCCCACGCTGTCCGAGGGCATCGGCGAGGCCTTCCTGTCCCTGGCCGGCAAGCCCCTGCACACGATGTGACCTGGAAGGAGGTCCGAACGTGCCCACGCCGGTGACCATGCCGCAGCTTGGCGAGACCGTGGTCGAAGGAACCATCACGAAGTGGCTGAAGAAGGAAGGCGACACGGTCGAGCGAGACGAGCCTCTGTTCGAGATCTCCACGGACAAGGTCGACACCGAGGTCCCCTCTCCGGTGGGGGGCAAGGTGGTCCAGATCAAGATCCCGGAGGGAGAGACCGTCAGCGTGGGGACGGAGCTGGCCATCATCGAATCCGGCGACGGCCAGGCGGCCAGGCCGGGGCCGGGCAGGCCCGGGAGCGTGAGCCCCAGTCGCCTGCCGAGGCGGAGAAGGCCGCCCCCGCTGCGGGCCCCGCCGAGGCCAGAGCTCCGGTCCAGGGCGATGGAGGGGCCGCAGCCGCAGAGATGGAACGGGAGGCTCCGCAACCCGCGCCGCCGGCCCCGCGAGCCCAGGGCACCGCAGCCCCGTCGGCTGAGGGCCCGGTCGAGCGCGGACCCAGGTCCCAGATCCTCTCTCCGCTCGTCCGCCGTCTTGCCGAGGAGAACCAGGTCGACCTGTCCCGCGTGGAGGGAACGGGGACCGGCGGCCGGATCACGAAGAAGGACATCCTGGCGTTCATCGACTCCGGCCAGGCGGCCCCGGCGGCACCGGCTCGGCCGGAGGCTCCGGCCGCCCCACCAGGGGAGGCGCCGCCGGCGGCGGCGCCGGTGGCTGCCCCGGCGGCCGGGGTCGCTCCGGCGGGGCCGCGAGAAGAATCCATCCCCCTCACCCGCATGCGCCAGGCGATCGCCCGGAACATGGTCGCCTCGATGCAGACCACCGCCCGGGCCTGGAACCTCGTCGAGATCAACATGGAAGGGGTGGTCCGGACCCGCGACGCGGCGAAGGAGGCGTTCCGGCAGCGGGAAGGGATCGGGCTGACCTACATGCCGTTCGTAGCCCGGGCCGTGTGCGAGGCCCTCCTGGAGTTCCCCGACGTGAACTCCGAGCTCCGCGAGGACAAGCTGATCCTGAAGCGCTACGTCAATCTCGGGATCGCCGTGGCCCTGGACGAAGGCTTGATCGTCCCGGTGGTCAAGGGCGCGGAGTCGATGAACCTCGTCGGGTTGGCCCGCGCAATCAACGACGTGGCCACCCGGGCCCGGTCGAAGAAGCTCGTCCCGGACGACGTCCAGGGAGGGACGTTCACGATCACGAACCCCGGTCCCTTCGGATCCATCATGAGCGTGCCGATCATCAATCCCCCGCAGTGCGCGATCCTCGCCTTCGACGCAGTGGAGAAGCGCCCGGTGGTCGAGGACGACGCCATCGCCATCCGGCACATGGTCTACATCTCCATGTCCTGGGATCACCGGATCATCGACGGCGCGACGGCGGCGAAGTTCCTCGGGCGCGTCAATCAGAACCTGGAGACCTGGGACTTCGGGCCCGAGGGGGGACTCCCCGCCCGTGGCTGAGGCGGTTCTGAGCCGGCCGGAGGGTCTAGTTCCATACCCGGTCGCCTACGAGCTCATGCACGAGCTCGCGGGGCGGCGGCTCCGCCAGGAGATACCCGACACGCTCATCCTCCTCCAGCACCCGCCCGTGTACACGGCCGGCCGAAGGTGGGACCGGACCCACCTCCGGTGGACCGAGGAAGCCATGCGCGCTGCCGGCGCCGAGTTCCATGTGGTCGATCGGGGGGGCAGCGTCACGTTCCACGGACCCGGACAGCTCGTGGGCTACTCGATCATCGACCTGGGCCCCACGCCCGACGTGGTCGGCTACGTGAGGAAGCTCGAAGAGGTCGTGATGGCCGCGAGCGCCGACGCGGGCATCCCCGGGTTGAGCCGGAACCCGATCAACTCCGGCGTCTGGGCGGGTGACCGGAAGGTGTGCGCCGTCGGGGTCCGGGTCGCTCGGGCCCGAGTCACCTTGCACGGCTTCGCCCTCAACTGCACGACGGACCTGTCGTGGTACGACGCCATCGTGCCGTGCGGGCTGGCGGAGCAGGGCGTGACCTCTCTCACCCGGCTGGCCGGGCGGGAGGTCGCCGTCGAGGAGATGGACCCGTTGGTGATCGGACGGTTCGCCCGCGTGTTCGAACTCGACTTCGGTTCCGACGGGGCGGTGGCGAGGTTCGCAACGGCAGGAGCCGCCACCGCGCGATGAGCACGGAACCTCCGGCGTTCGCCCTGCGCCGGGGACGCCCCGACGACGCCGGGTCGATCACTACGGTCCACCTCAGAAGCAAGCGATCGGCCATGCCCTGGCTGGCCGAGCCGCACTCCGACGAGGAGGCGGAGCGCTGGGTCCGCGAGGGCTTGGACCGATTCGAGGTCTGGGTCGCCGAGGTCCATGGCGACGTGGTCGCGTATGTCGCATTCGAGCCGGGCAACCTCGACCAGCTGTACGTCGTCCCCGGCCACCAGGGCGAGGGGATCGGAAGCGCGTTGGTGCAACTGGCGAAGGACCGGGCCGGCTCGCGGCTTCTATGAGCGGCGCGGCTTCCGGGCCGTCACGCTCACCGATGGTGAGAACAACGACGAACGCGAGCCCGACGTCTCCTACGAGTGGACCGGGTAGCCTCGTTTCCAGCTTCCAGGGGGCTTGAGGGCTGAGTCCTTCCATCCGACGTACTCTTGTAGAGACGGCGACCGTACGGAGCAGCGATGCGAGAGTTCGACGCGTTCAAGGATCAGCTTCCGGACATCGATCCCGACGAGACCGCGGAATGGATCCAGGCTCTCGACGAGGTGATCGACACCTCGCCGGCCAGAGCTGCCTTCCTGCTGCACCGAATCCTCCGGCACGCCCGGTCCCGCCGGATCGGGGTGCCCTCGATGGTCTCGACCCACTACATCAACACGATCCCTCCCGAAGAGGAGCACTACTTCCCCGGCGATGAGGAGATGGAGCGGCGGATCCGCCGGTTGATCCGGTGGAACGCCGCGGTGATGGTGGCCCGGGCCAACAAGCACCACGAGGGGATCGGCGGGCACATCTCCACCTACGCCAGCGCCGCCTCGCTGTTCGAGGTGGGCTTCAACCACTTCTTCCGCGGGCGCAACGCGACGGGCGGCGGCGACCACGTCTTCTTCCAGGGCCACGCCGCGCCCGGCATCTATGCCCGGGCGTTCCTGGAGGGAAGGTTCGACCAGACCAGACTGGACCGGTTCCGGCGGGAAGCGCTCGCCCCGGGCCTGTCGTCCTATCCCCACCCCCGGCTGATGCCCGGCTTCTGGGAGTTCCCCACGGTCTCGATGGGCCTCTCCCCGCTCAACGCCATCTACCAGGCCCGGTTCAACCGCTACCTGCTGAACCGGGGGATCAAGGACACGGCGAAGCAGCGCGTGTGGGCGTTCGTCGGGGACGGAGAGATGGACGAGCCGGAGTCGATGGCCGCCCTCTCGCTGGCCTCCAGAGAGAGCCTGGACAACCTGATCTTCGTGGTCAATTGCAACCTCCAGCGCCTGGACGGGCCGGTACGGGGCAACGGCAAGATCATCCAGGAGCTCGAGTCGATCTTCCGCGGTGCCGGCTGGCACGTCATCAAGGTGATCTGGGGCCGCGAATGGGACGAGCTGCTGGCCAGGGATACGGACGGGATCCTGGTCCACAAGATGGACACGACGCTGGACGGCGAATTCCAGAAGTACGCCGTGGAGTCTGGCGCCTACATCCGCGAGCACTTCTTCGGCCCCGACCCACGGCTGAAGGAGATGGTGGGGCACCTGTCCGACGAGGACCTCCAGCGGTTGC
>VAYG01000131.1:8255-13162 GCA_005885015.1 Actinomycetota bacterium | reverse complement strand
TGATCAACGGGCGCAAGCACTTCATCACGGGCGGAGACTCGGCCGACTTCGCGCTGGTCTTCGCCGTGACCGACCCCGAGAAGCGGGCTCAGGGCGGCATCACGGCCTTCCTGGTCGATGCGGGCACGCCCGGCTTCTCCGTCACCCGGGTCCAGCGGACGATGTCGCCCTACCAGAATCCGGTGGAGCTGACGTTCGAGGACGTGGAGGTCTCCGACGACAACGTCCTCGGCAAGGAGGGATTCGGCTTCTACTCGGCCGTGAAGGGGATCAACGGAGCCCGCCTCCAGATCGCAGCCACCGCGCTCGGGATCGCCCAGAACCTTCTCGACCGATCACTCGAGTACGCGAAGTCACGGGAAGCGTTCGGCGGGCCGATCGGGAAGAACCAGTACGTCCAGGGGATGGTGGTCGATTCCTACGCCGAGCTGGAACAGGCAAGGCTGCTGGTCTACCGGTGCGCCGAGCAGATCGACGAGGGAGCGGACGGGCGGCGCGAGGGGGCGCTGGCGAAGCTGGTGGCCACGGAGATGGTCGGGCGCGTGGCCGACCGGGCCATCCAGGTCCACGGGGGACAGGGGTTCATGACCGAGCTCGGCCTGGAGGCGTGGTATCGCGACGTTCGGGCCATGCGCCTGTACGAGGGCACCACCGAGATCCTCCGGACGAACGTGGCCAAGGCCCTCGGCCTGTAGCTACCCGCTGGGACGGACCCTCGTCCCCTTCGCGGTGTCCATGACCTCCAACCCCATGTCGATGAGCCGTCGGCGGATGGCGTCCGAGGCGGCGTAGTCCTTCCGGCTCCGGGCCTCGTCACGCTGCCTGACCAGGTCGTTGATCTCCTCACTGGGCTCCCACGCCTCCCGAGCCAGGCGCATCAGGTCCAGCCCCAGGACCGCGTCCCACAAGGAGAGCAGGGCGTACTTCTCCCCGCCGGACACCGCGGGGGAGCTCACCAGCTCGTTCAACACCACCATCGCCTGCGGCAGGTCCAGGTCGTCCGCGACGGCGTCGCGGAACCGCCGGTCGAACCCCTGGGCGCCTTCCGAAAGCGGCTCGGGCCGAGGCTCCTTCGACCAGTCCGCCATGCGCTTGCGAATGCTGGTCAGCCGCTCGTTGGCGCCCTGGAGCGCGTCCCAGTTGAAGTCCATCTCACTCCGGTAGCGCGTAGCGAAGCACAGCAGACGGTAGGCGAGCGGGTCCACTCCCTGATCCCTCAGGTCGGTGACCCGGCGGATGTTCTGGGCGGACTTGGCCATCTTCTGGCCTCCCATCTGGAGGAAGCCACCGTGGACCCAGATCGAGACGACCTGCTGTCCGGTGGCGCCCTCCGACTGGGCGATCTCGTCCTCGTGGTGCGGGAACTTGTTGTCGTTGCCGCCGGTGTGGATGTCGAACCGCTCGCCGATGTGCTTCATCGACATCGCGGAGCACTCGATGTGCCACCCCGGATAGCCATCGCCCCATGGGCTGGGCCACTTCAGGAGCCGGCCGGGACCGGCTTTCTTCCACAGGGCGAAGTCCGCGGGGTGGCGCTTGTTCGGATCCGCCACCGTGTCCTGCCGGTGGCCGGCTCGGAGCGCGTCCAGCGTGTTGCCGGAGAGCTTGCCGTACTGGGGGAAGGTGGTGACGTCGTAATACACCGTCCCGTCCACCTCGTAGGCGTGCCCCTTCTCCAGGAGCTTCTGGATGATCTCGATCATCTCGGGGACGTGATCACTGGCCCGTGGGTACAGGTCGGCGCGCTCGATTCCCACGAGGTCGGCATCCGCCAGGAAGGCATCCGTGTACTTCTGGCCGATCTGCTGTGGGGTCAGCCCCTCGTCGTCGACCGCCAGCTCCATCTTGTCCCGGCCGGTGTCGGTGACCTCGTCCGTCATGTGTCCGACGTCGGTGATGTTCATGATCCATCGGACGTCCTGGCCCTCGAACCGCAGGCCCCGGCGGATGAGGTCGCCCAGCATGAACGAGCGCATGTTTCCGATGTGGATGTAGCGGTAGACGGTCGGACCGCACGAGTACATCTTCACGGTCCGCTCATCGACGGGTTTGACCTCCTCCACCTGCCGTGACAGGGAGTTGTACAAGCGCATTCGAGAAGGATAAACGCTGCTAGGCTCGCGGCCGATGCACCGCGACTTCGGGCTGTCCGAGGACCAACGCGAGATCGTGGCGGCGGTCCGGGAGTTCGTGTCGGAGAAGGCGGCTCCCGCGGCGTCGGGGTACGAGGAGAAGCACGAGTTCCCCCGGGACCTGTTCCGGGCGCTCGGCGAGATGGGGCTGTGCGGGATCCCGTACGACGAGCGTTACGGGGGCGCGGGCCAGCCGTTCCTGACGTACCTCGTGGTGCTGGAGGAGCTGGCATCGGGGTTCTGCTCCCTGGCGGTGAGCCTGTCCGTGCACCATCTGTCCGGTTTCGGTATCCACCGATTCGGTTCCGATGCGCTGAAGGAGAAGTACCTCCCCCGCCTTTTCTCGGGGGACTGGCTGGGCGCCTACGCGCTGTCGGAGGCGGGGAGCGGCTCGGATGCTGCGGCGCTCCGGACTCGAGCCGGCCGGACCGACGGCAGCTATCGGCTGACCGGGACCAAGCGGTTCATCTCCTCGGCCGGGGAGGCCGAGCTGTACCTGGTCATGGCCAGGTCGGGCGGCGAGGGACCCAAAGGGATCTCTTCGTTCGCGGTGGAGAGAGGGTTCGAAGGATTGGAGTTCGGCAAGCGCGAGGAGAAGATGGGCTGGCACGCCTCCCCGATGCGCGAGCTGATCTTCGAGGGCTGCGCGGTGCCGGCGGAAAACCTGGTCGGCGATGAGGGACAGGGATTCGCCATCGCCCTGGCCGCCTTGGACTCCGGCCGCCTGGGGATGGCGGCCTGCTCGGTCGGGCTGGCCCAGGCCGCCTTCGACGCCGCCGTCGGGTTCGCCAGGGAGCGCCGGCAGTTCGGCCGGCCCGTCATCGAGTTCCAGGGCCTCCAGTTCATGCTGGCGGACATGGCTACACAGATCGAGGCGGCCCGGCGCCTGTACCGAGAGGCCGCCCGGCTGAACGACGCCGGAGGCGACTACTCGGTCGCCGCGTCGATGGCCAAGCTGTTCGCCTCCGACACGGTCATGCGGGTGACCACCGACGCGGTCCAGGTCCACGGAGGATACGGGTACATGCAGGAGTATCCGGTGGAGCGGTATATGCGGGAGGCGAAGGCCTTCCAGATCGTGGAGGGGACGAACCAGATCCAGCGCATGGTCATCGGCCGCAGCCTTTCTGGATGACAGGAGGCCCGGGCGGAATCCGCCCGGGCCCCCTCTACGACTCGTGATCGTTACGGGGTCAGCGTGACCGGGATGTCGACCACGTTGATCCGCGAACCGTCCTTCGCGGAGCTCTCGTAGACCTCGACGATGCCCGGCTGCTCGTGGTCGACGGAGTAGGGGACGGACACGCTGTAGTCGCCCCAGCAGCCCGTCCCGCACGTGGCCGTGGTGAAGGTGCTGGCCACCTCGCGGCCGTTCTCGTCGAGGATCCGCAGGCTGACCGTGGCCTCGAACACGTTGGCGATGCCGGACACGGTCACCGGGTTGCCGACCCGCTGGCCGATGATCGGGCTCTCCACCAGGATCAGCGGCAGGAGGTCGGCGAAATCGTTCCGGGTCCACGCCTTGCTCCCCGCGGGCCGCCCGTTCTCCGAGAACGCGACCCGGCTGATCGTTGAGTACTGCGTCAGGGTGTACACGACCTGAGCCTGGCGGAGCCGAACGATGGAATCCCGCTCCGCGTAGAAGGGCGGGCCGAAGTCGACGGTGACCTTGCCGCCGGTGAGCCCGGCGATCGAGCCCGTGACGCCCGCGGGCAGCGACGTGGCGACGCCGGCCCGTTCTTCGACCTGGCTGGGGCCGGCGGTGAGAGCGTCGAGGGCCAGCTTCGCGACGGCGGGGGTGAACGGCTCGGTTCGCTTCGTGACGAACAGGTGCCCGTGGGAGAGGAACCACACCTCGAAAGTGACCGTGCGGCCCGGTGTCTTGGTGGGCCCGGGGCTCGCTGACGGCGACCCGGACGGGCTGGCCGAGGGACTGGGAGAGGGCGAGCCGGTGGGGCTGGCGCCGGTGGGGGCAGGGCCGAGGGAGCCGGCCGCCCGGCCCGCGCAGGCCACTCCGGCCAGCAGCCCGAGTCCGGTGAAGATTTTCGCGAGGCGCCTCATCTCTCTCCTCCTTCTGGAAGGTGTCGCGCCTCATGTTCGGGAGCAGGGGAAACCGGCCCTTCACGCCCCGGTAACCGTTGGGTCACGGGCAGGACCAGGCGGAACTGGGATCCCGCTCCAAGCTCGCTGCTGACCTCGATGTGGCCCCCCAGCAGCCTGGCGTTCTCCATGGCGATGGCCAGGCCCAGGCCGCTGCCGCCGGCCGACCGAGTCGGCCTTGTAGAACCGGTCGAACAGGCGAGGAAGGTGCTCGGGAGGGATGCCCGGGCCCGCGTCGGTCACCTCGACGAAGGCCCCCCGGCCGTCCCGTCCGATGCGCATGCGAACGTCGGCGCGCCCGTGTTCCACCGCGTTGCCCACGAGGTTGGCCACGATCCGCTCCAGACGCCGCCGGTCGGTGGAGAGTTCCAGCCAGTCGCCCTCGACCGTGACCCGTCCGTCCCAGCCCCGGGCCCGCAGGACCGCACCCACCAGCGGCGCCAGCTCCACGGGCTCGGTCCGGACGGTCTCGCGGCCCGCGTCGAACCGGGAGATCTCCATCAGCTCGTCGACCAGCTTGCGCAGGCGGGTGACGTCCTGAACCAGGAGCTCGGCCGCCCGGCGGGCGTCCGGAGGCATGGCGTCCAGGTGCTCGCGCAGCAGCGAGGCCTCCCCGACCAGGGCGGTCAGGGGTGTCCGGAGCTCGTGGGCCACGTCGGAGGTGAACCGGCGCTC
>VAYG01000131.1:0-8220 GCA_005885015.1 Actinomycetota bacterium | reverse complement strand
CTGGCCCTCCACGGGGAGGCGGGTGGCGAGCAACCCTTCTGCCATCGACCGGGCTGCGTCGCTGGCGCGGGCCACGGGTTCGAGCGTCCTCTTGGCCAGGAGCCGCCCAACCAACCCGGCGATCACCAGCACCGCCACCCACCCGATCAGCAGCACGCTTCGAAGTTGGGTCAGGTCGCTGTCGATCCGATCCTCCAACGTGATGAAGTAGAGCGCAGCGGCCGAGCCCGGGATCTTTCCGCCCACCAGCAGGAGGTCGTGCCCGCCGAGGCTCAGCCGCTCGTACCCCAGCCGCCCCGCCTCGACCAGCCCTCGGAGCTCACTGGCGATGGGCAGGTCGAACGATGGGTTGGACGCGATGGCGTTCCCGTTGGTCACCAGGACGACGTGCTGGTCGCGCTGCTCGAACGCATCCTTCAGCGCGGCGATGTGGTCTTCGGTGAGCGGCAGGAACTGCCGCCCGGCAAGTACCAGCTGGAAGGTTGCCGCGGTCTGCGCCCTGTCGAGCGAGTCGGCAAGGCGGGCCTGTCGCACCAGGAGGTACGACCCGAGGGCCAGGACCCCCGCGGAGATGCCGGCGACCAGGATGAAGGCGATGGCGAGGCGCCGGCGGAGCCGGCCGGGTCGGATGCGGCGAGGCATGGATCAGCTCCGCTCGAGCCGGTATCCCACCCCGCGCACGGTCTTGATCAGCGCGGGACGAGCGGGGTCGCCCTCCACCTTGGTCCGGAGGCGCTGGACCGCCACGTCCACCATGCGGGAGTCGCCCAGGTAGTCGTAGTTCCACACCCGGTCCAGCAGCATCTCCCGGGTGAAGACCTGCCCTGGCCGCCTGGCGAGCTCGAGGAGCAGCTTGAACTCCGTGGCAGTGAGGGAGAGGTCGTGTCCGTCCTTGCGGGCCGAGAAGCTGGCCGGGTCGATCTCCAGGGGGCCCACCGTCAGGGTGGTCTCCTCTGGGGCGGCTTGGGAGCGGCGAACCACGGCCCGGACCCGGGCCACCAGCTCGGGCATCTCGAACGGCTTGGTCACGTAGTCGTCCGCCCCGGACTCCAGCCCGACCACGACGTCTACCGTGTCCGTGCGCGCGGTCAGCATGATGATCGGCACCCGGCTCTTCTTCCTGATCTCCCGGCAGACCTCGAACCCGTCGAGAGACGGCAGCATGACGTCCAGGACGACCACGTCGAATGGATCGTGCAGGTATCGGGCCAGCCCCTCGCGGCCATCCACCGCGGTGGTCACCCGGAACCCGGCGCCCTTCAGCCCCAGGGCGGTGACCTCCCTGATCGACGGGTCGTCCTCCACCAGGAGCACTCGCTCGTCCATCGCGGCACTAGGGTAAGCCGGGGGAGGGCGCCACGGAACGGATTCAGCCCGGAGATGCCGGGCAAGCCGACCAGAGCCCCCGCCCGGCTGCGCGGGCTTCGCGCTCGGCCGCGGCGAAGGCGGTGGCCATGGACAGATCCGGTGGGACCGGGTCGGCGGTCGCGTACCCCAGCCGAACCAGCGTCAGGTTGAAGAGCTCCCGGCCGAGGTAGACGTAGGCGAGGAGCCGCCCGTACCGGTCCCGACGGTCGGCGTCGAAGCCCAGGCGCACTCGTCGAGCGCCGAGCCGGCCCCGCGTGTACAGCCCCGCCTCCACGCCGAAGCACTCGCCCTTGGCGCCGTACCAGGGCACCTCGGGCGTGTCGACGCCGATCAGCCTGACACGCTCGTCGTGGCCACCGAACGCCACGTGGATCGTGTCACCGTCCGTGACCTTCGTGACGAGAACGTCCGAGGAGGGAGGGCCCCGGCTTCCCTGGGAAGAGCACGCGCCGAGGCCCACGAGGACCATCGCCAACAGCGACGCACAGGGACCCGGCGGGGCGCGCACGGACGGACCCTATCGCGGGCCACCGACATCCCCTGACCGGCTAGGGCTTGACCGGACGGTGCTCGAAGGGAGTGGAGAGCACCACGGTGGTTCGGGTGTTGACGCCGGCCTTCTCCCGGAGGCGGCGGAGGAAGTCCTCCAGGTCGGCGGTGGTGTGGGTGCGGACCTTGAGGATGTAGTTCTCGTCTCCCGCCACGGAATGACAGTCCTCGATCTCGGCAAACTCGCTGACCCGATCGGGAAGGTCGTCCGGCTGCTTTGGATCGAGGGGCATGACCGAGACCAGCGCGGTCACGAACAGCCCCACCGCTTCGGGATTCACCTCCGCCCGGTACGCACCGATCACACCGGCCTGCTCGAGCTTGCGCACCCGCTCGTGGACGCTGGAGGGCGACAGGCCGACCTGCTTGCCCACGTCGGCGAAGGTTGCCCGAGCATCGCGCTGGAGCGCGGCCAGGATGGCCCGATCCCTGTCGTCCAGCATTCCGCAATGATAGTCGGGTCCGGTCGCATTTCGTCGAAGAATAGGGCCTCTTCGGGCCGTATTGCCGAACAATATCCGGGTACGGTACCCTCGGGTGACCGATCCGTTCGAGCAAGGGAGCTCCAGGAATTGGACGACGGCCAGGCGCTCGCCAGGAATCAGGAACGCCCCGGGCACCGCGAGCCCCACGCGCACGCGGCGGACCAGCCGTTCCGGTACCCGCTCGAGCGCGAGTTCGTGGAACCCGACTGGCGGCGCCTCCCAGGGTTCGCGGACGTCACCCAGGAGCAGTGGGAGAGCGCCCAGTGGCAGCGGGCTCACACCGTCAAGAACCTCCGCGAGCTCAAGGAGGCCCTGGGTGACTACTTGACGGACGCCCTCGCCGCCGACCTCCAGCGGGACATGCTCGAGCGGGCCACCATGTCGATGCTGATCCCGCCCCAGATGCTCACGTTCAGCGACCGGGACACCGAGTGGCCCAGCCATCCGTACGCGACGCGGGACAGCCTGCACGAGGCGGACATGTGGGCGGTGGAGGGACTGACACACCGGTACCCGACCAAGGTCCTCGCGGAGATCCTCCCCACGTGTCCCCAATACTGCGGGCATTGCACCCGAATGGACCTGGTGGGGAACTCCACTCCGACCGTGGCCAAGTACAAGTTCGAGATCAAACAGCCGGACCGGCTCCAGATGATGCTGGACTACCTGCGGGCAACCCCCAGCGTCCGCGACGTGGTGGTCTCAGGGGGCGACGTGGCGAACATGCCGGCCCGGCGGCTCGAGGAGTTCGTCTCGGCATTGATGGACATCCCCAACATCCGGGACATCCGGCTGGCGACGAAGGCCCTGATGGGACTGCCGCAGCACTTCCTGCAGAGGGACGTCCTGGAGAGCATGGAGCGTCTGGGGACGAAGGCCCGGGAGCGGGGCGTCAGCATCGCCGTGCACACCCATGTCAACCACGCCAACCAGCTCACGCCGCTCGTGGCCAGGGCGACCGGCTATTTCTTCGAATTCGGGTTCCGCGACGTCCGCAACCAGGGGGTGCTCCTGCGGGGAGTCAACACCACACCGAAGGATCTCCTGGATCTCTCGTTCACGCTCCTCGATCGCTGCCGGATCCTGCCGTACTACTTCTACATGTGCGACATGATCCCGAACTCCGAGCACTGGCGGCTGGCGGTGTGGGAAGCCCAGGCGCTCCAGCATGCCATCATGGGCTACCTCCCCGGGTTCGCCACTCCCCGGATCGTGTGCGACGTCCCGTTCGTGGGGAAGCGTTGGGTGCACATGGTCGAGGCGTACGACCGGGAGCTGGGGATCAGCTACTGGACCAAGAACTACCGGACCGGCATCGAGTTCGACGACCCCGACGCGCTCGGGCGGACGTACCCGTACTACGACCCGATCGCCACGCTCCCGGACCCGGGGCGGCAGTGGTGGCGGGACCACGCCCACGAGCCGGTGGCCACCCCTCAGACCTAGCCCGATCGCTCCGGTGAGATCCCGTCAGCTCGAGCTCGACACCGACCGCCACCTGGTGACCGACATCACCGACCAGGTGGCCGCGTTCTGCCAGGAGGGGAGCGGGGACGGGCTGGTGCACGTCTTCCTGCCCCATGCAACCGCCGGGTTGGCGCTCATGGAGACCGGGTCGGGGTCGGAGGAAGACCTCCAGGCGGCGCTGGAGGGCCTCTTCCCCCGGGAGGATCGGTACGCCCACCGCCACGGGTCGGTGGGCCACGGCGGGGACCATCTGCTCCCAGTGGTGATCAGCCCGTCACTGGTCCTTCCCGTACAGAACGGTCGCCTGGTCCTGGGCACCTGGCAGCGGGTGGTCATCGTGGATCCGAACCGAGAGAACAGGCGCCGGACCGTCCAGCTGCGGCTGTTGGAGGGCTGACGGGCCCCGAACCGACTTCGACCGGCTAGGACGCCAGGGCGGCGCACAGCGCGTGCACCACGAGGATCCAGGCGACGCCGGTGGGCTGCGTCTCGTTGGCCCGGGCCATCCACCAGAAGTCGGTCTCCGAGAGGGCCACGACGTCCGGGCCTCCGACCTCCGCGCCTCCTCCAAGGGCCTGCTTGCCGGGAGGGCACATGACCACGACGACCTTCGAGTTGTCGCTGTTGAGGTCACTCAGCTGCTCGACCACCTCGAGGCTGGCCAGCCCTGGACCCGGCGGCCCCTGGGGGCCTTCCGGTCCGGCCGGCCCCTGAGGACCGGCGGGGCCCTGGGCGCCGGGAGGACCTTGCGGACCGGCCGGGCCCTGCGCGCCGGGCGGTCCGGCGGGGCCCTCGGGGCCGGCGGGACCCTTCGGCCCCTGGGGGCCTTGTGGTCCCTGTGGTCCCGGCGGTCCGGGGGGACCTTGGGCGTTCCAGTCGAGGGGACTCTCGTTGGCCTTGCACGCGTCGGGCGACGGCACGATCCGGACCTGACCGTTGCCCGGCGTGTCCATCTTCACGCACGCGTGGATAGGGTCGGAGCTCCCCGCCCTGGCGCCGGCGTAGGCGGCGACGTTGAGGGCCAGGAGGGCCGCCACCACCGCGGCGGCGCCGGTGGTGAGCCTTCGCGTGAGCGCTGTCCGTCTCGACAACCAGATCACTCCTCGATCCAGATGTCGGGATTCGCCCCTCGAAGATTGATCGTTCCTCGCGCAAACGAGACCAAAGCACGACCCATTCATCCGGCGGGGCTAGTCCGGGTGGCGAGCCGCGCCGTCCCGGTCCCTATACTTCGGCTCATGGAGGCGCGGCCGGGGCGCGATTGCCACGCCCGGGCGTGAAGACCCTCTACCGCGCTACCCACGTCTACACATTGAGCCACCCCGCGGTCGGAGAGTGGCTGCTCGTGGACGACCGCCACGTGGAGCGGGTCGGGGTGGGCGAGCCTCCATCGGCCGACCGGGAGGTCGACCTCCCGGGGGCCACGATCGTTCCCGGGTTCATCGACACGCACGTCCACCTCACCGGCACCACCCTCTCCTCGATCGGGATCCCGCTCGAGCGAGCCCGCTCCGGGCCCGACCTGCTGGGGCTGGTGGCCGAGGAGCTCACCAGGGGCCCCACGAAGGTCCTGGCCCACGGTTTCGACGAGAGCCATTGGGACCCTCCCGACCTCCCTACCCTCTCCGACCTGGACGGGCTGACGGACGTCCCGGTGATCCTGATCCGGGCGGACGGCCACATCGCCCTGGCGAACACGCCCGCCATGGAGCGTTCGGGGGCCCTGGACGAGGACGGGGTCGACCGCGGCCAGGACGGGCGGCCGACGGGAGCCGTCCGGCGGTCGGCGAACCGCCGGCTGCAACGGTGGTTCCACCAGGAGCTCTCGGACCACGAGATCCGCGAGCTGCAGGTCCAGGCAGCGAGCCTGGCCGCCGCCCGGGGAGTGACCTGTGTCCACGAGATGGCCATTCCGCTCTCGCACGGCCGCCGGGAGGTGGAGGTGCTCCTGGAGCATCGCCACCAGTTGCCCGTCGAGGTGGTGGCCTACATCGCCGAGAAGGACATCCCGTGGATCATGGACCTCGGGCTGGAGACGATCGGGGGCGACCTGTCGCTCGACGGGTCGCTCGGGGCCCGCACGGCGGCGGTCTCCGACCCGTACATGGACGGCGACGGCACGGGAGTCCTGTACGAGTCGGACGACGACCTGGCGGAGGTGTTCCACAACGGCCACCTGGGCGGCCTCCAGGTCGCCGTCCACGCCATCGGCGACCGGGCCATCGAGCAAGCCATCCGGGTCTGGGAACGGGTGTATCGCACCCTCGACTCACGCCAGCGGCGCCACTTCCGAGCCCGTCGGCACCGCATCGAGCACTTCGAGCTCCCCAGCTCCGACCAGGTCGAACGGGCCGCCGCCCTGGGCCTGGCCATCTCGGTCCAGCCAGGCTTCGACGCCGAATGGGGTCACCCGGGGCAGCTCTACGAGCGCCGCCTGGGGCCGGTGCGGGCCGCGCGGATGAACCCGTTCTGGACGCTCCTGGGACGGGGGCTGGAGGTGGGGGCCGGGTCGGACTCTCCGGTCACCCCGCTCGACCCGATGTCCGGGCTGTGGGCGCTGGAGAACCACCACGATCCGTCGCAGCGGATGAGCAGGGAGGAAGCCGTCCGGCTGTTCACGATCGGGAGCGCCCGCCTGGCCCACCTGGAAGAGAAGAAGGGCTCGCTCCGGCCGGGGATGCAGGCGGACTTCGCCGCCTATGAAGCGGACCCGTTCACGGCCCCCGAGATCCGCGACCTCCGGCCGGTCCTCACGGTCTCCCGCGGCCGCGAGGTCTACGCGCGCTGACCTCAGGTCCGGACGAGCCGCAGGCGGCTGCCCCGCGGGGACTTGTCCACTTCGATCCGTGGGAACTGATCGGCGAGATCCGAGACGTGGGTGATCACTCCAACCAGCCGCCCGTCGCCGGCCAGCCGCTCGATGGCGTCCACCACGACTCGAAGCGTCTCTTCGTCCAACGTCCCGAAGCCCTCGTCCAGGAAGAGGCTGTCCAGGCGAGCCCGGTCCGTCACCGAGAGCGATCGGACCTGGTCGGCCAGGGCCAGGGCGAGGGCAAGGGATGCCAGGAAGGTCTCGCCACCGGACAGCGTGCGCACGCTCCGTTCCTCGTCGCCGTTCCATGTGTCCACGGCCAGGAACTCGTCGTCGCGGCAGACCAGCCGGTAGCGGCCGCCGGACAGGGCCCCGAGCCGGTCCGACCCGGCCGTGGCCAGGAGCTGAAGCGCCTCTGCCTGGAGGAAGGCGACGAGCCGGTCGGCCCGCAGTTCCAGGGCGAGGGCCTTGAACAGCCGGGATCGATCCTCCAGCTGCCCGGCCTCCTCGGCCAGCTGCTTCTTTCGACCAAGGCGCTCGGCCATCGAGCCGGCCCGCTCGGCGGTGGCCGCGACCTCCGCGGTGGCGGCCCGGCACGCCTCGTTGACCGCTTCGGCCAGACCTTCCAGCGAGTCGACCGGCCCAACCAGGCCGCCGACCCGCGCGGCGGCTGATTCGAACAGGGCGTCCCGGCCGACGGACTGCCGGGCGGCCTCGCCGTCCAGCCGGTGGGCCAGGTCGTCCAGGGCGCCGGCTGCCCGAGCTGCATGGTCGAGGAGGGAGCCCGGGTCTGCGCCATCGGGTGGCGAAGGCGGCACGAGCGAAGCCGCATCCTCCCCGACGGCCCGGGCAACCCGCTCGAGGACGGCTCGGTGGCCGAGGGCCAGCCGGTCCCCCTGCCGCGCGATGGCCTGGGCGACCCGGTCTCGCTCCTGTCGGGCCAGGAGCAGGGCGTGCTGGGCCTCGGTGGCCTGGCGGCCCGCGGCTCGCTCGGCCCGATCGAGCTGGCCTCGGCCATGGCCTCGCCAAGCAGCACATGGAGTGCCGCCCCGAGCTCATCGATCTTCGCCCCGAGCTCATCGACCTCCCGGGCGACACGTTCCCGCTCGGCCTCGTTCGCCTCGATCGCGCGGCGGGCGCCGTCGACGGCCCGCTCGGCCCTCGATCGCTCCTCGCCGCCGGCCTCCACCGCCCGGCGGGACTTCTCGAGCGCCTTCGTGGCCCGATCGAGCGCGCCGGAAGCCCCTCTCTTCGGGGTCTCCTTCAAGGGCAGCCCGCAGACCGGGCAGGGATCGCCTGCCTTGCGGCCGGCGGAGATGGCCGCGACCAGGTCCGTATGGCGAGCGGCCTCCAGGGCGCGCTCGGCCTCCTCCCGTACGGCCTCCAGTCCGGCCAGGGCATCGGTCCTCTGCGCCAGCGCCGCTTCCGCTGCCGTCAGGCCCTGCTCGAGGACACTGGCTTCCTCGGCCACCGACGTGAGCTGGGCTTCCTTGGCACGCCGGGTCGCCACGGCCTCCATCAGGGTGTGGGCGCGCAGCC
>VAYG01000128.1 GCA_005885015.1 Actinomycetota bacterium | reverse complement strand
TGAAGAAGGCGGGGGGTTTGGAGATCGAGTCCAGCAATCGCTCGTAGCTCGGGCCCACCGGGATCGTGTCCTTCCCAACGAAAGAGCCAGCGAGTCCGGACAGGAAGTGCCTGGCCCGTCGGGAGCCGAGGAGACTTGGGACGTCGGTTCCGGATGGAACGGCCAGTCGCTCGATTGATGCCTGGAAATCCTCGTCTACGAAGGTCTTGGTGCTGGCCAAGATGGGGACCACCTTGATCCTGGTATCGGGTGTCTTGCGGACTCTCGCCGGCTCGCCTTCTGACAGGAATCTGCCCTCGATGACCGAACGGTCCAAGCCGATCAGCCGAGCTTCTTGCACCGGGTCGATGGCGGCCAGCATCACCGGGAAGGAGATCGGGGCGAGGACTCCGAAGTCGCCAGGTCTGAAAGGAGAGTCCGGGGTTCCATACAGCCCCTCGGTGTCGCCCGACCGGGAGGAGTAGCAGTAGATCGCCTCGCTGCCCTTGAGGTCGAAGGGTGACTTCAGGTCCCCAACTGTCGTGTAGAAGCCCGAGCAGACCAGGGGGCGACCCCTTTGACCGCTGACGATCTCGTGGATGTCTCCCGACTCGAGGGCAAAGCGATCCCGGCGGGTTAGGTAGAAGTACAGGTTCGCCGAGGGGTATCGGGACGTACCGCCGTTGGCAACCCAGGTCCCTTTGATCCGATACAGCTGCACCGGAGCGTCGCTCGTGAATCGGCTGAGCGGGACGGGCACGGAAGTCCGCAGCATGACGTAGCCGATGTTGGCGATGGGCGCGGCGACGTCTATGCCTGGGATTTTCAGGATCTCGCGCCATTGAGTGAAGGTGATCCCTCCGAAGATCCCGCTCAGGTAGTTGTCGGCCACGAGTTCCTGCTCCCGCTCGAGTGGCGTTGTTGAGCCCGAAGGACGGACCAGGATGTCGTAGGCGGTCTTCCAGTTGCTCGCGACCTTCCCTTGAACCTGGAGCGCGCTCGTGGAGACGGCCGAAGTTAGGAGGACGAAGCTCACCGCAGCGACGAGGATCCCTGCGCCGAGCGTAGCCGTTCGGCTGGGCCTGGCTCGCAGCTGCCGCCACACGAACCGCCTCACCAGGCTTGGCTCTTCGACTCGTACATTGATACGGTATACATTGTCACAAGGTAGTACGGAGGCGTCCGGGCCGCAAGATTGCATTGAGCCACAGGGGGAGGAGGAACATGCCGATCCATCACGCGGTGCTCGGCCTCCTCGCCGAAGGCGCGAGCTATGGATACGAGCTGAAGGGGAGGTTCGAGGAGGCCATCGGCCCCCAGTGGGGCCAACTGAACATCGGGCATCTCTACCAGATCCTCGAGCGGCTGACCAGAGAGGGGCTGGTCACTCGTCGTTCCGTCCCTCAGACGGATCGCCCGGACAAGCTTGTGTACCGGCTGACCAAGCAGGGCCGCCGCGAGCTCGACGACTGGCTTTCGACTCCTTCCATCCGGCAAAGCGGATACCGAGACGACTTCATCCTCAAGCTGTTCGTGGGGTCGAGGATGGGAGCCGAGCAACTGCGGCAGGTGGCTCGGGCGCAGCGTCATGCCTACCTGACCGAGCTTTCCGGACTGTCGACCCTCAGAAAGCTGCATCAGGACGATGCCCTGGTGGCGCTGCTGATCGAGGCCGCGATCCTCCACACGGAGGCCAATCTGAAGATGGCCGAGCGGGCCGAAGATCAGGCCGAGCGGCTGGCCACCATCGGCACTGCCAAGCCCTCGCTCGAGCACACCCAAGGCTCAGAGCCTGCGGCGCGACAGGGGTCGGTGGGCTAGGTTGCCGGTGCTAGGCTGACGGCGACCCGTCCTCGAGGAGTCGTCGTGGACAAGCCCGAGATCATCATGGCCCCCGGCCCGACGCCGGTTCCCCCGGCTCGTCTACCACCGGGGGCCCGGGTACGGGGCCCTGCTCCGCGAGGTCACCGAGGGGCTCAAGAAGGTCTTCCGGACGAAGAACGACGTCCTGACGTTCGCATCATCCGGAACCGGCGGGCTCGAGTCCGCGGTGGCGAACCTCCTGTCGCCGGGCGACCGCGTGGTCGTCCCGGTGGCGGGCTACTTCGGGGACCGGTTCGCCAAGATCGCCACGGCATTCGGGGCCGACGTCCGCCGTATCGACTACGAGTGGGGGAGCGCCGTGCGGGCCGAGGACGTCGACGCGGCGCTGGCCGAGGCTCCGGCCAAGGCCGTCCTGGCGCAGCATTCCGAGACCTCCACCGGGGTGATCCACGACATCGAGGCCATCGGGAAGGTCACGAAGAAGGCGGACGTGCTGCTGGTGGTGGACGTGATCTCCTCGCTCGGGGCCGTGCCCTACGAGGGCGACGCGTGGGGCGTGGACGTGGGGATCGGCGGGTCCCAGAAGGCGTTCAGCGCCACGCCCGGGCTGGCGTTCGTCTCGGTCTCCGACCGGGCGTGGGAGGCGACGAAGAAGGCGAAGAATCCTCGCTTCTATTTCGACTGGGCGCTGTACAAGCAGGCCTACGAGCTGAAAAGTCCCGAGAACCCCTTCACCCCGGCCATCTCACTGATGCTCGGGATGCGTGCGGCGCTCCGCCGGTATTTCGACGAGGGCCAGGAAGCGGTCCTGGAGCGGCACCGGATCCTGTCGGCCGCGGTGAAAGATGGCGTGCGCGCCCTCGGCCTGGACCTCTCCGGCGAGCACCTCGAGCGGGCGTGGGCGGTGACGGCCGTCCGAGCGCCGGAGGGGATCGACGGGGACGAGCTGGTGGCCAAGGTTCGGACCGATCACGGCATCATCCTGGCCCCCGGGCAGGGACCGATGAAGGGGAAGGTGTTCCGGATCGGGCACCTCGGCAACTACGACCGTTTCGACATCATCCGATGCCTGGCCGCCCTCGAGCTGACGCTCGAGGAGATGGGCTACCCGGTGAAGCGCGGCTCGGGGGTCGCCGCCGCCGAGCAGGTCTTCGCCCAACGCTCACCCCGGGCCACCCTCGCCGAGTAGGCGGGACCGTCCGGTTCCGATGGGCGAAGAGGCGCCGCTCCGGGTCCTGGTGACCGAACCGCTCTCGGAGGGTGGGCAGGACCTTCTCCGGCGCGAGTTCGAGGTGGACGTCCGGCCGGATCTGGCGGCGGAGGGACTGGCGGAGGCGATCGCCCCGTATGCCGCGCTGATCGTGCGGTCCCAGACCAAGGTGACGGCCGACGTCCTGGAGCGGGCGGAGAACCTCCGGGTCATCGGGCGGGCAGGGATCGGGCTGGACAACGTCGACGTGGAGACGGCCACCCGCCGCGGCGTGATGGTGGTGAACGCGCCCCAGTCGAACATCGTCTCCGCGGCCGAGCACACCATCGCCCTGCTGCTGGCCCAGGCCCGGAACATCCCGCAGGCCGACGCCAGCATCAAGGCGGGGAAGTGGGAGCGGGCTCGCTTCCAGGGGGTCGAGCTGCATGGCAAGACTCTGGGCGTGCTCGGGCTGGGCCGTGTGGGGACCATGGTGGCGCAACGGGCCGAGGCCTTCGGGATGCGGATCGTTGCCTTCGACCCCTACGTCTCCAGAGAGCGGGCCAGGTCCCTGGGCGTCGAGCTGATGCCCAACCTGGAGGCGGTCCTGGTGCAGGCCGACTTCGTGACGATCCACCTCCCGCTCACCACCGAGACGGAGGGCCTGATCGGGGAGCGGGAGCTGGCCCTGATGAAGGACGGGGCCAGGATCGTGAACACTTCACGCGGGGGGATCATCGACGAGCGGGCGCTGGTGGCAGCGGTGCGCGACGGCAAGCTGGGCGGCGCGGCCCTGGACGTGTTCGAGCAGGAGCCGGTGCCGAAGGCCCATCCCCTCCTGGTGTACGAGAGCGTGGTGGCGACCCCACATCTGGGCGCGTCGACGGCCGAGGCGCAGGACAAGGCCGGGGCAACCATCGCCGAGATGGTCCGGCTGGCCCTGCGAGGGGAGTTCGTGCCCTACGCCGTCAACGTGCCCGCCGCGGGCGACGTGTCGGAGCAGGTCCGGCCGTTCCTGGCGCTGGCCGAGCAGCTCGGGGCCATCCTCACGGGGCTGGCGGAGGGGCCGGTCCACGGGATAGAGGCCGAGTACGTGGGCCACCTCGCCGAGCACGACACCCGGGCCCTCACCCTGGCCGCCCTGAAGGGCGCCCTGGCCCGCGTGGTGCACGAGCCGGTGTCCTTCGTGAACGCGGGGATGATCGCCCGGGAACGGGGGATCGGGGTCTCGGAGCGCAAGGCACCGATCTCCCGGGACTACGTGAACCTGATGACACTTCGGGCCGCCACGGAGGCCGGGGAGGTCACCGTGGCCGGCACGCTCGTTGGGGTGCGCGGCGGTGAGCGGCTGGTGCGGATCGACGACTTCGACGTCGATGTGGCCCCGGCCCGCCACATGGCGTTCTTCCTGTACGTGGACCGGCCGGGCGTGATCGGGACGGTGGGGACGCTGCTCGGCGACGCCGGCATCAACATCGGCAGCATGGAGGTGGGGCGGACCGAGGCGGGGGGCTCGGCCCTCATGGCGCTCACGGTCGACTCGGCCATCCCCGCCGAGGTCCTGGGCCGGATCGAACGGGCCATCGGGGCCGAACGCGCCCGCTCGATCACCGTTCCGGTCTAGCCGCCCGGGCCGGCCCCGATCTGGTAGCCCAGGGCCTTGAGCTCGTCGCTGGCCTGCTTGATCTTCATCATCGACGGAAGGCTCTCGGTCGACACGGCTTGGTCGAACTGGCTCATCTTCGACAGGTTGCCGGCCTGCGCGTCGTCGGCGAAGCCATCCAGGTCGTCGGCGAACTGCTTGAAGCCTCCGACCAGCAGCCCATGGGCGTGGTCCGCCGCGGGCGGCGGGTTGAGGCCGTCGAGGTCGTCGGCCGCGTGGCGGATCACGTCCGCACCCTTCCGGATCACGTCGGCGGCCTGCTTCAGCGATGACGGGTTCTTGAGCTGCGGAGAGGAGAACACCGTCCGGAGGGTCGAGCTGAACCGGTTCCCGAGGTCGTTGACCCGCCGCTCGTACTCGGCCTTGGAGAGGCGAGCCCGCGACCCACACGCCGACACCGGAAGGACCAGGCAGAGCGCCGCGGCGAATGCGGCGATCAAGCGTCGATGGGGGCGCTCGGCCGGCGACATGCGAGTGAGTTTCTACCCCGCGCCCGTCGATCCCATTCTGGGCCGGCGAGCTCGGTCTGCCGGGTATCCTAGGAGCGCGGCGAGCCGGACGGTCGCCCCAACCGCCGAGCCGCCTCGACGAACCAAAGGAGGGGCCGAGGTGCCGATTCCGCAGGTCGACAAGATCTGGATGGACGGGAAGCTCGTCGATTGGGAGGACGCCACCGTTCACGTCCTCACCCATGCCCTGCACTACGGCAGCGGTGTCTTCGAAGGCGTTCGGGCGTACAGGACGGACCAGGGGGCCGCCGTGTTCCGGCTGCCGGACCACATCCGGCGGCTGTTCCGTTCGGCCCACGTCTACCACATGGAGATCCCGTTCTCCCAAGACGAGATCTGCCAGGCCGTGAAGGACACCGTGAGGGAGAACGACCTCGACGCCTGCTACATCCGGCCGCTGGTCTACCGGGGATACGGCGAGATGGGCCTGAACCCCCTGCAGGCGCCGGTCAACGTGACCGTGGCCGTGTGGCCGTGGGGGACCTACCTCGGCGAGGAGTCCCTGGAGGCTGGGGTGCGGGCGAAGATCTCGTCGTGGAAGCGGAGCGACCACAACATCCTTCCTCCCGGCGCCAAGGCCACCGGGCAGTACATCAACTCGGGTTTGGCCAAGATGGAGGCGCTGAAGGCCGGATACGACGAGGGGATCATGCTGAACATGGCCGGCCACGTGACGGACGGGCCCGGCGAGAACATCTTCATCGTCAAGGATGGGGTCCTGTACACGCCGCCGTTCTCCGCGGGGTGCCTCGACGGCATCACCAGGGACTCGATCATCTCGATCGCCAGGGACCTCGGCTACGAGGTGGTCGAGCGAAACCTCTCGCGATTCGACCTCTACACGGCCGACGAGGCCTTCTACACGGGCACCGCGGCAGAAGTCGCTCCGATCCGGGAGATCGACGACCGCCGGGTCGGGGCCAACGGGAGGGGGCCGGTCACCAAGGAGCTCCAGGAGACCTTCTTCTCCGCGGCCCGAGGGCAGCTGCCACGGTATGGCCACTGGCTCGCCTACGTCGCCGACGATCTCTCGACGGGCCCGGGCGCCTCCTGAGAATTCCCCGATCCGAGGGGCAGTTCCGGCCGGGAAGGGGTAATCTCTCGCGTTCGCACGAACGTCGGCGAGGACGAGGAGGGGGAGCCGTGAGATCGACGAGTTGGCGTGCTGGCGCTGGCGACCATGGGCGCCGCGCCGGCGTCGATGGCGGCGCCCGTCGGGCCGGCCGTCCCGGTGAACGAGCAGTGGACGGTGCCGGGCCAGGTCCTGGTGCGGTTCGCCTCGTCCGCGTCGGCGTCTGCCATCGCCCAGGCGAACGCTTCGGTGGGGGGCCGGGTGATGAAGTCGTACCGGTTCCTCCCGCAGCTCCAGCTGATCCGGCTGAGCTCTAGCGTGAGTGTGGGCGCGGCCATCGCCAGGTACCAGGCGCGGTCCGACGTGCTGTACGCGCAGCCCAACTTCATCTACAAGATCGACCGAACGGACCTCACCCCGAACGACCCGCTGTATCCGAGCATGTACAACCTCAACAACACCGGACAGACAGGTGGCACGCCGGACTCGGACGTGGACGCGCCGGAGGCATGGGACCTCACCACTGGGAGCAACTCCATCGCGGTGGGCGACATCGACACCGGGATCGACTACATCCACGAGGACCTCAAGGCACACGCCAAGCCGAACACGGCCGAGTGCAACGGCGTGCCGGGAGTGGACGATGACGGCAACGGCTACATCGACGACTGCCACGGCATCGACGCCATCAACGGAGACACCGACCCCATGGACGACAACGGCCACGGCACGCACACGGCCGGGACGATGGGCGCGGTGGGCAACAACGGGAAGGGCGTGGTCGGTATCAACTGGAACGTCACCATCATTGCCTGCAAGTCTCACGACTCGATGGGGAACGGCACCACGGCGGCCATCATCGAGTGCATGCAGTACATGGCCACGAACAACTCCTATGGGGGCTGCCCCGAGGCGTGCGGCTTCGACAAGGCGACCAGAGACGCCATCGCCAGCAACGGCGCCCACGGGATCCTGTTCGTCGCCGCGGCCGGAAACGCCAACGCCAACAACGACGCCACGCCCAACTACCCTTCCAACTACTTCCTGCCGAACGTCCTGGCCGTGGCCGCCACGGACCACAACGACGCCAAGTCGGGGTTCTCGAGCTACGGGCTCAGGTCGGTCGACCTCGGGGCGCCCGGCTCTTCGATCCGGTCGACCTACTGGTTGTCGAGCAATCCAGACAACTTCTACGCCTACCTGTCCGGGACTTCGATGGCCACCCCGCATGTGACCGGCCTCGCCGCGTTGATCAAGGCCCAGGACCCAAGCCGGGACTGGCGAGCGATCCGCAACCTGATCCTGGCGGGTGGTGACCCGAAGCCCTCCATGGACGGCAAGACGGCGACCGGGCGGCGTGCCAACGCCTACGGCTCGCTCACGTGCTCGGGCCAGAAGGTCTCGGCCCCGATCGCGCCCCTGGCCTCGGTCAGCGGGCTCAAGCCGGTGATCGTCGCGGCCTACAACATCAATTGCGCCAATCCGGCGGGCAAGCTGTCGGTCACGATCACCCCGGGGAACGTCGTCCTGAGGCTGAGGGACGGGGGTCGCGGGGCAGACCAGGTGGCCGGCGACGGCACGTACACGGCGAAGTGGAAGCTCAATCCCTGCTCCCCGGGCACGTACACCTTCACGTTCTCGAACGGGAAGTCGATCACCTCGACGGTCACCTGCTGAGTCGGCCACCCCTCGAGGGGTGCTCCGTGCCGGGCGCGCCCTCGGCGCGCCCGGCGAGGTAGCCTCATCGGGACATGAGGCTCGCGAGGTTTCGGCACGGCAACCGCATCGCCACGGGATCCGTGGAGGACGACTACGTCCGTCCGCTGGCCGGGACGTTCTTTCATAACCCCGTCCCCACCGGGGAGGACGTCCCGCTGTCGGAGGTGCGGCTGCTGGCGCCGGTCCTGCCCTCGAAGATCGTCGCGGTGGGCAAGAACTACGCGGACCACGCCGCGGAGATGGGTGGTGACGTCCCCGAGGAGCCGGTCATCTTCATCAAGCCGTCGACTGCGGTGATCGGCCCGGCCGATCCCATCCCCTATCCGGCCATGTCGTCGCGCGTGGACCACGAGGCCGAGCTCGCCGTGGTCCTGGGGAGGGTGGCCCGGCACATCAGGGCGGAGGACGCGGGCCGCTACATCCTGGGGTTCACCTGCGGCAACGACGTGACGGCGCGGGACCTCCAGGCGAAGGACGGCCAGTGGACCCGGGCGAAGGGCTTCGACGGATTCTGTCCGGTCGGTCCCTGGATCGAGACGGAGCTCGACCCGACCGACCTATGGCTGGAGTGCCGGGTCAACCGCGAGGTGCGGCAGTCCGCCCGAACCGCCCAGCTCACGTTCGGCCCGAACCGGCTGGTCGAGTTCATCAGCCAGGTCATGACGCTGCTCCCCGGCGACGTGATCCTCACCGGCACCCCGGCGGGAGTCGGGCCGCTGGAGGTCGGCGACAAGGTGGAGGTGGAGGTGGAGGGGATCGGCGTGCTCCAGAACGAGGTGGCGCCCGGTGGCTGAGGGCGAAGTCGAAGGTCCTCGCGCCGTCCGGTGCCGGATGGCCCCGGCCCCGACCGGCTACCTCCACGTGGGGAACGCCCGGACCGCGCTGTTCAACTGGCT
>VAYG01000122.1 GCA_005885015.1 Actinomycetota bacterium | reverse complement strand
AAGCAGCGAACGACGGCCCGATCCCCGTAGGCGGGGTGGGGCCACTTCCGAGAGAGCCACGTGCACGCGGTGATGGTCCAGTGGCCCGGGGGCACCACGAACCCAGAGCCTTCGGGGAGCTTCGCCGCCGAACCGTCCGGATAGGCGAGGAGCACCACCCCCGTAGAAACGTACGGGATGGCGGAGAGGCCGGCCGCAGCCTCGGGGTTCGCCTCGCGGAGCAGGCGAGCCGATTCGAAGGCGGGCGTCGCCAGGACGATCGAGTCGGCGGGGTAGTCCGCGCCGGCGGCCCGGACCGACAGCCCGCCCCCGCAGCTCACCGCCGAAACGGGGTGGTCGATCCGGATGCGGTCCGGTCCGATCCTCCCCACCAGCCGGTCAACGAGATGGGTGAGCCCACCCCACACCGAGGCGAACAGCGGCTGGCGTCCAGCCTCCTCCTCCTGTGACCGAGTCGCGGCCCTGGCCCCTCTGAGCAGGCTGCCGTGCCGGCGTTCCCACGCTCGGAGCTCGGGGAAAGTGGCGTCCACCGACAGCCGGAGCGGGTCCGCGGCGTGCAGCCCCGAGAGCAACGGCTCCACCATCGTCCCGGCCATCCCCGGTCCGAACCTGCGGCGAAGCAGCTCGCCCAGCGACTCGTCACCGGTCCCTCTTCGGGCCGGGCGCACCAGGTCGAGGAGGGCCCGCAGCTTCGGGCCTCTGGACAGCCCGGGCCATCGGAGAAGCTCCCCGACCTCGCCCGGGATGCCGAAGGGTGCGCGATCCGGGAAGGGAACCAGGCCCCTGGCCGTCCAGACGTAGGCCCCCATCGAGCCGGGGATCACGACCTGATCCTCCAGGCCGAGCTCGTTGCAGAGCTCCACGGCCCAGGGCTTGCGCACGACGAAGGAATCTGCCCCGGCCTCGACCGGCATGCCGTCCAGATCGATCGTGTGGAGCTTCCCCCCGACCCGCCCGGCGGCCTCGAACACCGACACCTCGACGGGCCGGCTCGGCTTCCCTGCCCGGAGGACCTCATGGGCACAGGCCAGGCCGCTGATCCCTCCGCCCACGACCACGACGCGCCGGCTGCGAGGAGGCCGGGCGGTCATCGGGGCGGGGTCGCGCGCAGATGATTCCGGATCACTCGGGCCAGCGCGGCGATGAATCGGGGGTGGGTCCCCGGCATCTCCGTCCTGGCGAAGGCGACGCCTGCCTCCTCGGCCACCGCGCGCGCTTCGATGTCCAGGTCGTACAGGATCTCCAAGTGGTCGGCGACGAAGCCGGCCGAGCAGACCACGACCGCGGTGTGTCCGGCGGCGGCCAGCTCCATGATCACCTCCTCGACCGGCGGCCCCCACCATGGATCGGGGGTCCGACCGGCGCTCTGCCATCCGATCGCGTAGGAGACCAGCCCCAGACGGTCCGCCACGAAGTCGGCCGTGGCCCTCAGCTGGTCCACGTAGCGGCACGACGGGCCGCACAGGTCGCAGAGCTTGCAGCGGAGGGAACCATCCGGAAGAGACCGCGTGGGCAGGCTGTGGGCCGAGAAGATGACGGCGGCTCCCGGCCGGCGGGCATCGTCCAACCGGCCGAGCGCCGCTTCGACCCCGGCGGCCAGGAGATCGATGAATCCGGGCTCGTCGTACCACTGGCGGACATAGGAGAAGGAAGGTCCCTCGGCCGCGCCCGCCTCGGCCAGCGCCTTCTCCACCCGCTCCACGTAGGTCTCCACCGACATACCGGACCAGTGAGGGGCCAGGACCAGCCCCACGGCCCGTTCGATGCCGTCACGGCGCATCCGGGCCACGCCGTCCGCGATGAAGGGCGGGGAGTGCTTCATCCCCAGATACACCCGGAAGGATCCCTGCCCGCCGTTCAGCTCGCGCTCGAGGGCCGCCGCCTGGGCCCGGGTGATGTCGAGGAGCGGGAAACGGTTGCCGATGGCCGCGTATCGGGCTTTCAGCTCCTCCAGGTGCTCCGGGGAAGGAGGGCGTCCTCCCCTGATGTCCGTGTAATAGCGCTCCACGTCTTCGGGACCGTCTGCCGTCCCGTAGGCCATGGCCAGGACACCGATCGGTGCGGTCATGCGCCTTCCGATGCGGCGGCGCCGCGGTCCGTTCGTTCGTGGACCAGGTCGACGAGGCGTTGGAGGGTCCCCACGGGTGTCTGCGGGAGGACCCCGTGGCCGAGGTTGAACACGTGCCCCGGCCTGCCGGCCGCCCTGTCCAGGACGAGCATGGCCTTGGCCTCGACCGCCTCCCACGGGGCCAGGCAAACCGCCGGGTCCAGATTCCCCTGGATTCCCACGCCGAAGCCGATCCGCTCCCAGGCCTCGTCCAGGGGCATCCGCCAGTCCACGCCGACCGGCCCCCGCGTCCCGCATCAGAGGCAGCAACGCCCCCGTGCCCACGCCGAAGTGGACGCGAGGGACGTCGAGTCCGGACAGCCCCTCCAGGACGTGTCGGGTGGCCGGCAGCACGAACCGAGCGTAGTCGTCGGGGTCGACCGCGCCCACCCAGCTGTCGAAGAGCTGCACGGCCTGCACCCCCGCCTCGACCTGGGCCCGGAGAAAGGCGCGCACGCTGGCGGCGAGGGTGGCCATGAGCTCGGCCCATACCTCGGGCCGACCGTGCATGAGCGCCTTGGTCCGCACGAACGTTCGCGACGAACCGCCTTCGATGAGGTAGGAGGCCAGCGTGAACGGCGCCCCGGCGAACCCGATCAGCGGGATCGTCAGCTCCTTGCGGAGCATGCGGATGGCCTCCAGGGTGAAGGGCACGTCGGCCGAAGGCTCCAGGATCCGAAGACGGCGGACGTCGGTCTCCGACCCGATCGGCTGGCCGACCACCGGCCCGAGGCCCGGATGGATCGTGACCTCGGCCCCCATGGCGGCCAGCGGGACCATGATGTCCGAGAAGAGGATCGCCGCGTCCACGTCCATCCGTTGCAGCGGGAGGAGGGTGGCCTCCACCGCCAGCTCCGGGTTGCGGCACATCTCCAGGACGTCCCGGTCGCCGCGGAGCTCCCGATACTCGGGGAGGTACCGCCCGGATTGGCGCATGAACCACACCGGCGTGCGGTCGACGGGGTCGCCCCGGCATGCCCGGAGGAACCGATCGGCCTGGTCGCTCGTGTGGGTGTCCTGGCCGTTCATGGCTGGAAGCGTAGCGTCGCCGGGGCCGCCCCGGACCGTCCCCTGTGATGCGTGGCACCAGCGGGATGCGATGGGAAGCACACGCGGGCGGTGACCGCCGGCACGGACCCCCACCGCCGCCTCTCCTACGCTCCGGAACACCGCCACCACGGCGGCGGACGCGGAAGGAGGGAAGCCATGAGCGCGAAGATGACAGCCCTGACCCTGGAGGCGCCGAGGGGCCTGTCCTCCCGCCGGTGGCTGATCGGGTTGCTCGCCGCCGCGATGCTCACGGGAGGAGTCGCAGCCTACGTGGGGCTTCGGTCCGAGCCCGCCGCTTCCAAGGCCCCGGCCGGCATCACCGCCGGGCAGACCTCGGGGGTTGCGTCCGGGCTGGGGGTGGACCAGCTGGCCAGGCTGCGCCGGGCCGACTTCGAGAGCAGGTCGGGTCTGGTCGCGCCGGCCGGTCCTCGGATCGCCGAGGAAGCCAGACTCGACGTGGTGAGGGCATTCAGGGCCAGTGAGGTGGCCATCCCCAGTCGCGCCGCCAGTCGCGCCGCCGCTGATTCGTGCTGGACGATCCACCGTCGTTGCTGAGTGGGCGGGCCCGTGCGCCACACGGGAGAGCCGGGGGGCCCGTGCCTCCGGCTCTCCTTCCATCTCCGAGGGGCCCGCGGGGCTCCCGGCCGTTAGCGACGACGAGCGCTCGGCTCCATCCAGGGAGGAGACCAGCCCCGGTCGAAATCGAACACAACCGAACCGGGCGCGACCAGCTCGTCGATCCGGTCCAATGTCTCTCCGTCCAGCCGGGCGTCGGCCGTCTTCAGCAGGGCCTCGAGCTGTTGAGGCGTGCGCGGCCCGATGATCGCGGAGGTCACCGCGGGGTGGGCCAGCGTGAACGCGATCGCCAGCCCGGTCAGGGGAAGGCCAGCCTTGTCCGCCACCGTGGTCAGGTCCTCCACCAGATCCAACTTCCGCTGGTTCTCCGGCCGGGTCACGTCGTACCGGGCCGCGATGGGACTGCCGCGCGCCGCGTACCTCTGGGCGCGAGAGTCTGCCGGGGGCGCCTCCCCCCGACGGTACTTGCCGGCGAGCCACCCGCCCGCGAGGGGGCTCCACACGATCACGCCCATGCCGTAGCGCTGGCACACCGGGAGCACGTCCAGCTCGATGCTCCGAACGAAGACCGAATACGGTGGTTGCTCGCAGACGAACCGTTGCAATCCACTGCGTTCGCTGGTCCATTGCGCTTCCAGGACCTGCCAGCCAGGGAACGTCGAGCTGCCCAGGTAGCGCACCTTCCCCTGGTGAACCAGATCCGTGAGAACCGAGAGCGTCTCCTCGACGTCGGTCTCCGGCTCGGGCCGGTGGATCTGGTAGAGGTCGATGTGGTCGGTCCCCAAGCGGCGCAGGCTCGCCTCCACCTCTCGCATGATCCACAGGCGGGAGTTCCCCTGTTCGTTCATGCCCGTCCCCATCTGTCCGTGGACCTTCGTGGCCAGCACGACGTCGTCACGGCGCCCCTTCAAGGCCTTCCCCACGATCTCCTCCGACCGGCCCTCCCCGTACACGTCGGCGGTGTCGACGAAGTTGATCCCGGCGTCCAGGGCCGAATGGATCATGCGGACGCACTCGTCCTCGTCGGTGTTCCCCCAGGGTCCGAACATCATCGCGCCCAGGCAGTAGGCGCTGACCTTGACCCCCGTCCGGCCGAGCGGGCGATATTCCATCGCGCCGGCTACCGCAGGAACGCCGGGGGATGTCCGGAGATGTGGCTCGCCACGATGGCGATCACGTAGCCCAGGATCAGCACCATCCCGGTGGCCATGTGAAGCTGCACGTTCGTTCCCATGAAGGGCATGAGACGGTACGGGCTGTCATAGTGCTCACGGAGCGCGTGGTACACCGGAACGGCCATCGGGGCTGCCAGGACGGCGAGGATGCAGGGCCGTGGGATCACGCCGGCGATGGCGCCGCCAGCGATCAGGCCGAAGGCGGCCGCCACGGCGAGCGCGTAGACGGCGATCACCGCGTCCTTGCTCCATCGAACCGGCAGAGTCCGCTTTCCGGCGGCAGCGTCGCCGGGCCGATCGGGCACCTCGTTCACGTAGAGGATCAGGGCCACCAGAATCCCCACCGGGAGGGAGGCGTAGATGGCCTCCCAGGACCACGCCCTGGCCTGCACGTAATAGGCCCCGATGGTCATGATCGGGCCGAACCCGAGGAACACCGTCAGCTCGCCGATGCCCCGGTGGACGAACCTGAAGGGGGGGGCGGTGTAGAAGAGGCTGATGAACAGGCCGGCCACGCCGATCCAGAACAATGGCCAGAACCCCCGGGTGACCGCGAGGTACAGGCCGATGCCCGCCCCGACGGCGTAGAACCCCAGCATCAGGGCCACCATCTGGCGCATGCTGAGGAGGCCGTACAGGATCACCCGCGATCCGCCGCTGAACTGCGTGGGTGTGACGTTGGCCTGGTCGGCCCCCGACAACGTGTCGAACACGTCATTCGCCACGTTGAGCCCGAGGTGCACGCAGGCCGCCGCCACCAGCGTGAGGATGGCCAGCCACCAGTGCCACTGGCCGTGCAGGGCGGCCACGGAAATCCCTAGGGCCACCGGGATGAACGTCGCCGACAGGAACGGGAGCCGGGTGGCTCGTAGGAACAGCCAGCCCCTGGAGAGCTGGGGACGGATCCGCCGCCCCTGCTCCCGCGACACCCGCTCCATGTAGCGGTGGGCCTGGGGCACCCCTCGCTCGGAGAACTCGAAGAACGTCATCTCCTCCTCGTCCCAGTGCTGGACCCGGTCGGGGACGAGCTCCAGATGGCCGTCGCTCGGGCGGAGCGTCCCCCACAGGGACACGTAGCGACGCTCGTCGTACCCGACGCCGGGTTGCGGCCGGATGTGGCTGAACACGACGTTGACCTCCCGGCCGATCGGCGGGGCGACCTCATCTCCGGCCACCGGCTCGAGGAGGATGGCGCCCCGATCGGCGTGGACGGCGAAGGCGGTGGCGACCGAGAGCGGGTATCCGCGGTCGTCGACGAAGGCGACGACCGCGTGGGTGTATCCGCGGGAGGAGATGCTCTCCAGAAGCCTGCCGGGCGCGCTCATCGTCCCGCCCCCATCAGCTCGAATACGGTGGGTTGCCGGGACGTGTCCCCGTCCTCCCACAGGAACGCCCGTCGCGGAGCGATCTCAATGACCGCTCGCTCGAAGAACAGCGGCAGGGCGACCCGCTTTCCCAGGAAGAAGTCGATGGCCGGCTCCTTCTTTCGCCAGATGGGAAGAACCCGTTCCCAGCCAGAATGCAGGTCCGCGTCGTCAACGGTCGCGTCGCCCTGGATCGTGGCCCTGCGGAAGCGCTCGACCCTGACGGCGTTCGGGTCGCTGATCGACACGGAGACCTTCGGGTTGCCCTTGATGTGCTCGAGCTTCCTGGAGAACAGGATGCTCGAAGTCATGTAGATGTGTTGCCCGTCGTAAAGGGGGATCAGCGGGTGGGTGACCAGGCGCCCTCGATCGTCGATCACCGTCAACTCCCCCACCAGCGCGGTCTCGAGCAGCTCCTCGATNNNNAGTCCACTGGGGGGTTTCCCCGCTGCGGCCGGAAAGGGGCATGGCTCCGTATCCCCGCCACTCGGGCGTTGCGGTTCCCCCAGTCCCGTTGTAGGGTCCGCTGTTTCGTCCGCCGGAGAGAAGGGGGGATCGAGTGGTGAGACGTCGCACGCTTGCACGGACCTTCATCGCCTCGGCCGGCATGATGGCCGTCGCGTGGGCCGCCACCAACGGGGCCGCCACTGCGGCCGGTCAGCGCACCACCCTGGTCAAGGGACCGAAGTTCACGACCGTGCCGTACCGCACTCTGGGCGCCCCGGCCGGGCGGTCCTCACCCGGGACGGTCGGGGCGAACGTGAACATCACGCATCGGACCGGGGCCCAGAGCGAGACCACCATCGCCGTGGACCCGATGAACAAGACGCACATCCTGGCCGCCAGCAACGACCTGAGCGGCTCGTTGAGCACGAAGGTGTACGAGTCGCTGGACAAGGGCCACACGTGGGCCGTCACCTTCGATACCAGCCCGAACTTCTGCTACGACCCCTGGCTGGACTTCAACTCCGCCGGGGACATGTTCTTCGCCTATGAGTGCTCCGACCAGCGCATCGCCTACCGGAAGCACGGCACGAGCAACTGGGTCAGCACGGTCTTGGTTGGGAGCTCCCTGTTCCCGGACCGCGACCAGGTCAACGTGGACACCACTGCCGGCAGCCCGTTCAAGGGGAGCGTCTACGTCGGCTACGACGAGGCCAACGCGGGCAACGCCGCCCACCTGATGTATTCGCGCGACGGGTTCGGGGGATGGGCGAAGAGTCCCAAGATCAACGACACCAGCGCGACCATCGGGGTGAACGCCGCGACCGCGCCCAACGGGACCGTGTACGCGACGTGGCTCGACTACAACGGCAAGAAGATCTCCGTGGACAAGTCCACCGATGGCGGAGCCACGTGGGGCACCGACCACACCGTCACGAACATGCGGCTCCCCACTCAGAACTTCTTCATCTTCATTCCTCCCCAGCCGGACCGGGGGATCGTCCCCATGCCATTCACCGACACGGCCCCGGCGGGCACCGCCTTCGCCGGGCGCCTCTACGCGGCCTACGAGGACAAGGACCCGACCACGGCGGACACGAATATCTACGTGCGTCACTCGGATGACGGAGGGACGACCTGGTCGGCCGAGGTCAAGGTCAACGACGACTCGGTCCACGCCTACCAGTTCTTCCCGGCGATCAGCGTGAGCGCCAACGGGACGGTCGGCGTCTCCTTCTACGACACGCGAAACGACCAGCCGTCGAACCACAAGACCGACCAGTTCATCGCCTTCTCCACCAACGGCGGCGACGCGTGGAGCGTGAACCAGAAGGTGACCACGGCGCAGTCCGATGAGTCCGACTACGGCGACTCCGAGGGCAACGACGCCTTCGGCGCGGCCAAGTGGCGCGTGGTCTGGACCGACGCCCGGCCGGGCACCCTCGCCGAGGACATGTACGAGGCCAAGGCGAGGCCGTAGCCAGAACGGGGAGGCAGTACCGGGGGGCAGGCCCGCGGCAGCTCAGTCCGCCAGCCGGGCCTGCCCCTTCGGCCTCCCCGCCAGCGCGGCGCGTCCGGCCCTCACCAGGCCGTCCGCCGCCAGCGCCCGCACGGCGGCGGCGACCCGATCCGGAGATTCGCCGGTCGCACGGCAGAGCCGCCCGATCGTCACGGGCCGGCCCGCCCGGAGCACCTCCACCACCGTTCCCCGGAGCTTCCGGAAGGAGCCCTCGTACCGGCCCTGGCTTGCTCGGGGCGGCGCCGGGGCGCGGCCGGAGCGCCGGAAGACGCAGCGCCCGGCCAGGGGGCAGGACGGACAGCGCGGCACGGGCCGGCACACCTCCCGCCCCAAGTCCATCAGCGCCTGGTTCCAGGTCCCCGGCTGCCGGAGTGGCATCCACGCCCGGGCAGCCCCAAGGAGGACCCGCGGAGCGACCTCGCGGGGTTCGGCTCCGAGGACGGCCCGGGCCACCACTCGCCGCACGTTCGTGTCCACCGTGGGCACCGGCTGGCCGTAGGCGATCGACGCCACCGCCGCGGCGGTGTACGGGCCGATGCCCGGGAGCCCCATCAACCCCTCCGGATCGTCGGGCACGGCTCCACCATGTTCCACGAGGATCCGGCGCGCGCACCGCCACAGGGCCAGCGCCCGCCGGTTGTACCCCAGGCCCGACCACGCTCGCACCACCTCCCCCGGCGTGGCCGCCCCCAACGAGGCCACATCGGGAAACCGTTCGAAGAACCGCTCGAACACGTTGGCGACCCTGACCGCCTGCGTCTGCTGCAGCATCACCTCGCTCACCAGCACGCGGTACGGATCCGAGGCGGATCGGCGCCACGGATAGGCCAGCTCCTTGCCGGCGAACCAGTCGAGCACTGTCCGGTGAGGCGGAAACGGGAGGCGGCGAGTATCCCGCAGGAGTACGCTCTTGCGGCGATGACCACCGTCGGGCAAGTCATGACGACCAAGCTCATCAGCGTCGGACCTTCCGCGACCGTGGCCGAGGCCGCGACGGTCATGGGAGAACGTCACGTCGGGTCCGCGCTGGTCCTGGAGGGATCGAAGCTCATCGGCATCTTCACCGAGCGGGACATCGTCCGCGCCCTGTCGCAACACTTTGACGCGCCGGGCCATCAGGTCTCGCACTGGATGACCCGGGATCCGACCACCATCGAGCCTTCGGTCTCCGTGCAGGAGGCGCTCGAGCTGATGCTGGCCAAGGCGTTCCGGCACCTGCCCGTGAAGGAGGGCGGTTCGATCGTGGGGATGGTGTCCATGCGGGACCTGTCCGAGGCCCTCGCCGACCAGGCCGAGGAAACCGAAGCCTGACCCGAGACGCCCGCGATCACCTGATCCGCCTGCGAACCGGGCGGGATGGAGATGCCCGGACTCGTTCGCAGCGCGTACATGGTGGTCGACACGTTCCGCCGTTCAGCATGCCTCAAGCCGAGCGTGGATGTCGCCTCCCTGCCACCGGGCGGATCTGCGAATCACCGGAGCGGCACGACCAGCCGGCCCGAGACCTCCGTCACCTCGCTCCCCAAGGCCGCGCACGCCTCGCGGAACCGCCCCCGGATCCAGTCAGCTTCCTCGCCCTCGGCCGGCCGGGTGAAGCAGAACTGCAACCGAAGGGGAACGGCCTCGACGCGCACCGGACCTTGCTCGTCGAACATGACCAGGAACAGCAGCCCCAGGTCGTTGCGCATCAGCGGGTCGACGGGGACCCGCCCTGCCACTCCGTGGAAGACGTGCGCGGAGTGTCCGGCGACCAGGGTCGCCCCGGAGTCGAGGAGCTCGGCCGCGGCCCGGCGCACGTGCGGCACCGGGGCGGCCGTCATGTTCGGCCCCCAGTGAGGGGCCACCAGGACTGCGTCTGCCGAGGCGGAGGCCTCCTCGATCGCCGACCTGACCCATGGGGCCGTTTCCCGGGACAGATCCGCGTACGCCACGCCTGGACGATCCGGGCCAGCGGCGAAGTCTTCGGGGTGATCCGTGATCCCCACCAGGGCCAGGCGCCATCCATTGGCCTGGAGGATCGCCGGCTGTCTGGCCCGATCCGACGCGGGTCCCGCTCCCACCCAGGCGATCCCCGCGGCCTCGAGATGCCGGAAGGTGTCGAGAAGCGCCTCTTCCCCGAAATCGAGCGCATGGTTGTTGGCGAGGGTGACGCAGTCCACGCCCAGATGGACCAGCGTCTCGACGGCCGCCGGGGGAGCGCGGAAGAAAAAGGGCTTGCCGGGCCGGGCCCAAGGGTCGCCTCGCGCGGAGATGCAGCATTCCAGGTTCAACACGAATAGGTCCGCCGCTCGGGTCAGCTCGGCCACGGCGGGGTGGACCAGTGACTCGGGGGAAGCCGTCGCGAGGCGCTCCGCGACGCCCCTCCCCAGCATGGTGTCCCCTGCCAGGGCCACCGTGACGCTCATCCTGCCGGGCCCCGCTCCCTTGGCTCCCTGCTATTCGATCCGGACTCCCGCCCGTTCGAGCTCATCCAGCGCCCGGTCACCGTCGCCTGGCTCAAGGTCGACGGCCCGGCACCCCTCCCGGATGACCGTGGCCGCGAATCCCTTCGCCGTCGCGTCGAGCGCCGTGGCCCTCACGCAATAGTCCGTGGCCAGGCCGAGCAGCACCACGCGTTCGACTCCCCGCGCCCGCAGCGCCGGCTCGAGCGCCGTGCCCTGCTCGTCCCCCGTGGTCGGATCTCGAACGGTGAACCCCGAATAGCCATCTTCTCCGCCGCTCCCCTTGCGGACGACCTGCCCGGCCACCTGGAGCTCGGGATGGAACTCCGCTCCCCACGTGCCCATGACGCAGTGAACCGGCCAGATCCCTCCATCCTTCTGGAAATGGGGCGTGGTCTCCGGGTGCCAGTCCTGCGTGTACACGACCATGGCCCCGGCGCCGAGGGCCCGTCCGACCTCCCCGTTCGCCACGGCCACGACCTCCTCGCCGCCATTCACGTACAGGCTTCCCTTCGGGTCGGCAAAGTCGTTCTGCACGTCGGTGACGATCAAGGCGACCCGGGGGTCATAGTCGGCCATGTCGGTCCTTCCCTCGTTCCAGATCCTGCCTCGGGGTGGGGGTTCGCTTCACGTCGCCACTCCCGTCAGATGTCCGACGAACCAGCCGGTGGCCCAGTGCGAGACGACCTCCAGCGCCCCGGGCTCCTCGAACAGGTGCCCGGCGCCCGGCACGACGATGACGTCCTTCTCGCCGGCGAGGCGCGACAAGGCCTGGCGGTTCAGCTCCAGCACGGTGGCGTCCTCGCCTCCTACGATCAGGAGCGTTGGCGCGGTGACCAGCTCGAGCCGGTCCCCCGCGAGGTCGGGACGACCCCCTCGCGAAACGATCGCCGCCACCCGGGAGTCAGGCTCGGCGGCGGCCCACAGGGCCGCCGCCGCTCCCGTGCTCGCCCCGAAGTACCCGACGGGCATCACGCCTACCTCCGGCTCGTGGCGCAGCCAGCGCGTCGCGGCGAGGAGCCGCCCGGCCAGGAGCTCGATGTCGAAGACCTTGGACCGATCGGCCGCCTCGCGAGGAGTGAGCAGATCGAACAACAGGGTGGACAGGCCGGCCTCGACGATCGTCCCGGCGACCCTCCGGTTCCGCGGCGAGAGCCGGCTGCTCCCGCTGCCGTGGGCGAAGACAACCGCGCCCTTCGGTGCATCGGGGATGGTCAGGTCGCCGGGGAGCCGAACCTCGCCGGCGGGCACCTCGACGTCTCTCGTCCGGCTCCGCACACGCTCAATCTTGCCCCACGCGATCTCCGCGTATCCTCACCACTCGTGCGCCTGTACGACCGTGCTTCGCAAGGGCTTCGCCAGGTCACGCTCGAGCCTCGGATGTCGGTGTACGTGTGCGGGATCACCCCGTACGACTCCGCCCACCTGGGGCACGCGTTCACCTACGTCCACTTCGACGTCCTGGTCCGGTACCTCCGTCACCTGGGCGCCGAGGTCGTGCACGCCCAGAACATCACTGACGTCGACGACGACATCCTGCGCGTGTCCAGGGAACGAGGGGTCGACTTCCAGGAGCTGGCGCGGCGGGAGGTGGCTTCCTACGAACGGGCCATGCGGGCCCTCCGGGTGGCGCCTCCCAACCATTCGCCCCGCGCCACCGAGTTCGTCCCGCATATGGTCGAGGAGGTGGAGGCCCTCCTCGACGCCGGGCACGCCTACGAGCGCACGGGCACGGTCTACTTCAGCGTCGCCACCGACCCCGGCTACGGCAGGCTGTCCGGCGTCGGCCGGGACGAGATGCTGAAGCTCGCCGCGGAACGGGGCGGTCATCCCGAGGATCCGCACAAGGGCGATGCGCTCGATTTCGTCCTGTGGCAGGCCTGGCAGCCGGGAGAGCCGTGGTGGGAGAGCCCGTGGGGGCGAGGACGGCCGGGCTGGCATATCGAATGCTCCACGATGTCCCGCCGCCTGCTGGGGCAGCCCGTCGACGTCCACGGCGGGGGCTCGGACCTGATCTTCCCGCACCACGAGTCCGAGCTGGCCCAGGCAGAAGGCGTGCCGGGCCCGAGGCCGTTCGTGCGGCACTGGGTGCACACGGGGACCGTGTATATGGCCGGGGAGAAGATGAGCAAGTCCCTGGGCAACCTGGCTTTCGTCGACGACGTGATCCAGCGACACCATCCCTTGCGGCTGCGAGAGTTCATCCTCCGCCGGCACTATCGCCAGGACTGGGGCTTCGACGAGGGGGAGCTCGCCGAGCCCTTCTCCCAGCCCGGCCGGGGACCCGACGATCGGGACGACTTCTACCGGGCGCTCGACGAGGACCTCGATACCCCCGAGGCTCTTCGGGTCCTCGACCGGGCGGCGTTGGCCGGCGACTCGAAGGGAAAGGCGCTGTGGGAAGAGGGCCGAGCGCTGCTCGGGCTGGACCCGTAGGGGCGGCGCGCCAACTCCCTACATGGTCGGAGTGAACGTGGGTGTGAGCGACCCGGTCGGTGAGGGGGTGGGGGATGGCGATGGCGACGGAGGGGTTGGGACGAGCTCCCCGAACTCCTGCTCGACCAGGTGTCTCCGGACGGTCAGGCTCCCCGACACTGGAGACTGATCGATCTGGTCGTAGGCCACCAGCTGCGGCGGGGAGGTCCTGGAGAAGTACAGGACCTCGGCGGACAGGGGGACCCCTCCGGCCTCGGTGAACACGTTCGCCCCGGCCCCGCCCGTGGAGCCCACCCGGAGGAACAACGTCCCGTTCTCCACGCGGGCACCGGGCTGGTGGAAGTGGCCCGAGACCACGAGCGGGACGTATCCGGCAGCCGCCTCGGCCATCCGGTCATCGTGCACGGCGACGATGTCGGGTGGCCGCGAGAGCACCGACACCTGGGCGAGGATGCGCGGGCCCACGGCTCGGACCTGTTCCGCGATCCGCGCGTCGTCCACCGCGGCCAGCTTGTTCGGGGTGAACACGGGATCACCCAGTCCGTAGACGGTGAGCCCGTCGACCCGCTTGGTCCTGCCGTCCAGCACCACCACGCCCGGGATCCGCTCCATGTCGGCCTGCAAGGCGAGCGAGTCGTGGTTTCCCCGCACATAGACGTAGGGGATCCGGAACGAGGCGACCTGGGAAAGGACCAGCGAGTTCTCCACGGGCGTGCCGAAGCTGGTCAGGTCACCCGTGTCGAGCACGAAGTCCACGTCGAAGGACCGGGCGACCTCCTGGGCGAAGCTCACGCCGAGGGGCGACAGGTGGATGTCGGAGATGTGCAGCACCCTGATCTCCTCCACGCCCGGCTGAGGCACGTCCTGGATCGACGTGTAGACGCCGATGGCACCCGTGACCACTCGGGACAGCTCGGCGCGAACATCGTCCAGCCGGTCGATGGCGGTCTGGGCCGGGCCGATCAGCTTCGGCGCCAGCGCCAGGGAGCCGGAGAAGCTCGGGGTGAGCAGCGCCTGGGAGTCGTAGGTCCGCCAGGCGATCGTCTCGCTCAACCCCACCGCCAGCGTGGCCACGACCACGGCGGCAACGACCTTTCGCCACGCCGCGCGGAACACGATCAGGCCCAGGATCAGCGCTCCGGCCACCGCCACGGCGGT
>VAYG01000130.1 GCA_005885015.1 Actinomycetota bacterium | reverse complement strand
TCCGCCGACTTCGCGCTGGTCTTCGCCGTGACGGATCCGGGAAAGCGAGCCCAGGGAGGCATCACGGCCTTCCTCGTCGACGCCGACACGCGAGGGTACTCCGTCGCTCGGTTGCAACGCACGATGTCCCCGTACCAGAATCCCGTCGAGCTCGCGTTCGAAGATGTCACGGTGCCCGAAGAGAACATCTTGGGAGAGGTGGGGTTCGGGTTCTACTCGGCCGTGAAGGGAATCAACGGGGCGCGCCTCCAGATCGCCGCCACCGCCCTTGGGATCGCCGAGAACCTGTTGGGTCGTTCGCTCGACTACGCAGGGACCCGCGAGGCCTTCGGGCAGCCCATCGGCAAGAACCAGTACGTTCAGGGGATGCTGGTCGATTCGTTCGCCGAGCTGGAGCAGGCTCGGCTGCTGGTCTACCGGTGCGCCCGAGAGATCGACCAGGGCGCCGACGGTCGCCGCCAGGCCGCGCTGGCCAAGCTCGTGGCCACCGAGATGGTGGGGCGGGTTGCGGACCGGGCCATCCAGGTCCACGGTGGGAACGGCTTCATGACCGAGCTCGGGATCGAGGCCTGGTACCGGGACGTCCGGGCCATGCGCCTCTACGAGGGCACCAGCGAGATCCTCCGCGCGAACGTGGCCAAGACGCTCGGCTTGTGAGGCCAGCTCGGATCCCAACGGGACGCACGGCGCGAGTATCATCCGGCCATCGGAGCGCGATCGAGAAACCTCGATGCCCCGGGGGGCCCGTGGACCTTCATCACCAACCACGGGTTCGTTCTCCTGGCCATCGCCCGGAACCCCGAGATTCGGCTGCGCGACGTGGCGGAGCAGGTGGGGATCACCGAGCGGGCCGTCCAGCGCATCGTGGCCGACCTCGTCGATGAGGGCTATCTGAGCCGCAGCCGCGTGGGGCGCCGCAACGTCTACCAGCTCCACGAGGAGGTCCACCTGCGACACCCCACGACCCGCCACCAGGAAGTGGGGGCTCTCATGGGCGTGCTCATGGCCCCCTCGGCGCCGAAATCTGCTTCCTGATAGCCCTTGCGCTCCGGCTTCCCCCGCGCTACCATCCCGCCCCTTCATACGACTGTGTTATCGGGAAACATGTGTCCTAGATCACACCGGTAGCCGCAGGAGCTCCGCCCAGGGGGCGGGAGAAGGAGGGGCAGTGGCCGTAGGGACTCTTGGGGGGCGCTTGCCGAGCGCCTCCAAATCGGGGATCAGGTACGAGCACCCCGCTGCGTTCTGGTTCGGGGTGGCGGCAGTGACGACGGGGGTGCTCCTCCACCTCCCGTTCTACTTCAGCGCCCGGCACGACCACTACATCCTGGCCGGGAAGACCCCGGACGCCGCCATGTGGGTCGGGATGGCCTTGATCCTCGTTGGGCTCGCCTCCACCGCGTACGGGGTATTCCCGAAGCTCTCCGAGGTCAGCCGGGGGTACGTGTCCAAGATCAAGGTTCGGGCCATGGACGAGGCCCCCATCAAGCCGGCCCACGTGGGGCTGCTGCTGGTGATGGCTGCCGCGATCACGATCGACGTGATGAAGCCCACCACGCTGGCGTTCATCGCTCCGGGTGCGGCAAAAGAGTACGGCCTGAAGTCACCTCTGAACCCAACCGCCCACGCCCTGCCCATCGCCCTCTACCCACTGTCGGGCATCAGCGGGACCGTATGCGGATCCTTCCTGTGGGGGTGGTTCGGGGACAAGATCGGCCGGAGGGCCTCCATCCTCCTGGCAGCCATCATCTTCGTCGCGGTGGCCGTGTGCGGGGCCATGCCCGTGTTCGAGGCCAACCTGGTCGTGTGCTTCATCATGGGCCTCGGCGTGGGTGGGATGCTCCCGATCGCCTTCGCCCTGATGTCGGAGACGATCCCGGCCCGTCACCGAGGGTGGTTGATGGTCCTGATCGGTGGAGACGTGGCCGGGGCCTACATCATCACCAGCTGGCTGGCTTCGACCATCGCGGCCCCCGACCGGTTCGGGTGGCGGATGCTGTGGCTGATCAGCCTGCCGACCGGACTGATCCTGATGCTGCTCAACAGGTTCATCCCCGAGTCACCGCGGTTCCTGCTCCAGCACGGCAGGGAAGAGGAAGCCCGGGCCATCATGCAGCGGTACGGCGCCGTGGTGGTCGAAGGCGAGGACTCGCTCCTGAAGGTGGAGAAGCACGTGAAGAGCCGGTTCGCCCAGCTCTTCAGCAGGGAGTTCGTGGGGTTGTCCATGATCCTCCTGCTGCTCGGGGTGGGGATCGGGATCGTGCAGTACGGGTTCCAGCAGTGGATCCCGTCGAACCTCCAGAAGCTGGGGATCACCAGCGTCAACTCGGCCAAGATCCTCCGGGACTCCGCGCTGATCGGGTTCCCCTTGATCTTCCCGATCGCCTGGCTATACGGGTTCTGGAGCGCCAAGAAGACGATCCTGCTGATGGCGACCGTGACCGTGGCGGCGTTGATCGGCTTCGCCGTCGCCCCGACCAGCCACCTGATCCACAGCGGGCACTCCACCACCCTGTTGTACATCCTGCTGATCGTGCCGATCTGGGGGATCAGCTCGCTGACCGCGGTGGTGATCGCCTACGCCTCCGAGGTGTTCCCGACCAAGGTGCGGTCCCGGGGGACGGGCCTGGCCGCCGGGGCCACCAAGTTCGGCGGGGTCATGATCCTGGCCATCGTGGCGGCGGCCATCGCCGCCCCCTCGATCGGCGCAACGGCCCTGTACGGGGCCATCCCGCTGATCCTCGCCATCGTGGCGATGGTCATGTTCGGGATCGAGACGAAGAAGAAGCAGCTGGAGCGGATCACGCTCGAGGAGCTGCACGCGGCGGCGCCGGTCTAGTGGAAGCGCGCGGTACGGACGGTCCATCAATGGACGACGGCGGACCAGAAGGGCGTATGGACGAGTCCAACGGCCTGGGGTATGCTCCTCGATTCCTCGGGGCGACCCCGTCGGGCGAGACGGTGGCGCAAGAGTGGACCACCTGTCCCGGAAGAGATGAGGTTCGGGAATGAACGAGCAGGCACTCGACGCGGACGCGATCATCATCGGTGGCGGCCCGGCCGGCGCCACGCTCGGGACGCTGCTTGCGCAAAATGGCCATCGAGCGCTGATCATCGAGAAGGACATCCATCCCCGGGACCACGTCGGGGAGTCCCTGGTGCCTGCGACCAACATCGTCTTCCACCGCATCGGCTTCCTCGACAAGCTGAACGACGCCGGGTTCGTTCCCAAGAAGGGCTCTGCCTGGAATGGTCCTCGCTCTCCCGTCTGGAGGTTCGTCGAGATCCCCCTGTTCGAATCCCCCCTCGAAGGAAATCCTCAACCGTGGACCTTCCACGTCGAGCGGGACGCCATGGACACGATGCTGTTGCGTCACGCCCATGAGAGCGGGGCCAGCGTGCTCCAGGGTGTCAACGTCACCGACGTGTTGTTCGAGGACGGCCGAGCCGTGGGGGTCCGGGCACAGGTCGCCGATGGGTGGGAGCGAGACCTCCGGGCCAAGGTGGTGGTGGATGCTTCAGGCCGACGGTGCTTCATCGCCAACAAGTTGAGGATGAAGAAGAAGGACAAGAACTTCAACCAGTTCTGCATCTACTCGTGGTTCCGAAACGTGAAGCGGCCCCCTAATTACCTCTATGGGTGGGGGCTGTTCTACTTCATCGGGATGAATCAGGCGTGGGCCTGGCAGTTCCCGCTGCGGGACGGCAAGGAGTCGGTCGGCGTGGTCGTGGACAAAGAGGACTTCCAGAAGTCCGGTGTGGATGAAGACGAGTTCTTCATGAGCCTCATCCGCCGCAGCAAGCAGTCCTCCTACACGATGCAGGAGGCCGAGCGGATCCGGCCCTACTGGGTCGAGGGCGACTACTCCTACAAGGTCGATCGCTATGCGGGGCCGGGATGGCTGATGGTCGGCGACGCACTCCGGTTCGTGGATCCCATCTTCTCGTCGGGCGTGGACGTCGCCCTCTTCTCCGCGCTGTTCGCCTACGAGGCGTTGGAGGAAGCGTGGAGGACGGGGAACGAGCAGGAGCCGTTTGACGCCTTCAACCAGCGTGTCAACACGGGTGTAGATTCCTGGTACGACACGATCTCGCTTTTCTACAAGCTGCAGAACCTGTTGACCCGATTTGCGGTCCACCCGAAGTGGCGTACCCACGTCATCCGGGCCCTCCAGGGCTGCCCCTACACGCCGGAGAGGATCGCCGGCAACCGTGCCCTGCAGGAAGCGATGCAGGAATCCTACGAGCAGGTCATGCAAGACCCCAGCAGCCTATTGCGGCCCTGGGCCATGGACCCGGAGAAGGACCGCACACTGACCTGCCCAATCTGCCTGGGCGT
>VAYG01000124.1 GCA_005885015.1 Actinomycetota bacterium | reverse complement strand
GTGATCGAGCTCGGGAAGGACCGATCGAAACGCGGGGACCTTCGCGTTCTCGTTGAGCTGGTTCTTCCACCGGAGGGCCGCCGCCCCGGCGAGGCCTTCCGATCCCCACACCACCGGGACGCGCCCCAAGAGCCACCGGGCCACTGACTTCGCCTCGTTCTCTTCCTCGCCAACCGTGGAGGAGAACCCCCCGGCCATCTGATCGAGGAGCGCTGCGGTCCGATCGACGTCGGCATCACACGGCGGCGCCAGGCCCACCGCCTGGAGGAGGCCCAGCGCCGCGCCGGACAGGAACCCCAGCGCTGCCCGGGGGGCCGGGATGGATGCCGGCACCGCCACCCAGGCCGTTCCATCGGCGTCGGCCAGCGCGGCGAGCTCGCCCCCCGCGCTGACCGCGACCACCCGGCAACCCGCCGCCACAGCTTGGGCGTAGGCCGCCAGCGTCTCCTCGGTGTTCCCCGAGAACGAGAGCGCGATGACGAGCGTGTTCCGCTGGCAGTATTCCGGCAGTGTGTATCCCTTGATCACGCCGATGGGGATGGCCAGCCTCTCCGCCAGCAGCGAGCGGGCGACGTCACCGGCGATGCCGGATCCACCCATCCCGCACACGACGACCGAGCGAAGGCTGGCCGCCGAGGGAAGGCCGGGCACGGCGAGCCCGGCATGGAATCCCTGCCCGAGCTGGCGCCCCAGCCCGCCGACGGCCCCCAGCATGTCACTCTCGTCGACGGCGGCGATCGCCGCTGGGTCATCGAGCGTGGCCTGGTCCATCCTCATGAGGAGCCGGTGGGCTTCTCCGCTTCGTCGATCAACATGACCGGGATGTCGTCCCGAACGGGGTACCGCAGGCCGCACTTCGTGCAGATGATGTACTCGGGCTCCTCCTGGTACCGGATCTCCCCCCGGCAGTTCGGGCACACGAGCATGTCGAGCAGGTCCTTGTCGACTGGCATCCACCGCCTCCTCGTGTCGTCGCTCAGGCCGCGCCCCGGATGATCGCGAGGATCTGAGCGGTCTTCTCCGCGAGCAACTCTTCGGTCCGGGCCTCCACGTTGAGCCTGAGCAGGGGCTCGGTGTTGGAGGGCCGGACGTTGAACCACCAGTCGTCGAACTCCACCGTGAGCCCGTCGAGCCGATCCTGCCGGCCATCCCGGAACGTTTCGGCCAACAGCTCGATGACCGCCTCCTTGTCGGCCACTTCCGAGTTGATCTCGCCCGAGTCCGCGTAACGGCGGAGCGGGCCGAGCAGCTCGGACAGCGGCTTGCCCGCCTTCGACATCTGATCCATGACCACCATGGAGGCGACGAGCCCGGAGTCGGCGTTGTAGTGGTCCCGGAAGTAGTAGTGGCCCGAGTGCTCCCCGCCGAAGACCGCCCCGGTCTCCGCCATCACCTTCTTGATGAAGGAGTGGCCCACCCTCGTGCGCACGGCCTTTCCACCATGCTCGGCAATCACTTCGGGGACCACCCGCGAGCAGATCAGGTTGTAGAGGATCGTGGCCCCTGGATGCCGTTCGAGCATCCCCCCGGCAGCCAGCGCGGTGATCAAGGATCCGCTCACCCCCTCGGCGTGCTCGTCCACGAAGAACACGCGATCCGCGTCGCCGTCGAAGGCGAGGCCAAGGTCGGCGCCGTGCTCGGCGACGGCGCGTTTCACGTCGACCTGGTTCTCCGGTTGGATGGGGTCGGCCGGATGGTTCGGAAAGGTTCCGTCGAGATCCATGTACAGAGGGACCAGCTTGACGGGGAGGCGCTCGAACAATGGCGGGACGACCAGCCCGGCCATCCCGTTCGCCGCGTCGGCCGCCACGGTGAACTCCGCGAAGCGGCGCACGTCGGCGAAGCCCAGGAGATGCTCCAGGTAGGGCTCCAGCATGTTCTGGGGGCGGACGGCTCCTCTCCCCGTGGGCCGACCGGTCTCGCCGCCGTCCTGCTCGGCCAGCCGGCGGATATCGGCCAGCCCCGTGTCCTGACCGACCGGGGCCGCCCCGGCCAGGCAGAGCTTCACGCCGTTGTAGTGGGATGGGTTGTGGCTCGCGGTGAACATGGCCCCGGGCGTGGCCAGCCTTCCGGAGGCGAAATACACCATGTCGGTGGTGGCGAGGCCGATGTCGATCACGTCGGCGCCCCCTCGGGTCGCTCCGTCGGTGAATGCGGCGGCAGGCGGCAGTCCCTGCCCAGGACGATGCGGTCGGCTCCGGTCCAGGTGGCAAAGGCCAAGCCGATGCGGCGGGCGGCGTCCTCGTCCAGCTGGTCGGGATAGATCCCGCGAACGTCGTACGCCTTGAAGATCGTGGCCCAATCCGCCGACATCCGGCCGATTCTAGCCGACCCCTCTTTGGCTCCCTCCTGCCGAGGGAACAACGAGATGGGCCAACCGCGGGAGAGGGTCAGATGACTGCGGGCGACCTATGGGCGAGTCGACACCATCTCGAGGACCGAACCGAGCGGAATCCTCTCACCCTCCCGCTCCCATCCCTTCCATTCGCACATCGGGCAGGAGGTGAAGCAGAGCGGGGAGCCGGCCACCGTCATGGTCACCCTGAGGGTCTCCTGCGATCCACAGGACGGGCATGAGCTTCGGGCGCGTGGGGCCATCGCACCCAAGTCATCGGCGTAACCGGCGACCCATCCACATAGTCCCCCGGGAGGAATTTTTCGGTTCGGGGGTAGGACTTTGGGCCTCCCCCTGGCGGGGGAGTCGTCGATCAGGCCCGGATCTGGACCCCCAGGCTGGCCGCGTAGGCGGCGCCGCCCCCCGGGTTCGCCGCGGTCCCCACGACCACGGTCCCCCGGGTCGCCCGGACCAGGGCGGAGACCGGCTTCCCGCCTCCGGGGAGGACCAGCGAGATGGTGCGGCCCGGGGGGATCAAGACAGCCCGCAGGCGGGGGGCGGGCACGGTGCCGTTCGCACCGATGAGCTGGACGTCGATGCGGTCCGAGGTCCTCCCCGGATTCTGCAGGACCAGGATGGAACGGCCCCCGCTCGGGGAGAGCGCCGGAAGGGCCAGCCAGGCACGGGACGGGACGGCCACACCCGACACCGTGGCCTCGTCGCCACCGGCGCCGGTGAGCCGGAGTGCCGAGATGATCGACTGGCCGTTGTCCGACTGGACGAGCACCGCCGCTCCCGGAAGCCCTTCCATAGGGACGGTCTTCACCTCTCCCGGAGCGAGCGAGATCTGGTTGGGACCGGACGCGAGCTTCTGCCCGGTCCGGCCCGAGCTGACCACCGTCACCTCGGCCCGGTCCTGTCCCGGGTTGTAGAGGATCAACTGGGCGGCACCGGCGTAGCCTCCCGCTGGGATCGCGCTCGACTTCGACGGGGTGTCGCTCCCCGCCTCCGCCCTGATCCCGTCCGGGGTCTGGACCAGTCCCCCCGCCACGACCCGTCCGATCCGCTGGTCGACCTCGACGGTCACGGTGCTCTCCCCCGGCCCTTCAAGCGCGATGTCGTTCAGACGGAACGCCACCGAGCTGTGGGCGGGTAGGACGTAGGGACGGAGGGCGCCCGGGGCGATCGTCCGCAGCTCGGTCCGCACGACAACGTCGAATGAGGCGTCCTGGGCGAACGGGTTCATGACGACCAAGAAGGTGGTATCACCGGGCCCGGTCGGCTCGTCGAGGACGTACCAGGTCCGTCGGGCGGCCGGCTCGCAGCGCTCCGCGGCCGTCCCGGTCGGAGAAGAGGAGCGGATGATCGCCCCCACTCCGACCCAGCCGCCGAAGTACTCCACCGCCGTGGCGTCGGCGGGGTCGCTCGCCGAGACCTCTCGATAGACCTGGCGAAGGGGTGGCACGGCGAACTCGCTCACGGCCCGGACCCTCCGGTCGGTCAACTGGGTCAGGCGGACCTTGACCTGAGCGGAACCGGGATTCGTGACCACGATCCATCCGCTCCATCCGGGAGAGCCTCCGTGGGGACAGAACCAGGCGCCGGTGGCCGCCGCCTCCGGCGTGCCCCCCGCCGCGGCCCTCGGCCCAACGAGATGATCGAGCGCCGCTCCCGACGCACCGACGGCCGTGACCAGGATCGCCACCGCGATGAGACGCCGGCGGACCCTCGCGGTCCTCGCGGAGCCGGGTGTGGCGGCGGAGGGTTCCGGTCCACCGGACCCGGGCAGCAGGGGGCCCTCAGCCACTTCGGGTCGGCCTCCTCGTGGCCCACAGCGCGGCGGCCCACAGGAAAGCCAGAAGCCACATCTCCACGGTTCTCACCGTCTGGCCATGGAATCGAATGGCGAACCCCGTGGCCTGGGCCTGCGAAACGAACCCGACGGCCCATCCGAACGCCCGCGTCGGCGGCAGCATGGTCTGTCCGTCCTTCCCTTGCATCCTCCAGTGCCCGTCGTACTGCTCCGAGAGCAGGCTCAGCGATCTGACGGTGGTGGGAGGCCCGGCGAAGGAAGCCTGCCCCGAGGGGAGGAGCGGGGTCGGATGCGGCTGCGTCAGCCCTTCCGTCCCCCCAGGTCCCCGCCTGCTCGCCGCCAGACGCCAGTCCGCATCCGGCACGACGGAAGCCACGGGTGGGGCCTTGGCGTTCTCGAAGATCGTCAGCCCCTCGGCCGGCACGGGGTCCAGGTCGAGCTGGCGGGACAGCCGCCGGGCCGCCCCCACGGGCAGGTCGGCTGGCCTGGCCACGACGAATCGGATACTGAACGGAGCCAGCAAGGCGCCGCCGTGGCGGGTGGGCCCGCTGAGGATATCCTCGAGCGCATCCTCGAGGGCGGCGTATCCGCGTCCCGCGGCGGGACGGCCCGTGTCCAGCGCCGATGCGCCACCCATCGGGCGAACCGCGTAGCGAACCGACGCGGCGCCGGCGGCGACCTGCCCCTCCGGAAGGCCGGCCGGTGGCGGGAAGGCGTCGCCGCCGGTACGCCCCAACCACAGGACCCGGTAGCGGCCGGGGGGAGCCTGGACCGCCGCGTAGGCGGCAGGGATCCGATCGGGACCCCCCACGGCCCAGGCCCCTCGCATCGCCTGCAGGGCCTGCCCGGCCAGGCCCACGGCCAGCACCACGGCCAGGGCCGCCATCCCCACCTGCCGATGGCCGAAGGACATCCGGCTCACCTGCCGCGAGAGATCGGCCATTCCCACCCCCACGAGGACAGAGAACCCGAGCGCGGCGACGGTGAGGTAGGCGACGGGGTTGGAGAGCGGCGGGGGCAGATATCCCGCCGCGGCGAACCATGCCAGATAGACGCCCAGGATGGCGGCCAACCCCGCTCGGATGGCCGTTCGTGCCGATCTTCGAGAGACGAAGACGAGGGCCAGGGCGGCCGCGACCGGCAGGAAGAACCCCGTCGGCCAGGAGCCGGGTCCCGTTCCCAACGAGACCCGGGCCAGTGACCCGAAGTCCGGTCGTCCGGCCATGTCGGTCAGGGCGCGGCCGCCCCCGTGAACGATGTCCAGGGCGAGCGGGAAGACGAGGAGCGCGCCGGACGCAAGCGCCGCCCCGAAGAGGATCATGCCTCGAGCCCTCCGCACGTCCGGCAGGGGAGTCAGCAACGCCGCGGCCACCAGGACCGCGCTCGCCAACAGGGCGCCCGGATAGAACGAACCGAGGACAGCAAGGCCGAGCCCGGCGCCGACGACCCATCTGGCGGCGGGGACGCGGAATTCGGCATCGAATGGAAGGAACAGTTTCGTCGCCAGCCACGGCGTCCCGGCCACGAACACCAGCGCGGGGATACGCCCCTCCGACACACCCCACAGAACCAGGGAGGAGAGGCCGTAGCACGCTCCGGCCACAACCGCCGGGAGCATTTCCTGAACCATGGAACGAACCGCCCGATAGCACGTGGCGCCGGCCACCGCCGGCAGCCCTAGGAGCATCACCTTAGCCAGCAGTGGCGGGCTCCCCAGCGTCAGCACGCTCCCCAACCCGAGCAGTCCGAGGGCCGGGCTGGCCGCTTGGGTGCCGCCCAGACCCGTGTGGCGAAGGCCGGACACCAATTCGCGGAAGAACGGCGTCGCCGTCGGGGGAAACGCGGGCAGGCCGGGACCGATCAAGGGCGAAGTCCGAAACAGGGCGTGGTAGGCGATCGCGCCGACGACGACGGCGAGGCTCCACGCCGTGGCGACCGGATGATCGCGGGCCAGGCGGAGCGCCCGGCCCCACGACGAGAGCTGCTCCGCCTCCTCCTCGTGTCGGGGAAGCACGGCCTCCACCGCCGATTGCCCCCACCGGCGGAGGCGAATCCCTGCCGGCGCCATGGATCTGCGCATGGACCGGTCGGGAACTCGCCGGACCGCCTGGGCCCGAACCCGCCGGCGAACCGTCCCCGGCAGGTGCGCCAGGTTCCAGCCCCAGGCCGCCACTACCTGGTAGGCATCCTGGAATCGCCGAGCGATCCCGAGCAGGCCGATGCGAACGAGTCCCTGGAGCAGGTAAAGGGGCAGGACCCAGAGGAGCGAGAGCAGGCCGTAGTTCTTCAGCATGCTGGCCAGCGCGGCTCGCTCCCGGTAATACCGCCATCGATCGGAGGAGCTCGTTCCCACGCGCTCGCCTCGAAGGCTGGCCTCCTTGTGGCGAGCCAGCGCCTTCGGTGTCATCAAGACGCGGAAGCCCGACAGTCGAGCGCGCCAGCAAAAGTCGAGATCGTCCTGGACAGGCCCCAGGCGCTCGTCGGGAGGGCCGATACGGCTCCACACCCCCGTGGCCACCAGCATGGCGCACCAGGAGACGTAGAGCACCTCCCGCATGCTCTCGCCCTCCTCCAGCGGCGAGTAGGGGAATCCGAACCGGTCGATGGACCTGCCGATCTCGCGCAGCCGGCGAGGCTCGTCCCAATCGACCACCTTCGGCCCGACCACCCCGACGCCGTCCACGCGTTCCGCGGCTTCCACCAAGGCGGCGATCGCCCCGGGGTCCAGCACGGTGTCGTCGTGGAGGAGCAGCGCGTAGTCCGCTTGCTTGGCGGCATCGGACTGGAGGGCCTGGGCGACCGCCCCGGCGAACCCGAGATTGTGATCAGGACCGATGACGCGATCGGGTCCCAGCGCGGATTCCAGCAGCTGCCGCGAGCCATCGGTGGACCCGTTGTCGATCGCCAGTACCCCGACCCGGGGATGGCTCTGGGCCGACAGCCCCACCAGACAGTGGCGAAGCCACTGTTCGCCGTCCTTGACGACCAGTACGACCAGCACGCTCGGCGGCCGGATCGGATCCGACCGTGAGGGGGTCTCCGGAGCGCGGGTCTCAACGTGTGGCATGGGAGAGTGATCTGAAGCCCGCAGAGCGGGCCGCAGCATAGCACGACGTCCGACGGCTCAAGGGCGACCTCGCCGCGGGGCGCGCCATTCCGACACGACCGGCGGCGAACCGGTCCCGGCGCCCGAGCCCAACCTTGGAGGGACGGACCGGAATCCCGAGGAGGAGGGGAAGATGTCCCTCCCTTTCACTGCGGGCTCGCAGAGCCCTCCCCTCGGCTAGCGCTTCCTCTTCGCCGAGGACTTCTTGGTCGACCGCTTGGCCGACTTCTTTGCCGAAGACTTCTTCGCGCTCGACTTCTTCGTCGACTTCCTGGAGGACTTCTTCGCTGGCATCGTTTCACCTCCTCTCAAGGATGCTCATGACGCCATCCGCTTCAGGCGTCGGCGTTCCCGTTCGCTCATTCCGCCCCACACCCCATATCGTTCGTCTCGTCGCAGGGCGTAGTTGAGACACTCGATGCGAACGGGACATTCGGCGCAGATCCGCTTGGCCTCGCGCGAGGATCCCCCCTTCTCGGGGAAGAAGATCTCGGGGTCGTACTCTCGGCATCGCGCCCTGTCCTGCCATGGAACGAAGTGATGCACGCCCTCTCCCACGAATTACATTGTTGTAATTCTGGGGCAGGATGGGCCCGGAACGCAAGTCCGCGGGCAAATTTTTCGTCGGGGTGCCCCCTCGGTTCATCTCTGCCTGAAATCGTGGCGTGCCGGTCCGGCATATGCAAGCCGTGGAGGCACCTTTTTTCACCGTAAGGTTGCCTGACCGCACTGGTAAGGTTGCCTGACGGAAAACGACAAGAAATCACCAGGACCGTGGGCCGATCGAGGGACGAAAGTCGATCCTGTGGGTCAGTGGGAGGACGCCGGATGCCCTGAGCGCGTCACCCGCTCATACGTCGTCGTACGTTCGGCGGGGACTCGCCCGATCTCGATCGTCGCGCGGATGAAGTCATCGGGTTCCTTCCGAATCCCCCACTCCGCTCCGGCCATCCGCGAGATGGTCTCCTCCATCAGCGTTCCCCCGAAGTCGTTGGCGCCGCCCTGGAGGATGACCTTGCAGTAGTCCATCCCCATCTTCACCCAGGACACCTGCACGTTGGGGATCAGGCCCGTGAGGAGGATGCGGGCAACCGCATGCATCCGCCGGTCTTCCTCCAGCGTGGCCCCGGCCCGGGCCTTCCCCGCCAGGTAGATCGGCGAGTTCTGCCAGACGAAGGAAAGCGGAACGAACTCCGTGAACCCCCCCGACTCGGCTTGGATGCGGGCGATGCGCCTGATGTGGGCTACCCAGTGTGGCGGAGCGTCCACGTGCCCGTACATGATCGTGGATGGGCTCCTGATCCCCAGCCCGTGGGCGGTCTTGACGATCTCCCTTGGTCACGACCCACCGGACCTCGTCGTCGAGGATCTCTGCCGCCGTGCCCGGGATGGTCCCGAGCCCCCGGTTCCGGCACTCCTCGAGGAACTCGCGGAACGAGATGCCGAGGCGCGCGGAGCCGTTGAGGATCTCCATGGGGCTGAACGCGTGGATGTGGATCCCCGGGGTCCGGGCCTTGACGGCGTCGAGGATCCGGAAATAGAAGTCGCCCGGCAGGCTGGGATGCAGCCCGCCCTGGATGCAGACCTCCGTGGCCCCATACTCCCACGCCTCCTCCGCCCGGTCGGCCACCTCCTCCAGGGACAGGGTGTAGGACTCGGCGTCGATCTCGCGCTGGGCGAAGGCGCAGAACCGGCACCCCGTGTAGCACACGTTCGTGAAGTTGATGTTGCGGTTGACGACGTAGGTGATCTCTTCGCCGACCGCCTCCCGTCGCAGGTCGTCCGCCAGCCGGCACAGCGCCTCCAGGCCGGGGCCATCCGATTCGAACAACGCAAGCGCCTCCCGGTCGGAGATGTTCGGCCCCACGCCGTCCGCGACCCTTCGGAGCACGCTCGCGACCTCGGCCTCGACCCGCTCGGGGGGCCGCTTCGGGCGGGCGGCCCACTCCTGCGTCGCCGAGACCTGCTCGAAGCTGCCGTACACGTCCTCGGCGTCATCCCGCAGTCCCCCGCCCGGGCCCTTGGAAAAGGTCAAGGCGATGGACCGTGGCTTCCACCGGACCTCGGGGTCCTGCCACGGAACTGGTTGGGGCACCTGCACCTGCCGGGCCAGGCCGTCCGGCCCCGCCAGCCGCCGCACCGGCTCCTGCATCTTGCCGGCGATCCATGGATCGGGCGCCAGCGCGTACCTCGGATAGACGGCCAGCCGCTCTTTCAGCTCCAGCCCCCGCTCCGCCGTGCGGGACGCCAGGTCGCGCAATCGCGGCCACGGCGCCTCGGGGTTGACGTGATCGATGGTGACGGGGGAAACGCCGCCCCAGTCGTTGATCCCGGCGTCGAGCAGCCGCGGATAGTGAGGGTCGGACAGGTTCGGGGGCGCCTGGACGTTCATCCGGGGTCCGAAGAGGATGCGGGCCGTGGCCACCGTGGCCAGGAACTCCTCCTCTCCCGGCTCGGGCGCTTCGTGCATGGCCGTGCCCGGCTTCGCCCGGAAGTTCTGGATGATGACCTCCTGCACGTGGCCGTACTTCCTGTGCAGCTCGCGGATGGCGAACAGGGACTCGGCGCGTTCATTGAGCGTCTCCCCGATCCCGACCAGGATGCCCGTGGTGAAGGGGATGGACAGCCGCCCGGCGTCCTCGATCGTCCGCAGCCGGACGGCCGGGACCTTGTCCGGCGACCCGAAGTGCGGGCCGCCGCGGCCCGATAACCGCTCCGACGAGGTCTCCAGCATGATGCCCATCGAGGCGCTGACGTGCTTCAGCCGGGCCATGTCCTCCCAGGTCATGACGCCGGGGTTCAGATGTGGGAGCAGACCGGTTTCCTCGATCACCTTGATCGAGACCGCTCGCAGGTAGTCGAGGGTTGACCCGTACCCTCGCTCGGCCAGCCAGTCGCGGGCGACGGGGTAGCGATCCTCCGGCCTGTCGCCCAGGGTGAACAGCGCCTCCTTGCACTCCTGGCGGCGTCCGGCCTCTGCGATGGCCACCACCTCATCGGGAGTGAGGAAGGGGCTCTCCAGCCTGGCCGGCGGCTTGGCGAACGTGCAGTAGTGGCAGTGATCCCGGCACAGCATGGTCAGCGGGACGAACACCTTGCGCGAGTAGGTGACGGTGGTGCCGTGGCCCAGGTCTCGCAGGCGCGAGGCGATCTCCATCAGGTCCTCGAGCGCCCGGCCGCGCGCCCCGAGGAGCGATTCCGCCTCCTCCGAGGACAGCGGCTTGCCGGTTCGAGCCCGGGCCAGGGCTCGCCTGAGTTGGTGGGCGGGGTCGGCCATGTGGTCGGTCGAATCTAGGCCGGGGCCCGGCGAACAGCAAACACCGGTTCGCGTCGACGCCCTTCGCGCCCGCCCACCGGGAGGCTGTTCCGGTCAAGATAGCCCGGTGAAGATTGCGGCGGTGGCCGGCGGCGTTGGGGCGGGCAAGTTCCTCCGCGGGCTGATCCAGATCGTGTCGCCGACGGAGCTCACCGTCATCGTCAACACCGGCGACGACATGGAAGTCCACGGCTTGCACGTCTCCCCCGACCTCGACTCGGTCACCTACTGGCTGGCCGGGGTGGCCGACCGCGAGCGGGGATGGGGCCGTGCGGACGAGACCTTCCGGGCCACGGAGCAGCTCCGGGAATTCCATGCGGACGGGTCCTGGTTCGGTATCGGAGACCTGGACCTGGCGACGCACCTGTTCCGCACCCGGCTGATGGCCGCCGGTGAACGGTTGACGGGGGCCACGGCCGCCATCGCCGAGCGATTCGGCGTCGAAGCGCGACTCCTGCCGATGACCGACTATCCCGTCACCACCCGCGTCGACGCGGTCGATCAGGCCGGAGACACCCTGGACCTGCATTTCCAGGAGTACTGGGTGAAGCGCGGAGCCCGGGATGACGTCAAGGGCGTGCGGTTCGTGGGCGCGGCGACCGCCTCACCGGCACCGGGTGCGCTCGAGGCGATCGCCAGCGCGGAAGCGATCCTCCTCTGTCCGTCGAACCCCATCGCCTCGATCGATCCCATCCTGGCGGTTCCCGGTTTCGCCGCGGCACTGGCCGCCCGTCGGGAGCGAGTGGCCGGCGTGTCGCCCATCGTCGGCGGGGCGCCGCTCCGGGGCATGGCCGACAAATTGCTACCCACGGCCGGGGTGGAGGTCTCGGCCGCGGGCGTGGCCGCCTACTACGCAGGGCGCGGACTGATCGGCGGATGGGTGATCGACGAGACCGACACGGCGCTCGAGCCGCGGATCGAGGCGCTGGGGCTGCGGACCCTGATGACGGACACGATCATGGTGGACGACGAGGCGGCCGCTCGTGTCGCCCGCGTCGCGCTCGCCTTGGCCGTCGCGGGAGGATCGTGAGGCTCGAGATCATCCCCGTCCGAACCATCCCCGACGTGCGGGCAGGGGACGACCTGGCCTCCCTCATCCTCCAGGCCCTGGCGCGCGAGGGCCTGAGGCTCGAGCGCAACGACATCCTGGTGGTGACCCAGAAGGTGGTCTCGAAGGCGGAAGGACGGGTGGTGCCCGAGCAGCCGGACGGCAAGGCGGCGTGGGTCGAGCGGGAGACCCGGCGGGTGGTCGCCCGCCGCTGGGACATGGTCATCGCCGAGACGCGGCACGGACTCGTCTGCGCCAACGCCGGGGTCGACGCCTCCAACGTCGAGGAGGGATTCCTCTCCCTTCTTCCGCTGGATCCGGACGGAACGGCCGGGCGGATCCGGGCAGCGGTGTCGACCCCGGCTGGCATCGACGTCGGCGTCGTGATCACCGACACGTTCGGACGTCCGTGGCGGGCGGGCGTGCTCAACGTCGCCATCGGGTGCGCCGGGTTGCCGGCCCTGGTCGATCTTCGCGGGACGAAGGACGCAACCGGCCGTGTCCTCGAGACCACGGTGGTCGCCCTCGCCGACGAGATCGCCGCCGCCAGTGGCCTGGTCATGGGGAAGGCCGACGGG
>VAYG01000123.1 GCA_005885015.1 Actinomycetota bacterium | reverse complement strand
GGCTCGGCGAAGACGGTCCGCTTCCAGTGATCGGCGTCATCAAGCGATCCGTGCGCCAGTATCTCGACGCCGATCGCGAATTGTTGCTGGGCCGGTTGGGAGCGGGCGAGCGAACGCCGGTCTTCTCGTTGGTCGATCAGGAGGGGACGGTCCGCGGGTATTCGTGGTATTCGCGGTTGGTCGCCCTGGCATCGCCGTGGCACGACCATGCGGGGATCGTCCGGTGCGAGGTGCGGGTGGGGCTCGGGCTCGAACGCGCCGTCGAGTTGGCTGGCGTGGTTGCCGCGGTGCTGCCCGCGTACGCGGGCCGGGGATCCGATCCGCGCACCCCGCAGAACCTCACGCCCATCGCCGGCCTGGAGGGCTGGCTCCGCCACCGGATGGGCGACCGTGGCATGATCCGGCGGGCCCTGGTGGCGTGGCTGGCCCAGGCCGGGAGCGAGCCGGCGGCGACGAGGGGCGAGGCGAGGAGACCATGACCGAGCGGCCGGGGGCGGGCCGGCCCCCCGAAGAGGTCAGCGAGGCGGTCGGGTTGGTCCTGGGGACCGAGGACGCCACCCCGCTGACCTTCTGGGTGGGGGTCTCCCAGGACCGCTACCTGCAGCTCGACGACGCGGTCGTGGTCGACGCCGAGGTCCCCGGCCGGGGGCCGCTGCGGATCGCCGGGATCGTCCAGGAGGTCCGGGCCCGCCACGAGGGGGCCAGCTTCGACACCGACGTCTTCCTGGTGGAACGGGGGCTCCTCCCGGTGGAAACGGCGGTGTCTGCCCAGGTCGTGGCCACCCGGTTCGAGCCCGAGGTGTTCGTCCCCCCGCTCCCCGGCCTCACCGCCTACCGGGCCCGGGGCAAGGACCGGGACGAGGCCCTGTACTTCGACCAGATGGAGCGCCGGCTCCCCGCCGGGCTGTCCAGGGACGGGGAGCCCGTCTTCCTGGACCTGGATTTCCTGGACGGGTCCCGGGGCGCCCACGTCAACATCTCCGGGGTCTCGGGGGTGGCCACCAAGACCAGCTACGCCCTGTTCCTGCTCTACGCCCTGTTCCACTCCCCGCTGCTGGGCGGCCTCGGGGTGAACACGAAGGCCATCGTGTTCAACGTCAAGGGCGAGGACCTGATGTGGCTGGACCGGCCCAACGCCCGGCTCTCCCACGCCGACCGGGCCGATTACGAGCGGCTCGACCTCCCCGCCGGCCCGTTCGAGTCGGTGGGGCTGTGGGCCCCGGTCCGGCCGGGGGCCCCGGGGTCGGCCGTCCCTCAGTCGGAGAGCAGGGCGGAAGGGGTGACCGCGTACTACTGGACCGTCCGGGAGTTCGTCCGGGAGAAGTACCTGCGCTTCCTCTTCGCCGAGGCCGAGGACGAGCGCAGCCAGATCGCCGACCTCGTGGCCAGGGTGGAGTCCTACCTGGACCAGGACTGCGAGGACGATCCGGAGCACGACGCCACCGTGGTCCACGCCGGGTATCCGGTCCGGGACTTCGGGGCGCTCTGCGAGCTGATCCGGGAGAACGTCGAGGACGAGCACTCGCCGTGGCGAGGGCGGCTCTCGGACGCCACGGTGGCCGCCTTCGTCCGGCGGCTCGAGGCCGGGCGGTTCCGGATGGGCCACCTGATCTGGGGCCGGGAGGCCGAACGCCCCGAGCAGCACAGGATCGACTGGGAGGCGGCCCAGGTCACCGTGGTGGACATCCACAACCTGCACGACCGGGCCAAGCGGTTCGTCACCGGGGTGGTCATCAAACGGCTGTTCGAGCACAAGGAGCGGATGGGCCGGCGGGAGCCTCTGGCCTTCCTGGTCCTGGACGAGCTGAACCGCTACGCCCCGCGCGAGGGGTGGAGTCCCATCAAGGAGGTCCTTCTGGATGTGGCGGAGCGGGGCCGCTCACTGGGGATGATCCTGATCGGGGCGGAACAGACGGCCTCGGAGGTCGAGCGCAGGGTCATCGCCAACGCCGCCTTCCGGGTGGTGGGGCGGCTCGACACCGCAGAGGCCCAGCGCAGCGAGTACGGGTTCCTCCCGGCGGTGACCCGGGCTCGGGCCTCGATCCTGAAGCCGGGGTCGATGATCCTCCAGCAACCGCACATCCCGATCCCCATCCAGGTCCGGTTCCCGTTCCCCGGCTGGGCAACCAGGGCGGAGGAAGCGAGCCAGGCCGGGACGGGGGATCCGTTCCGGGGCCTCGACGCGGACTGATCCGGCCGCCACCGTCGCTCCCCCGAGTCCGGGCCCGTGCCGAGCTAGGCTGGCGCCCACATGGAACGCGCGGATCCGCTCCGGTCTCCCCTCCCCGCCTTCGGCCTGGAGGAGGCCGGGACCGTAGCCGAGCAGGTGTTCGGCGTCCGGGGTTCCCTGTCCCCCCTGCCCAGTGAGCGGGACCGGAACTTCCGCCTCGAGGACGGCCGGGGCACGGCCTTCCTGCTGAAGATCCAGAACCCGGCGGACGACGCGGAGGTCGTCGAGATGCAGACCGCCGCGCTCCTGCACGTTACCCGGCAGGACCCCGAGCTCCCGGTGATGCGGGTGGTGCCAACGGCCGACGGCCGGCATTGGGCGGCCGTCGGCGACTCCGCTGGGCGTCCCTGCCTGGCCCGGCTGTTCACCTTCGTCGAGGGGCACAACCCGGACACCACCGAGCTGGGCGGATCGGCCCTGTTCGACTGGGGGGCGGTGGTGGCCCGCCTGGGCCGGGCGCTCAGGGGCTTCTTCCACCCCGCGGCCGGCTACGAGATCCTCTGGGACATCCGGCGGGCCCCACGGCTTCGACCGCTCCTCGGGTTCGTCCCAGAGGGCCGCCAACGGGCCCTGGTCGAGCGGGTCCTGGACCGCTTCGACTCGGGCGCTGGGCCCGTCCTGAACGGCCTTCGCGCCCAGGTCGTCCACAACGACATGAGCCTGGACAACGTGCTGGTCGACGGCCGCGGGCGGATCACCGGAATCACGGACTTCGGGGACATGACCCACACCGCCTTGGTGTGCGACCTGGCCGTGACCCTGGCCGACGTCCTGGACGGCCGGCCCGACGCGCTGGAAATGGCGGCGCAGGTGATCGCCGGCTATGGGTCCGTGACGCCCATCGAGGACGAGGAGGCGGCGATCCTCGGTGACCTGGCCGCAACGCGCTGCGCGGCCGCCGTCGTCATCTCCTCGTGGCGTCTGGGGCTCTATCCCGAGACCTCCGAGTACATCTCCACGTTCGGCAAGGGGGCCTGGCGGTTCCTCCAGCTGGCGGATGCGGCCGGCTTCGACGAGGTCGGACGGCGGTTCCGGGCCATGTGCCGGCAGGGCGTCCTCCCGTTCCGGCCCTCCCCCACCGATGAGCTGCTGGACCGGCGGATGTCCGTGATGGGCTCCTCGCCCCTCTCCTACGACCCCCCGGTCCACCTGGTCCGAGGTGAGGGGGTCTGGATGTTCGACCCTGGAGGCCGGCGCTACCTGGACGCCTACAACAACGTGCCGGTGGTCGGGCACGGCCATCCCAGGGTGGCCGAGGCGATCGCCTCGCAGGTCAGGGCCCTCAACACGAACACACGGTACGTCCACGAGGCCGCCGTCGAGCTCGCCGAACGCCTGGTGGCCACGATGCCACCCGGGCTGGATCGGGTCCTGTTGGTCAACTCCGGCAGCGAGGCAAACGACGTGGCCTGGCGGATCGCCACCTCGGTCACCGGGCGGCGAGGCGCCATCGTGTCCGAGTTCGCCTACCACGGCATCACGGAGGCCACCGCGGACCTCTCCCCTGAAGAGTGGCCTCCGGGCCAGCCCCGGCCGGCCCACGTCGAGCTGGTGCCGGCCCCGGATGGATACCGAGGGGGCCACCGGCGGGAGGAGCCGGATTGGGCGGATGGCGCCGGGGCACTGGTCGGGGAGGCCGCGGCGGCCCTGGCGGCCCGGGGGACCCCCCTGGCCGCGATGGTCGTCGATTCCGCCTTCACCAGCGACGGCGTGCTGTGCCCGCCGCCCCCGTATCTCCGGCGGGCGGCCCGGGAGGTCCGGGAGGCCGGCGGCCTGCTCGTGGCCGACGAGGTCCAGGCCGGGTACGGCCGCTACGGTGACGGCCTGTGGAGCTTCCAGGCTTCGGGCATCGAGCCCGACCTGGTGACGCTGGGCAAGCCGATGGGGAACGGCTACCCGGTGGCCGCGGTGGTGGCCCGGTCCGACCTGGTCGACCCGTTTGCCAAGAGCACCGGCTTCTTCAGCACCTTCGGTGGCAATCCCGTGGCCTGCGTGGCCGCCCTGGCAGTCCTGGACGTCCTCCGCGATGAGGGCCTCGTGGAGAACGCGGCCGACGTGGGCGCCTATCTCCTCGGCCGGCTGGAGGAGTTGTCGGCGCGCCACCCGCTCGTCGGGGACGTCCGGGGCAGGGGCCTGCTGGCCGGGGTCGACCTGGTCCGGGACCGGGCGACCCGAGAGCCGGCCGGTCGGGAGGCCACCGCCGTGGTGAACGGGCTCCGGCAACGAGGCATCCTGATCGGGTCGACCGGGCCGGCGGCCAACGTGCTGAAGATCCGCCCGCCGCTGGTCTT
>VAYG01000118.1 GCA_005885015.1 Actinomycetota bacterium | reverse complement strand
CTCGCTGACGATCACGGGGTTCGACGCCGGGCCCAGAACCGAGGAGCCCGGTTAGAGTCGCCTCGTCATGGCCGGTGGGGCTTCGTCCACGCGAGCGAAGATGGGGCTGGCCGTCCTGGTGGTCGGGTACGGATCGGTGTCGGTGCTGGCCGGAGCGGCGGACTCTCCGTTGGTTCCGGAGCTTCCCCCCGGGGTCCGAAAGCCAGGTTGGAGCACCCGGCTGGCCGAGGGGATCGGGCTCTCTCATCTGTCCCGCACCGCGCAGACGTTCGTGGCCCTGGCGCTGATTGCCGTGCTCCTCGGAGCGTTCGTCCTGGTGGTCGTCGAAGCTTGGCGAGGACGGCTCGAAGTGCGGCTGGCCCTGGCCGCGACCGCCGCCGCTCTGGCGGTGGTCACGATCGGGCCCCTCCTGCTGTCGAGGGACGCGTACAGCTACGCGGCGTACGGGCGCATCTGGGTCCTCCACGGGGCCAATCCCTATGTCGTTCCGCCCTCAGCCTTCCCCCCGGATGCCGATCCGTTCATTGCCGTCGCCTCGAGGGAATGGCTCGGCACCCCCTCGGTGTATGGGCCGGTGTTCACGTTGCTGAGTGGGGGCATGGCCCGGATGGTGGCGGCTTCACCCGCCGCGACGATCGTGGCCTTCAAGTCCTTGGCCGCCATCTCGGTGGGGCTGGCCACCATGGCCGCGGCCTTGGCTGCGCGGGTGGCCCGGCCGGGCAGGGAAGCTCTCGCGGCCGTCGCGGTCGGAGTCAACCCGGTCCTGGTCGTCCACACGGTCGGCGGCGGACACAACGACGCGCTGGTCGGCTTCCTCCTGGCCGCCGGGCTCCTGGCCGCGGTCTGGAGCGAGGAGCGGGGGCGGGGTGCCCTTGTCGCCACCGCACTGCTCACCCTCGCCGTGTTGGTCAAGGCCGTCGTCGTGCCCGTCCTGATCCTTTGGCTCTGGCGGGTCGTCCGCAGGCGTCCGACCGGAGCTACCGGCACCGAGCTCGCCTCGCACGCCGTCGTCGCCCTCGGGCTGATGGTCGCCGCGTTCGTCCCCTTCGTGTCCGGGTGGAGCACCTTCCGGGCGCTCCTCTCTGTCGCCTCTCGCCAGGGGTGGGCGAGCGGGACCGGGCTGGTGGTGCGTGGAGCGCGCGGGCTCGGCAACGTCGTGGCCGGACATTCCACGGGGACGACGCTCGACATCCTGGCGTCGGCGATGTTCGTGGCGCTGTTCGCGGTCCTCTTCCTCGGACTCCTCGTCCGGGCGGACCGTCTCCCGCTGGGAGACCTGTTCGGGAGGGGCGTCCTCGCGCTGGTGCTGACGGCCCCCTACCTACTCCCGTGGTACGCGGCCTGGTTCGCGCCGTTCGTGGCGCTGATCGAGGATGGGGTCCTCGCCGCGATCGGGCTGGCGGCGATGGCCCTCCTGGCCGTGACGGGCGTCCCCACCGAACCTGGCTCAACCCCCGTTCTGTGGCGACACATGCTGCTGGCCGTGCACTACGTGGCGGCGCCGTTGACCCTCGGGCTCCTGGCCGCCGCCCTGTGGCGATGGAACCGGTCCCTGGGATCGCCTCGGCGAGATCAGACGGCCGGAGCGATCGCCACGTCCAGGATGCCGACCGCACGGGCGTAGGCCAGCCGCTCCTCCTGATCCGGACTCACCAGGACGATCAAGTTCATCGTCGGCCCCGCCCCCGAACCGAGGGCGCCCAGGTCCGGCCCCGCTCCGGTCTGAGACCCCTGTCGCGCGCTCAGCACGAACAGGATCTCCAGGCCCTCGGCGACCCTCTCCGTATGCGGTTGCCCGGATCCGAAGGTTGCCAGCACGTCGACATGGTCACCCGGCGTTACGGAGCCGCGGGGCAGCGTGGTCGGTACGGCGAAGGCCCGGAGTCCCTGCGGCACCAGTGACGCCACCGGGCCCGCCCGTACGCGAGCCAGCCGGGTCTCCGTCACCGCCTCGCCCGGGGCGAGGCCCGCCAGGGCGACCCGGCCGGCAGCTTTGGCAACGTCGCGGAGGGCGCCCACCGGAGCGTAGGCGGCGGGCACGCGGATCGATCGGAGCTGGGCGGCTGTCAGCCGCTGGCCTCGGTCGATCGACGTCCTCGCGACCACGATCGAGACCTCCGGGCCGGGCCGGACCCCGGTCGCGGCCGCTCCTTCCACGTAGCCATGGAGCAGGAAGGCCGCGGCTGCGGCCAGGGCGATGGACACACCCAGGTAGACCCGAGAGGTCCGGGGCCGCCGTCTCCGCAAATCCTGTTCCTCCTGAGGGGAGAGCGACATCGGGGAAGAGGCTCGAAGGGACGAGGGGTTGGATCGGGTGGGATCCAGGGGCGATGCTACCCACCAGGGCACCTACTGGCTATGACAACCGTCATATGAGGACGAAAATCGACGGCGAATCTTGGAGGGCGTGTAAACCGGGCCGGGCCTGCCGGACTTGATGGGCAGGAGAATGGGGATGCATGAGGGTCGACCCACGCTTCGAGCGCCTGTTCCTCGAGGAATACGAGCGGGTCTATCGGACGGTGTTCGTGCTGTGCCGGGATCGGGCGATCGCGGAGGACGCGGTCCAGGAGGCGTTCGCTCGCTGTCTGGAGCGATGGAACCGGCTGGGCGACCGGCCGTGGATCGGCGGCTGGGTCACCAGCACGGCCCTCAACCTGGCCCGGCGCTCCCTCCGCCGGAGGGGTCGCTTCGAGGCGGCGCCCTCGTCCCCCGGCAAGGACGTGGAGGCCTCGATCGACCTGTGGGCGGGCATCGGCAGCTTGCCGCGCCGGCAGCAGGAAGCGGTCCTGCTGCACTACGCGGCGGACCTCCCCATCGCCGAAGTCGCGGCCCTGATGAACTGCCAGGAGGGAACGGTCAAGGCGCACCTGGCGAGGGCTCGGGAGAGCCTGCGCCAGCACATGGAGGGAGACCGCGTTGATGGATGACGACGACCTCAGGCTTCGGGTGAAGGCGGCCTTGCAACGGGCCCCCGCGCCGGGCGCTCCGGACATGGCCCCCGTGGTCGATCGGGCCCGCCGGCTGCGCGGCCGGCGCGTCGTGGTGGCCGGCGTTGCCGCGGCCGTGGCGGCGGCGGCCGTCGTTGTCCCGCTGGCACTGCTCGCGGGTCTGGGGGGCGGGCCCTCCGCCGGGAGCGCCGCGGCGCTCCCCGACGCGGTCCGGGTCGTCTGCGACGCCACGGGAACCCGGATCCTCACGCCCGAGGCCAGGCCGCAGCCCGACGGGATCCACTTCCGGGTCGACAATCGGACAGCCGGCGACCTCTCGTTCCAGGTGGCGGACGCGGGTGGGAGCACGGCGCCGGCGGGGCTTCACGAGCCGGCCGACCCGCGGTCCGGGGGCTCGGGCTGGACCCTCGCTCCGGGCCGGATCGACCTGCGGTGCCAGGACGAATCGAAGGATGCAGGAAGCAAGGCCGGGTACGTCTCGGTTCGGATCCTGGACCCGCGAGGCCTGTGGGTCTCGACCAGGCTCGGCTGCCAGGAGGTGGCCGGCGGCTCCATCGACTACAAGCCGGACGCGCGAGGCGGGTCGGACCCGGTGGCCATGGCCAGGCAACACTTCGAAGGCCTGCATTCAGACGACGTCGTGGAGCGGGCCGGCTTCCCGGAACAGGCCTACCCCACCGTCCGCGTGGTCCGCGGGGGGCAGGTGATCGCCACCGCCGACTTCCACCCGGACGGCCACGGCGGCTGGCTGCTCGACCAGACCATGGCCTGCGTGGGCGCCCTCCAGGGGTACTGAGCGGGCTGCCTCACACCTCGAACCGCGCGTTCGCCAGCGCCGACGCGCACGGGCAGTCCCGCTCCTCGGGGAGCCGGGCGATGATCCGAAACAGGAGGTCGCGGAGCCGCCCGATGTTCTCCTGGAAGACGCGGATGACCTCCTCGTGGGTGACGGCCTCCGTCTCTCCGACCACGCCGACGTCGTAGTCGGTCACCACGGAGATGTTCGCGTAGCAGATCTCCTGCTCCCGGGCGAGCGGGGCCTCGGGGTGCTGGGTCATGTTGATGACCTCCCACCCGCGCCCCGCGTAGTCGGCCGACTCGGCTCGGGTCGAGAAGCGGGGCCCTTCGATCACCACCACCGCCCCCCGGTCGTGGAGAGGGAGCCCCATGGCCCGGGCCTGTTCAACGGCGACCTCCCGCACGGTGGGGCAGTAGGGATCGGCGAACGAGATGTGGGTGGTGACCGGCCCGTCGTAGAACGTCGACGGCCGTCCCCAGGTCCGGTCCACGAGCTGGTCGCACACGACGAACTCACCGGGCTTCACGTGCGGCTGGAGTGAGCCCACGGCGCACGGGCCGATGATCCGCTCCACGCCGAGCTGATTGAACGCCCACACGTTGGCGCGGTAGGGGACGACGTGGGGAGGGAACTGGTGCTTCACCCCGTGGCGAGGGATGAACGCCACCCGCCGTCCTTCCACGGTACCCACCATGACCGGCGCAGACGGCTCTCCGTACGGCGTGTCGATCTCGATCTCGCGGACGTCTTCGAGAAAGGAGTAGAAGCCGGAACCGCCGAACACGCCGATCCGGACCGGGTCCCCTCCGTGCCCTGGGCTCAGGCCGACTTCTCCTTGCTGGTGGAGGCCGACTTCTCCTTGCTGGTGGCGGTCTTCTCCTTCCCGCCGCCGGCCGGCTCCTTCGCCCCTTCCTTCCGCTCCTTCTTCGGTTCCTCGGAACTGCTCTT
>VAYG01000127.1:4732-5246 GCA_005885015.1 Actinomycetota bacterium | reverse complement strand
GACCAGGAGAGCGGCCGGTACTTCTGGGACCGCGACCGGCCCGACGCCATCGGCCGCGTCCACGGGTTCCACGGGAACTTCGGCGTCCTGGTCCGGGCCTTCGCTTACGTCTTCGGGCACGGACGGGACGGGCTGCGCGAGGTGGGGGAGCGGGCCGTCCTCAACGCCAACTATCTCGCGTGCCTGGTCCGGGACGCCTATCCGCTCGCCTTCTCCGGGAGGCCCATGCACGAGTTCGTCGCCACCGCCCGGCCCTACAAGCGCTACGGGGTCCGGGGGATGGATCTGGCCAAGCGCGTGATCGACCTGGGGTTCCATCCCCCCACGGTGTACTTCCCGCTGATCGTGGACGAGGCCATGATGGTGGAGCCCACGGAGACCGAGTCGAAGGAGACGCTGGACGCCTTCGCGGCGGCCATGCGCCAGGCGGCGGGGGAGGCTTCGGAGGATCCCGAGCGCCTCCACGAGGCGCCGGTGACCACGCCCGTCCGCCGGTTGGACGAGGCGAGGGCCG
>VAYG01000127.1:0-4717 GCA_005885015.1 Actinomycetota bacterium | reverse complement strand
TCCCGGCCTTTCGGTGCGCCGCGGCACGGAAGCGGATCTCCCGGGGGTCGCCGAGGTCTGGTACCGGTGCGAGGTCGAAGATGTCGGATCGATCCCGCCTCTGACGCCCGAACCCGACCTGTTCCGGCACGACCTGGAGCGGGGAGAACTCCACGTCGCGTCGGTCGACGGAACCGTCGCCGCCTTCTCCGCCAGCGCGGTCCGAGGACGGGTCCGGTTCCTCACCGAGCTCTTCGTCCGCCCCGACCTCCAGGAACGGGGTCTGGGGCGGGTCCTCCTCGACGAGGCCATGCCGGCGGACGGCTTGACCCACGCCACGCTGTCCTCCAGGGATCCCCGGGCGGTCGCGCTCTACGCCCGGTCGGGGATGACGCCCCGGTGGCCACACTTCGTGCTTGCCCAGGCCGAGGCCCCGGGCGGGCCGCTCGACGCACGCTCGTCGGTGGCTGTGGTTCCCGCAGGGGAGGACCAGGTCGAGGAGTGGGTGGACGCTGATGAGGCGGTGTCCGGACGCCGCCGCCCCGAGGACCTCGAATACTGGCGCCACACGCGAGCGGCATCACCGATCTGGTTCCACCGCGCCGGCATGGGGATCGGCTACGGCCTGATCCAGCTGGCCACGCCGCAGTCGCTGTGGGTGCCCGACGGCGCGCACGTCGGGCCGCTCGGCGTGGAGGACCCGGGAGACCTTGCCTCCTGCGCGCTGGCCGCGGTGGAGGTGGCCCGGGATCGCGGCGCGAGGGAGGTGGTCGTCGGGGTGCCCGGTCCCAGCCCGGCCCTGCCCGTCCTGCTGGATGCCGGGTTCCGAATCCGCTACGTCGAGCTGTTCATGGCCTCGGCCGAGTTCTTCGACCCCGAGCGGTATCTGGCCTCCGGCAGCGACCTCATGTGATCGATAGAGTCCCCGTTCGTGGAGTTCGGGGACGTGGTGGGCCGGCGGAAGATGGTCCGGACCTTCCAGGACGCGCCGGTCGTGCCGGAGGTGGTGGAGCGGATCCTTCGCGCCGGGCAACGAGCGCCCTCGGCCGGCTACACGCAGGGGTTCGCGTTCCTCGTGTTTCACGGGCCGGAGGAGACGGGCCGGTTCTGGGAGGTCTCCTCCGCCGGGGGAGAGGCAATATGGCTTGCAGGGGTTCGCCCCGCCCCCGTCATCGTGGTTCCCCTGACCAGCAAGCGGGTCTACCTGGAGCGGTACGCCGAGTCCGACAAGGGCTGGACCGATCTTGACGAGGCCAGGTGGCCGGCGCCCTACTGGTACGTGGACGCCGCCTTCGCGTCCATGCTCATGCTGCTGGCGGCGGTCGACGAGGGGCTCGGGGCCCTCTTCTTCGGGCTGTTCCCCCCCGCCATCGCCGAGTTCAAGGCCGCCTTCGGGGTCCCCCAGGACTGGGAGCCGATCGGGGCCATCGCAATGGGCCACCCAGCCCGCGTGGACCCCGCCCCATCGTCCCGCGACACGCGGCCCCGGAAGCCGCTGAACGAGATCGTGCACCGGGGTCGCTGGAGCGGGTAGCAGGCAAGCCCGATCAGATGTCCACGCCAGGGGGGAGGCGATCCGTGCTCGATCAAGGTGACATAACCTTGATTATGGGCGTTCAGGGAGAGGGGGCTGAAGGGACGCGAGGGCCGCTTCGGCGGCGCAGGCGGTCTCGGAGGCCCCAACGGGCCACGTTCACCAGCGCCTCGGCCACGATGCGCCGGGACAGCTTGGACCGGCCGTGTTCGCGCTCGCGGAAGGTGATGGGGACCTCCGCGACGTCAAAGCCGGCCTTCCAGGCGCGGTAGGCCAGCTCGATCTGGAAGGCGTAGCCGTCTGAGGAGATGTGCTCGGCCAACAGCTTCTCCAGCACAGGGCGGCGGTACGCGCGGAAGCCGCTGGTCGCGTCGGCCAAGGGGAGGCCCAGGGCCAGCCGGGCGTAGCCGTTCCCGGCCCTGGAGAGAGCCACCCGGGCCCTGCTCCAGTTCGACACCTGGCCTCCAGGCACGTAGCGGCTGCCGATGACCACGTCGTGTTCGGCCACGGCGCGGAGCAGCCTGGGGAGGTCCTCGGGCCGGTGCGAGAGGTCGGCGTCCATCTCCACTACCACGTCCACGCCCTGTTCGATCGCCTTGGCGAATCCGAGCCGGTACGCGCTGGCCAGGCCCAGCTTGCCGCTTCGGCGGACCAGGTGGACCCGAGGCTCGTGCTCGGCCATGACCGCAACGACCTCGCCGGTCCCATCCGGCGAGTCGTCGTCGACGACCAGCGCGCCCACCTCCGGTCCTACGGCCACCACGCCCGCCAGGACCCGCCCGATCGTCTCCCGCTCGTTGTATGTGGGAAGGATCACCAGCACCTGGGGCTCCCCGCCCCCGGAGATGGGGAGGGGGGCCTGCTGGGCCGGCACGGCGCCTTCCCGCTCCCCCGCCGGGGGAGTCCGCGCCCCGCTCCCCCGCCGGCGGCGCGCCCACGCCGCCAGGCCGATCGCCACGGCGAAGCCGCAGGCCCAGGGGAACCAATCGCCCAGGCGCACGTACAGGGTGCGCGCGCTCGAGGTGGGGACGTCGAACCGGAGGATCGTGGGGACGAACAGGTCGGTGGATCGGAGCACCCGCCCCCGCGGGTCCACGATGGCGCTCTCCCCGGAGATCGCCGCCTGGACCACCCACCGCCCCGTCTCCACGGCCCGCATCTGGCTCATGGTCACGTGTTCGCGGGAGGCCGCGGAGTCAGCGTAGGAGGAGTCGTTGGTGGCAACGATCATCAGGTTGGCCCCATCGGCCACGAACCGGCGGAACAGGTCGGGGAAGGCATTCTCGAAGCAGATCGGGGTTGCCACCCGGACCCCCCGGACGTCGAACAGATGGAACTGATGGCCGGGGGCGATGTCCCGGGGCACGTAGCGGAGCTGCTCGACCCACCCGAGGATGGGCCGCAGGGGCACGTACTCACCGAACGGCACCGGGTGGATCTTCGAATACCGGTCGAGGATGCGTCCCTGCCCCGAGTAGTACAGCACCTGGTTCAGGAAGCGGTCGCCGGGGGCGTCGGTGACCGCGCCGGCCAGGGTGGGGACGCCCACCGCCCGGACGACCCCGGTCACCTCGGCGGCGAGCCCGGGATCAGCGGTGGGGTCCACGTCCAGCGAGTTCTCCGGCCAGACCGCCAGGTCCGGAGGGTCCTGGGCCAGGGAACGGTGGAGGCGGATGTGGTTCTCGGCCACCTGGCGGCTGCGCAGGTAGAAGCCGGCGGCCTGACGCTTGTCCACGCTTCCCTGGACCACGGCCACGTCCAGCCGGGGGCCGACCGTGGCAGGGAGGGGGATGAGGGCGGGCACCATCACCAGGGCCGCCGCCCCGCCCGCCAGGGCCAGAGATCGCCCCCGCTCCCCCACCCGGCGGCCCGCCGACAGCAGGAGAGCGTTGACCAGGACCACCACGAAGGTGACGCCCCACACCCCGGTGACCGACGCCAGCGGGAGGAGGAATCCGTTCCCGTGCTGCGTGTTGCCGATCGCCCCCCAGGTGAACCCGCCGAGCGGCCAGTCGCCCCGGATCCAGTCGATCGAGGTCCACAGGGCGGCCACCGCGGCGGCCGACCGGACCGGGCGGGCGTCGACCCACAGCACCGGGACCAGCCACCCGAACAGCGCCGCATACGCCGCCTGGCTCACCACCAGGGGGGCCCAGGCGATGACCCCGAATGGGATCAGCCAGTACAGGACGACGCCGTAGAAGACGAGCCCGAAGACGAATCCGGCCGCGGTTCCTCGCCGGGCCGCGACCGATCGCAATGTCGCCAGGAGCGGGATCAGTGCGACGAAGGCGAGTGGCCCGATGTCGAGCGGAGGGTTCGACGCGGCGAGGAGCAGTCCGGACGTGACCGCCAGGACCAGCGCGGCCGGGAGTCCCGCGCGGTTCTTCCTCAGGCGCAGTCCCGGCAGTACATGCGGACCTTGTCCTTGAGCTGGCTCCGGATCGGCTTGACGAGATGACACTTCTGGCACACGAACTCGGTGTCCTTCTTGGGCTCGACCTTTACCGAGAGGGTCTCGATGCGGTCGTCCCGTCCCATCGAAAGGATAGACTCGGGTTCCTCCTCTTCCTCTCCCGAGGCCCGCTCGTCGGATTTCTTCGCAAGGATCTCATCGAGGCTGGCTTCGCCTTCCTCTTCGGGTTCGGCTTGGGCAGCCCCGGAGACCTCCTCCTCGTCCTCTTCGTCTTCGGTGACGTCGGTGGTTTCCTCTTCGTCTTCCACTTCGTGCCTCACTGTTCGTGCCCCCTTACACGGACCGCCGGATTCTACGCTCGGCGGCGCGCAGGACGATACCCGCGCGCAGGGACGCTAACCAGCGGGCGGGGCTGTTTGTTCCGGGTGGGTTGGAGGTGTGAGAGGACCCAAGAGACCTTTGGGGCCGCAAGCGCCGGGGCGCCTGCGTTCTCTACTCGGCCTCTTGGGTCCAGGCGCCCGCCCCCCCGAGGGGCGGCGAGCGGGCTAACTGTAGGCTCGGCCGATTGAAGTGTCAACCGACCGTTCAGGGTGGCCCCCTCAGGGACAGCGTCATACAGATTCGAACTCGCCAACCCTCCATCCCCGGTCGAGAGTTCCGCCGGACCGGGGGCGTCCCCTCCGGTCCGGGTCACGGCCGGGCCGTGTCATCGCCCGGCCGTATCCTGTGCCCCGTATGGTGGTACTGAGGGCCGACCCATGGACACCCGAGTTCGGCATGGGGTTCGA
>VAYG01000126.1:4629-6121 GCA_005885015.1 Actinomycetota bacterium | reverse complement strand
TCTCGTTCGCCTCCTCACGGGTCAGGCCGAGTGTCTCGAACACCTTGCTCTGGATTTCGGGACGGTGGATCCGGATGCTCCCGCTCCCCAGCTCGTATCCGTTCAGCACGATGTCGTACGCGCGGGCCTTTGCCGTGGCCGGGTCGAGGTCGTCCGTGCTCGGCATGGTGAATGGATGGTGCTTGGAGACCCACTTCCCCTCTTCCTCGCTCCACTCGAACATGGGGAAGTCCGTGATCCACACGAAGTTCCACGATCCATCCTCGATCAAGCCGAGCCGTGCGGCCATCAACTCCCTCAATCCGGCGAGGGCCACGGCGACCCGAGAGGATTCATCGGCGACGATCAACGCGAGGTCCCCGTCGCCCGCGCCCGTCGCTTCCCGGATCGCGGCCAGCTCGTCCTCGGAAAGATGCTTCTCCACCGGAGACCGGGCCCTTCCATCCTCGAAGGCGATCCACACGAGCCCTTTCGCTCCCCGGGACGTCGCTTCCTGCACCAATCCGTCGAGGTCCTTGCGAGGCAACCGGCCCCCGCCCGGCGCGGCGAAGCCCCGCACCTCCCCGCCGTCGGCCACGACCTGCTGGAAGGCTCGGAACCCGCTCGCGGCGAACGCCTTGGTCAGGGTGGCCAGTTCCATGGCGAACCGCGTGTCGGGCTTGTCGGTCCCGAACCGCTCCATCGACTCCTCGTACGTGAGCCGGGGCCACGGCGTGGCGATGTCGGCGCCGAGGATCTCCTTCCACACCGAGGCGAACATCGACTCCAGGACCTCGTACACGTCCTCCTCGGTGACGAAGGACATCTCCATGTCGAGCTGGGTGAACTCCCAGTGCCGGTCGGCCCGGAGGTCCTCGTCGCGCATGCACCGGGCGATCTGGTAGTAGCGGTCAAACCCGGCCACCATGAGCAGCTGTTTGAACTGCTGGGGGGACTGCGGGAGCGCGTAGACCCGCCCCCGCTGGAGCCTTGAGGGGACCACGAAGTCACGGGCCCCTTCGGGCGTGCTCTTCGTCAGCATGGGAGTCTCCACATCGACGAATCCACGCTGATCGAAGAACCGCCGGATCGCGCCGATGGCCCGGTGGCGGAGCCGGAGGATCCTGGTCATCTCGGGCCGGCGAAGATCGAGGTAGCGGTACTTCAACCGGAGGGCCTCGTCCACCTCGATGCGGTCCTCCAGGGGAAAGGGCGGGGTCTCCGATTCGGAGAGGACCTCGACGGCGCGCGCGGCGACCTCCACTTCCCCCGTGGGCAGCTCCGGGTTCGCCGTGCCCTCGGGCCGCCGTCGCACCTGGCCCGACACGGCGATCACCGACTCCGGCCTGAGCCGGGAGGCGATCTCGAACGCGCTGGGCGCGTCCTCCGGGTGGGCCACCACCTGAATCACTCCCTCGCGGTCCCGAAGATCGAGGAAGATCACGCCCCCGTGGTCGCGCTTGCGAGCCACCCAGCCCTTCAGTGCCACGTCCGCGCCCGCCTCCCCAGCCCG
>VAYG01000126.1:0-4597 GCA_005885015.1 Actinomycetota bacterium | reverse complement strand
CCCGCACATGTGGGTCCTCCCTCCGGGAAGCGATCCGCCGCTCATCCCGGCTCCCCTCCCCGGGCGATCCGCTCGATGGCCAGGTCGAGGGGGAGCGTCTCCTGCCAGCCGTCCGCCAGGCGACGGACCGTCACCGTCCCCGCGGCCGCCTCCCGCTCGCCGACGATCACCGCGTAACGCGCCTCGCTGCGGTCGGCCATCCGGAGCTGGGCCCCCAGCGGGCGGTCCTCGAAGGAACGATCCACCGCGAGGCCGGCCTCGCGCAGAGCCCGCGCGACGTCTCGAGCCCGCTTTCCTCCCACCTCTCCGATCCCGACCACGAACGCGTCCGGAGCTGGCTCGGATGGAGGCTCCACGCCCTCGTCCTTCAACGCGAGGAGGACACGTTCCAGGCCCATGCCGAATCCCACGCCCGGCACGCGGGGACCGCCCAGGGCCTCCGCCAGGCGGTCGTAGCGGCCTCCGCCGAACAGCGTGGCCTGGGCCTGCGAGAGGACCTCGCTGACGAACTCGTAGGCGGTGCGGGTGTAGTAGTCCAGTCCCCTGACCAGGGTCGGGGTCAGCGTCGCCTTGATGTCTTGGTCCTCCAGCCCCTCCTGCACCGCGTCGAAGTGCTCGCGGCACGGCCCGCACAACCGGTCCACGATCTTCGGCGCCTCGGCGGCGATGGCCCGGCAGGCTTCGTCCTTGCAGTACAGCACGCGAAGGGGGTTCTCCTCGATGCGATCGCGGTGCTCGTCCCGGAGGCGCTCCCGGTTCGCCTGGAGGTAGTCGATCAGCTCGGCCCGGTACGCGGGCCGGCACACCTCGTCGCCGATGCTGTTCAGCTCGATGTGGTACCTGGAAAGGCCCAGGCTTCGCAGGAATCGATCGCCGACCGCGATGGTCTCGACGTCGGCTGTGGCGCCGGCCACGCCGAATACCTCGATGCCGAACTGGCGGTGCTCGCGATACCGCCCGGCCTGCGGCCGCCCGTACCGGTACATCCGGGTGAGGTAGTAGGCCTTGAAGGCAGACGGCCCGCCGCTCAGCCGGTTGAGGTACGCCCGCATGACCGGCGCGGTCCCCTCCGGACGGAGCGTCAGGGAACGCCGTCCCCTGTCCTTGAACGTGTACATCTCCTTGGTCACGATGTCGCTGGTCTGGCCAGAGGTCAGGCTGAACAGCTCGGTGCGCTCGAACCCCGGCGTCTCGACGTACCGGTACCCGTACGACCGGGCCAGCCCGGCCGCGCGGTCGTACAGCGCCAGCATCCGGTCGCCGTCGGGCGGCAGGAAGTCGAGGGTCCCGCGGGGCGGCGAGAGGTCCACGGCTTCAGGCCAGGTTGATGAGGAACGGATTGCTGCTCCGCTCCAGGCCGACCGTGGTCGTGTCGCCGTGGCCGGGATGGACGTCGAGGTGATCGGGCAGGGCGAGGAAGCGACGAAGGCTTGCCCTCATGGCCTCGGCCGATGAGTTCGGGAAGTCGTATCGGCCGATCGCTCCCCTGAACACGAGGTCGCCGCTGAACAGGATGTCCTCGCTCCGGAAGCACGAGCTTCCGGGAGTGTGCCCGGGAGTGTGCAGGACCTCCAGGGAGAACCCGGCCAGCTCGAGGACGTCCCCGTCGGAGAAGGTCCGGACGTCGGAGGGCGCCCCCACCGGCGTGGCGAACCCGGACCCCCACGATTGCGGATCGGTCAGGGCTAGCTCGTCGTCCTTGTGGATGAAGAAGGGGAGCTCAGATCCGCACAGTTGGGCGGCGGCTCCGACATGGTCGTAGTGGCCGTGTGTGGCCACGGCCGCCACCGGATGCTTCCCCGCCGACTGGAGGAGCCGCCGAACCCGGCCCGCCTCGAACCCGGGGTCGACGACCAGCGCCTCGTCGCCGCCTTCCAGGGCCAACAGCCAGCAGTTCGTGGCGAATGGATTGTCCGCGAAGACCTCGAGGTACATCGCGGGCCATCCTAGCAGCGGCTCCTTTGGCCCCGAGCCAAGGAACGATCACCCGCTGGGGCTGGGCGAGGGCGAAGAGGACGGCGAGGAACTCGGCGTCGCCGACGGCGACGCGCTGGGAGAAGGAGACGAGGAGGTGCTCGGGTAGGACGTCGGGTTCGGAACGACGGGCCCGCCCTTGATCAGGTTGCCCAACGGGCCGCGGTCCCCCGCGGCGCGCCGAGGAACGGTGAACGGGTTCCTCGGATGGCCGGGATGCGAGCCTCCCAGGAGAAGGACGGCGCCGAGCGCGACGGCGACGACCAGGCCGGCGGCGGCGCCCACGTAGAAGCGCCAGTGGTCGGCCAGGCGCTCGCGCATCGACTCGCTGCGCCGGCGGCGCTCCAGCTCCTCGGGCAGGGTGGCCCGCTGGTTCAGCCACGACATGTAGGGGGCGGAGGCGTACACGGCGCCCTGCCAGGCGAATAGGGCCAGCAGGAACGGCGTGGCCTTGCCCCTGAAGGCGACCAGGGCGCCGGCCGCCCACAGGCCGCAGGCGAGGACCGTCTCGCTCCGGGCCGCCCACAGGGCGCTCAGCACTCCGCGCCTGTCGGCCGTCTTCGGTGTTCGAAGGAACACTCCTTCGGAGCGAAGGAGCCCCTGCACGCATGCCAGCGCCACGGTCCAGGAAAGGGAGAGCCAGTTGATGAAGGCGAGGATGGCCCGGCGGATGCCGATCCGGGTGCGCTGGCGGAGCGCCCACAGCGCCCGGATGAGGCCCGAGCCGATCATGGCGCTGGGGAGCAGCACCGCCGCGCCGAGGAGCGGCCGGATCCCCACCCGGCCCCTGGTCAGCAGGACGGCGGCCGAGGCGAGTAGCACGATGGTGAACCCCAGGTAGACGAGGTCGTTCAGCCACTGGACACCGCCCAGGAAGTAGTCGAACCGCTGCCCGAACGACAGCCGGTTCTCCCGATCCCGGCTCCACGGCATGAGGTCTCGCCAGTGACGACGGAGGATCTGCATGCCCCCGAAACACCATCGGAAGCGCTGGCTCTTCAAGGAGGCGAACGTGAGCGGCATGATCCCCTTGCCGAACGACCGGTTGATGTACAGCCCCGAGTAGCCGGCCTTCAGCATCCGCAGGGACGCCTCCGCGTCCTCGGTGATGCACCACTCGTCCCACCCTCCGAGCTTCTCCAGCAGGGGCCGCCGGAGGAGCCCCATCGTCCCGGCGAAGATGATCGAGTTCCGGTCGTTGCGTGACGGCATGGTCGTGGCGAAGAAGTACTTGTAGGCGTCGTAGCACGCCGTGAGATAGGGATCGCCCTCGTATTCGCGGTAGTCCTGCGGAGTCTGCACGAAGGCGATGTCGGGGTCGGCGAAGTACGGCACCGTCTCCCGGAGGTACGCGGGGTTCACCAGGTAGTCCGCGTCGATGACCCCCACGATCTCGGCGTCCGGATCCGTGTGCTCGGTCAGCGCGAGGTTGAGCGCCCCCGACTTGTACCCCGGCCACGGGTCGACGTGTACGAACTTCACTCGGTCCCGGTCCCGGCAGTACTCCTCCACGGGCTTCCAGGTCTTCGGGTCTTTCGTGTTGTTGTCGATGACCACGAGCTCGTAGTCGGGGTAGCCGAGACGCTCCACCGACCGGATCGTCTCGATCAACATGTCGGGAGGTTCGTTGTACGCCGCGATCTGCAACGAGACCTTCGGGAGATAGGTCGGGTCGGGATCCGGGATCGGCCGGTCCCACCGGCTCCGGCAGACCACGTCGCAGCTCTCGAAGGCGAAGGAAGCCGCCAGGAACAGCGCCACGAACTCCAACACAAACAGTAGTCCCGACGCGGCCATCCCCAGCGGGGACAGGCCGGTGAAGAAGGTGGTGAAGGCGGCGAAGCCGAGGTAGGTGAGCGCGGAGGCGACGAAGCTCCCGTAGAAGACCTGGCCGATCGGATTCCACCGAGGCCGGGCGAGGACGACCGCGACCGTCAGCGCGAACAGGACCGCCTCGCCGGCCAGCACGTATCGCGAGGGCAGCCGCCAGACCCAGCCCGCCGCCTCACCAGCCGCCCCAGCCAGGACTGCTGCCCCCAGGACGCCCAGGACGCGCGAGGACGCGGAAACGATGTGCCCGAAGGCGATCAGCAGGCCGGTCGACAGGACCAGGGAGACGAAGCAGGTCAGGAAGAGGCTCAGCAACACGGCGGCGATCCCCGGGTCATCGGCGCCCCGAACGCGGGCCGGAGCCTGCCACCGACCCGATCAGCCCGGCGACCTGAACCAGGTGGCGGGGCGCCAGGAACTCGTCCCGGACGCGCTCGCGGGCCCGCTTTCCGACCACCGCGGCCGCCTCTCGATCTTGAAGGACGGTGCCGATGAGCTTGCCGAAGGCGGGCAGATCGGTGGGATCATCGAGCAGCCAGCCCGACTCGCCGTGAACGATCTGGTCCTGGATGCCGCCGACGCGGCTGGCCACGGTGCACCGCTCCTTCCACATGGCCTCGGCCACCGTGAGCCCGAACCCTTCGGCCAGGCTCTTCTGCACGACCACGTCCGCCCGGCGCTGGAGCGCGTTGACGATGGCGGCGTTCTCCTCCTCGTCGTCCATGGGGAGGGTGGCCAGGTGGGTCCGGTTCCGCGCGTCCTTGGGCAGGGCTCGCCATGCCTCCTCCACCTC
>VAYG01000125.1:4763-9285 GCA_005885015.1 Actinomycetota bacterium | reverse complement strand
GACGGCTCTGGCCCGCGTGTTCACCGGCGGATGAGGGCTTCGAGACGATGACCCACCTGCTGGCCCAGGCCGCCCCGATCCGCAACCCGGCTATCGACTACCACGCCATCGCCCCGGAGCTCGTCCTGGCCGGGACGATCTTCGTGGTCCTCTTCCTCGATCTGTTCCTTCCCCGCGACCGGAAGTGGCTGGCCATGCCCGTGGCCTTCGTGGGGTCGGTCGGATCGCCCGCCGCCTCCCTCACGTTGATCGGCTCGCTGCCCCGGCGAACCTTCGGCGGGTCCTACGGGATCGACAACTTCGCCATTCTGTTCAAGGTCTTCTTCCTCGCCGTGGCCCTCGTGGTGTTGATGCTCTCGTACCGGTACCTCCGCGACGGCCGCTACTACCAGGGCGAGTACTACACGCTGCTGCTGTGCTCGTTCCTGGGCATGCTGACCATGCCCTCCTCGCGGGACCTGCTGATGCTGTTCATCTCCCTGGAGCTGGTGTCGGCTCCCGGGTTCCTGCTGGCCGGGTTCCGCAAGGGCGACCCCAGGTCGAACGAAGCCGCGCTCAAGTTCTTCCTGATCAGCGTGCTGTCCACGGCGGTGATGCTCTATGGGATGAGCCTCGTCTACGGCGTCACCGGGACGCTGCGGCTCGACGGGATCGCCGCCAAACTCTCCCAGCCCGCCGGCGCGACGAACCTGGCCCTGGCGGCGATCCTGTTCGTGGTGGCCGGGTTCGCGTTCAAGGTCTCGGCCTTCCCCTTCCAGTTCTGGGCGCCCGACACCTACGAGGGATCGCCCGTCCCGGTCGCCGCGTTCCTGTCGGTCGCCTCGAAGGCGGCGGGCTTCGCTGGATTGCTCCAGATCATGTTCGTGGCGTTCCTCCCGCGGGCCGACTTCTGGGCTCCGATCTTCGCCGTCTTGTCGTTATTCACCATGACCATCGGGAACCTCGTGGCCCTCCAGCAAAGGCAGGTGGTCCGGCTCCTGGCGTATTCCTCCATCGCCCAGGCCGGCTATATGCTGCTCCCGTTCGCCCTGGCCACCACCAACGACGCGGTGGTGAACAAGGAGGCGTTCGCCGCGGCCGTCCTGTACATCCTCATCTACGCCGTGATGAACCTGGGGGCGTTCGCGGTCGTGGTGGGGATGACCCGTGAGGCCCCTGGGATCCTGGTCAGCGACTTCGCCGGGCTGGGGCAACGGGCGGGCCTGATCGCCGTGGCGATGGCCATGTTCATGCTGTCTCTGGCCGGGATCCCCCCGCTGGCTGGGTTCTGGGGCAAGTTCTTCATCTTCCGGGCGGCCATCGACCGGGGCGGGGTGGGGGTGTGGCTCGCGATCGCCATGGTGGTCAACTCGGTGATCTCGCTGGTGTACTACGTGTCCGTGGTCCGGCCCATGTTCCTGGAGCCCGTGGCCGAGCCGGTGCTGCCCTTCCGCCCGCCCGCATCGGTGACGGCCGTGGTCGCCTTCGCCGCGGCGGCCGTGGCTGTGGTGTTCATCTTCCCGAACCTGCTCCTGCACTTCCCCGGCGTGTCCACCCTCATCGGGCAATAGGGGGCTACGACGGACCGCACCTCGCCCCTTTCCCGCCAGGTCGAAGACGTCGGCGCAAGGCTGTCCGAGCTGGCCCGATTCTTCACCGAGTCCCGCTGGTCCAAGCGGTACGGCCAGCCGGGGGTGGCCGACTTCGTGGCCGGCAACCCGCAGGAGCCGCCCCTCCCGGAGTTCGTGGAGGCGATCCAGCGGTGGGCGGTCCCCCGAGACAACCACTGGTTCGCCTACAAGCAGAGCGAACCGCAGGCGCGAGCGGCCGTTGTGGCGGCCCTCCAGGAGCGCCGGGGGGTGGCCTTCGACCTCGAGGACATCCACCTCACGAACGGGGCGTTCGCCGGACTGGCCCTGACGATCCGGGTTGTGGCGGACCCGGGCGACGAGATCGTCTACGTGAGCCCACCGTGGTTCTTCTACGAGGCCCTCATCCGGCTGGCCGGATGCACGCCCGCCCGGGCTGTGGCCGAGCCGCCTGCCTTCGACCTCGACCCGGATGCGCTGGCCCGGGCCATCACGCCGCGGACCAGGGCGGTGATCGTGAACTCGCCCAACAACCCGACGGGGCGCGTCTACTCGCCTGAGACCCTGAAGGGTGTCGCCGAGGTGCTGACCGCCGCCTCCGAGCGGGCCGGCCGCCCCGTCTGGCTGATTTCGGACGAGTCCTACTGCCGGATCGTCTTCGACGGACGGACCTACGCCAGCCCCACGTCCTTCTATCCCTGGTCGTTCCTCATCTACACGTACGGGAAGACCCTGCTCACGCCGGGCCAGAGGCTCGGTTACGTGGCCCTGCCCCCGGACATGCCCGACCGGGAGTCGGTGCGGGCCGCGCTGTTCGCGGCCCAGCTGGGTCTGGGGTATCCTTTTCCGAACGCCGTGCTCCAGTACGCCCTGGGCGATCTGGAGCGGCTGTCCATCGACCTCCCCCACCTCCACGCGAAGCGGGACCGGATGGTGGCCGGACTGCGGGAGGCGGGGTATGAGCTGCAGTCCCCCGAGGGCACCTCCTACCTCCTTCCCCGGTCCCCCCTCCCCGATGACCAGGCCTTCACGGAGTGGCTTGGGGAAGAGGATGTGTTCGTCCTTCCCGGCGCGATGGTGGAGCTGCCCGGATACTTCCGGATCTCCCTGACCGCCAACGACGAGATGATCGACGCCGCCCTGCCGGTGTTCGCTCGGGCCCTGGATCGGGCCGGCGCGGCCACGCGCTCTTAGACAGCTCTCAGGCTCCCAGCCGAGCCGGAGGCCGTACACTCGTCTTCATGGAGGCCCCGGAAGATCCAAGGCCCTGGAGGAGGGAATCGACGTGAACAGGGTCAAGACCTGGGTGCTGATCGCAGGCCTGGGCGGGCTCTTCGTGCTGATCGGGGGACTGATCGGCGGAACGAACGGAGCGGTGATCGCGCTGGTCATCGCCCTCGTCTTCAACTTCGCGATGTACTGGTACTCGGACAAGATCGCCATCGCCACGACGCGGTCCAAGCCCGTCACCGAGGCGGAGTATCCCGAGCTGTTCCGCATCGTTCGGGAGCTGACCTCGGCCAAGGGCATGCCGATGCCCCGGATCTACGTGAGCGAGATGGCCCAGCCGAACGCGTTCGCCACCGGACGGAGTCCGCAGCATGCGGCCGTCTCGGTGACCAAGGGCATCCTGCAGGTCTTGGACGAGCGCGAGATGCGGGGCGTCCTGGCCCACGAGCTGTCCCACGTGATGAATCGCGACATCCTGATCGGCTCGGTGGCGGCGGCCATCGCCATGTCGATCACGTTCCTGGCACGGTTCGCGTTCTTCTTCGGCGGGTCGAGGGACGACCGGAACAACCCGCTGGGGCCGTTCGCCCTGATCCTCGCCTGGGTCCTGGCGCCGATCGCTGCCGCCCTCATCCAGATGGCGATGTCCAGATCTCGCGAGTACCAGGCCGACGAGTCGGGCGCCTACCTCTCGCACGATCCGGAGGCCCTGGCCAGCGCGCTGCGCAAGATCGAGATCGCGGCCGGGCGGGTCCCCGCGCCGGCGACGGTGTCACCGGCCCAGGCGCACATGTTCATCATCAACCCGTTCAAGGGACGGTCGGGCCAGGCGGCGGGCTTCGCCAACCTGTTCTCGACCCACCCCCCGACGGAGGCGAGGATCGCCCGGCTGGAGCAGATCGCCGAGAAGCTGTAAGCGAAGAACTCCGGGACCGGCCGGGCCCCCGGCCACGCGGGTCCGGCTACGGCCGGTAGTTCGTGAACTGCAGCGGGATGTCGAAGTCGTGGTCCTTCAGGCTCTTGATCACGGCCTGAAGGTCGTCCTTCTTCTTCCCCGAGACCCGGAGCTGGTCGCCCTGGATCTGAGTCTGGACCTTGACCCCGGTCCCCTTGACGAACTTCACGATCTCCCTGGCCTTCTCGTCGGAGATCCCTTGGTTGATGTGCACGGCCTGCCGGTAGGTCCCCTTGGCCGCGGGGAGGACGGGTCCCTCGCTGAGGGCGGACCATCTTCTCCTTCAGCACGTCGATGGCCGCCTTCAGCCGGTTCTCGGTGCTGGACCGGACCTCGACCAGGTCCTCGTCCAGCGCCAGGCTCGTACCGGTGTTCTTGAAGTCGAACCGGGTCTGGATCTCCCGGTTGGCCTGGTCGTAGGCGTTCTTGACCTCGTGCAGCTCGACCTGGGAGACGACGTCGAAGGAGAACTGGTCCTTGGCCACGCCGATAATCTAGCGAGTCATGCTGTCGGCCGTCCGGGACGATCAGGCCGGACGGAGCCGATGCTATCCTCGAATGAGCGGGAGGGTGCCCGAGCGGCCAAAGGGAGCGGTCTGTAAAATCGCCGGCGAAGCCTACGCAGGTTCGAATCCTGCCCCTCCCACTAACTAACAACGCATCAGTACCATGTGGTTCGGCCTCTTGGGGCGAACGGCCCACACTCTCGCGAGGTTGCGTTCAGCCGATGTCTCTGCGGTCTGGCCCAGGGGAGTGTCCGCCGGACTTG
>VAYG01000125.1:0-4736 GCA_005885015.1 Actinomycetota bacterium | reverse complement strand
CCTCTTCATTGCATACCAGGTGATGGGCGAGGGTCCGCTGGATCTGGTATACGCGCCAGCCTATTCGACTCACCTCGAGCTGAACTGGGAATGGCCGCCGTACGCGCGGTTCCTCCAACGGCTCGCGTCGTTCTCTCGACTTCTGCTCTTCGACCGCCGCGGCACAGGACTCTCCGATCCGGCCCCGGTGCCGTCCACCCTCGAACAGACGATGGATGACCTTCGAGCGGTCATGGACGCCGAGCGATCAGAGCGGGCGGCGCTGTTCGGCTGGGGGGAGGGCGGGCCCATGTCGGCGCTATTCGCGGCAACCTACCCCGAGCGGACATCAGGACTCGTGCTCTATGCCTCGTTCGCGAAGGGGTCCTGGAGCCCCGATTTCCCATGGGGGATGACCTTGGAGATGCAGGAGCTGTTCCTAGACATCCTCGATCGAAGATGGGGGCGAGACGTCGTTGCCGCCGGCGCAGTTGCTCCCAGCGTGCACAGGGACGAAGACTTTCGTCGATGGCTGCTGCGATTCCAGCGGGGCATGAGCCCGGGCGCGGCCAAAGGCTGGTTCCGAATGACGACCGAGATCGATATCCGCCACGTTCTCCCGGCCATCCGGGTACCGACCCTCGTTCTGCATCGGACCGATGACAGGATGAGGCCGGTCGGGGGGAGCCGCTTCATCGCCGAACAGATCCCCGGCTCGAAATATGTCGAGCTGCCGGGCACGGACAACGGACCATTCGTGGGCGATGCGGACGCCTTGGTCGACGAGGTCCAAGAGTTTCTCACCGGCATCCGCCCGGCTCCAGAACTCGACCGGGTGCTTGCGACCGTTTTGTTCACTGACATCGTTGGCTCGACGGAGAAGGCGGCCACGCTGGGGGATCGCCGCTGGCGAGAACTGCTCGATGCCCATGACGAGAGAATTCGTGCCCTGATCGAAAGGTTCCGAGGGCGGGAGGTCAACACCGCCGGCGATGGGTTCCTCGCCGCCTTCGACGGGCCGGCTCGGGCCGTCCGGTGCGCGCAGTCCATCGCCGAGGCCGTGTTGGCGCTCGGCCTGGAGATCCGGGCGGGGGTGCATACGGGCGAGATCGAGCTCGCCGGCGACGACATCCGTGGCATCGCTGTACACATCGGCGCTCGGGTGTCCGCCCTCGCGGGGCCAGGTGAGGTTCTGGTCTCGAGCACCGTGAAGGACCTCGTGGCTGGGTCCGGCCTGTCCTTCGAAGACCGGGGCGTGCACACGCTCAAGGGAGTCCCGGACGAGTGGCATCTCTACGCGGTCGTCGGCGAATAACCCAGCCGGTAGAGTCCAAGAGCACGCAAGGCTTGACGACAGCCAGAGTCGTCGTGCCATCAGAGATCTCCGCTCCTTCGATGCAGCCACTACGGATGCTGCTCGAGGCTCGACCGTATCCGGATTTGGTCAAAGGCGATCGTGCCGACGAGCTGCTTACCCCCGGTTCGTTAGGAGCTAAGCCATCCGCAAAGTTGGGACGCTTCGTGACCAGACATACGGCGGACCCGGCCCGGCGATCAGATCGCCGGGCCGGTCCGGGAACCTCTATCGAGCGGGCTTGATCCTGCCGAAGAGTCCGTGCATTTCGTCGTCCGGGCCGGCTGTGAAGAACAGCGTGCCCTTGGGGCCGGCCGGGCCACCATTGCCGAATTGGAGAGCCCACAGGCCGTCGATGACGATGACCCTGCCGCTCGGTCTCCTCAGGGTCCCTTCGTGGTCGAAGTTTTCGCCGCGTTCTGGCTCGTAGGCGTTGATCCTCCCGTCGCCGAAGTTGCCGATGAGAAGGTCGCCACCGAAGGAGCCGAAACTCTCCGGGGCGAGCGCCAGACCCCACGGCGAGTTGAGCTCATGGCGGGTGGCGACGCGACCAAGGAAACGCCCGCTCGTGCTGAACATGTCGACGAAGCCGTGGCCGGGACCAGGGACGTCATCCTCCTTGTCAGCGTCCTGCTTGGCGTATGTGACGAAGAGGATGCCTCGGATGTTCTGGATCCCGAACGGCGCGTAGCGGTCCGGAATCCGGGGATCGCGGAAGGCGCCGTGCGGGGTCACCAGTTTGAAATTGCTGTCGAACATGTCCACGCGCGCGTTGTGGAAGTCGGTGGCGTAGAGGAAGTCGCCCCTGTGCGTCGTCGCGATGGCGAGGCCCTTGTAGATCGCACCGATATCAGAGCGATCGACGGCGATAAATGATTGGGTCGAGGGGGGCGGAGGGGGCACAGACGGGTTCCAACCCCGGATCGTGCCGCTTTCCGTGGCAAACATGAAGACCGCCGGGCCCGAGTTGGTTCCATCGCTGATGATGAAGTCGTCATGACCGTTGAAGACGATGCCGGTGGGAGCTCCATCGACCTGGACGACCAACGAGAGCACGTCGCCGGCTCCCGTGTAGAGCGTGGAGACGTTCGTGCCGTTGTCGGCGACCCACCACGGCGTCGTGGGACCCGCGACGAGGCCCCAGGCGTTCACGAGGTTCGGGTCCACGTGAGCAGCCTGCCCCGGGACGTCCGACACGAGATTCTTGACCCTGTAGCCATCGTCTAGGACGGCCTGGCGCTGGCCGGTGCTGTTGGATCTCGTGGCCAAGGCCGAGCCGGTGGAGATCAGCGCTAGCAGGGGGGCTAGGAGAAATAGAGAGACAAGCCTTCTCTGCATGGGTCCTCCCGTTGTTTGGAGTCCTGACGTCCGATGACTCTGGCCTCCTTTCGGTCATCCCAGGCCGATCGCGGGAGTGGCATGCCAGGTACTACGGGCGATATCGGGGCCGGGTTTGGCAGTGACGACGCCTCCGTCGTGCGGACTCAACCCCAGATTGTTCAGAGACGACTCTAGAGTGAGGACCAAAAGGATCCCAGAAGGGCCGCATTCCAGAGCATCGCAGTGGGAGGGCAGTTGACGATCGTCTTCCTCTCGGCCACGAAGTCCGAAGCCACAGGACTCGGCGCAGTCCTCGCGTGGATCGCCATCGGCGTTGGACTGCTCGCGGTGTACGGGGGGCTCGCATACCTGATCGGCCGCGACGCCAACCGCCGCGGCCGCAACGGTTTGGCATGGGGCCTCTTGTTCCTTTGGCAGCCGGTGATCGTCGGGATCGTCTATCTGTTCGCGCGCCGGAACAGGCCCACGCCCGGCGCCTGAGTGAGCGCTATTTCGTGGCCGATCGAACCGGCTGGAGCTCGAACCCGCCGGGAGGTAGTACGCTCAAGGGCGCGGACCCGGCGACAATTCTCCTCATCCCGTGAGCCGGGGGAAGGGGCAACGGGGGCCGGCTGGCCGAAACCTCCGGCCTCCTCCACGACAAGAGCGGGAGGAGTTTCAGCATGCCGAACGTCTCGCGGCGCGATCGGGCGGAGGCCATGGTGACTGGGGCGCGAGTGGTGGCCCTGATGAGGGAACGCGGCGTCTCCGCCGAGTCACTGGCGGACAGTGTCCGGATCCAGCGGAGCACCCTGGAGAACTACTGCGCAGGTCGCCGCATCCCCTCCGACACACTCGTCGACATCGCGCGAACGCTCGGGACCAGTGTCGCCTACCTCTTGGCCGCCTCCGACGACCCTGGGAACGGCGCCGTAGCTGGGTGACGCCGTATCCGGAAGTGATCCAGTAGGGACCGCCCCCTGCCTGGCCACAAGCACCGTTGGGGCCTATCGTCACGGACAAGCAGACCCAGGGAGCGGACCGTGCGGCGACAGGTCTTGATCACGCTCTCGATCGGCGTGGCTTACTTTACGGCCGGGCAACAGGGAACGGGACGTACGTCCGCGCCGGCTTCCGCGGCGAGAAGGAATCCCTCCCCGATCCAACACGTCGTGATCCTGTTTCAGGAGAACCACAGCTTCGACAACGTCTTGGGCAAACTCTGCAGCCAGATCGATCACGGCATCATCGCGCATGACCCGTGTGACGGCGCCACGACCGGGGTGCTTCCGGACGGACGCACCATCCCGCTCGGGCGGTCCCCCGACGTGGTCCCTGGGGTGAAGCACGACGTGGCCTCGCAGCGGGTGGCCATCGACGGGGGGAGGATGGATGGATTCGGTCTCATCCACGGCTGCACAGCCCAGCGGCATTACGCGTGCTACTCGCAGTTCGATCCGGGTCAGATCCCGAACCTCTCCGCACTGTCTCGAAGGTATGCCATCTCGGACCGCACCTTCGAGTTCGCCACCACTCCGTCATGGGGCGGGCACATGGTGCTGGCCTCGGCCACCCTCGATGGGTTCTCGGGCGACAACCCGGGCCCTCCCATCTATCCGTCGAACGAGACGCAAGGCTGGGGGTGCGACAGCAGGCTGACCGCGTGGTGGTGGAATGGGTCCGCGTACGAACGCCAACCATCATGCATCCCGGATCGGCGAGGCCGTGGCCCGTTCCGGCCGTCGCCCGTTCCGTACGTCCCGACCATCTTCGATCGACTGGACGGCGCCGGCCTGAGCTGGCGCATCTACGGAGGGACGGGAGGTCCGGGTGATCAGACCAGCGGCTACTGGTGGACCATCTGCCCCACCTTCTACGAGTGTCTGGGCTCCCGACAGCGCACCAACTTCGTGCCGGCCGAGCAGGTCATGGCCGATGCTCAGGAGGGAACCTTGCCGAGTTACGCGATCGTCACCCCGGTCCAGGCAACTTCGCAGCACAACCTGCAGTCGATGGCCCTCGGCGACAACTGGATCGGCGACGTTGTCGGAAGCATCATGAAGGGACCGGACTGGCCTTCGAC
>VAYG01000121.1:8589-9088 GCA_005885015.1 Actinomycetota bacterium | reverse complement strand
CCGTAGCGAGCCATCTCCATGGCCACGATCTGGGTGAAGGCGGCGATCCCGGCCTTGGCCGCCCCGTAGTTCGACTGCCCGGCGTTGCCCAGGATCCCCGAGGTGGACGAAGTGTTGATGATCCGTCCGGCCACCGGGTCGCCCGCCTTGGACCGCTCCCTCCAATGGGCGCACGCCGCCCGCGTCACCAGGAAGTGCCCTCGGAGGTGGACCTTCATCAGCGCGTCCCAATCCTCGACCGGCATGTTGAACACCATCCGATCGCGAAGGATCCCTGCATTGTTGACCACGGCGTCGAGATGACCCCACGTATCCAGAGCCAGCTGGACGAGCGACTCTGCCCCCTGGGGTTCGGAGATGTCATCGAAGTGGGCGACGGCGTTCCCCCCGGCTTGAACGATCTCGCCGGCAACCTCGGAAGCCGCCCGATGGTCCCCACCGGTACCGTCCCAGTCTCCACCGAGGTCGTTCACCACGACGCTGGCGCCTTCCTTGGCGA
>VAYG01000121.1:0-8536 GCA_005885015.1 Actinomycetota bacterium | reverse complement strand
CCCACGACCCCTCTCCCTCGGTCGATCGGATCGGGCGAACGCTACCGCACCGCCCGCCTAGAAAGCCGCCTCGGCGACCACGCGAAGCGCCTCCGGCTGATACGCCCCCACGATCAGCAGGTCCACGCCCGCGGACCTCCACGCCCCGAGCTGCTCCGCCACCCGGGCCGCCGGCCCGGCCAGGGCGACCTCGTCAACCAGCCGGTCGGGGACGGCTCCGGCGGCTTCCCCCTTGCGTCCCTCGAGATAGAGGTCCTGGATCCTCGTCGCTGCCGCTTCGTATCCGTAGCGTCGGATCAGGTCGTTGTAGAAGTTCCTGCCCCGGGCTCCCATCCCGCCTACGTACAGCGCCAGGATCGGCTTGATCACGTCCCGGCATGCCTGGAGGTCCTGCCCCACCACGATCGGGACGAACGGAGCGACGACCAGTTCACTCCGGTCCCGCCCGCTCGCGGCCAGACCCTCGGCCAGCGCGGGCTCGAACACACGCTGGTGGTTCGGAGAGTAGAACGTTGGCAGCCATCCATCGGCGACCTCCGCGGCCAGGGCCACGTTCTTCGGTCCGATCGCCGCAAGGTAGATCGGCAGGTCGGGCCGAAGGGGGTGGACGATCGTCTTGAGGGGCTTGCCCAGTCCGGTCCCTCCGCGCAGCGGGACGTCGAAGAACTCGCCATGGTGTTCGACCGGCTTCTCCCTGCGCAGGATGGCCCGGACCACCTCGACGTACTCGCGGGTCCGCTGGAGGGGCCGGTCGAAGGGCACGCCATGCCAGCCCTCGCTCACTTGAGGACCGCTCACCCCGAGCCCGAGCCGAAACCGCCCCCCGGAAAGGTGGTCGAGGGTGATGGCGGTCATGGCCGTGGCAGCCGGCGTCCTGGCCGGGATCTGCATCACGCTCGTTCCCAGTCCGATCCGCTCGGTGTGGGCGGCTGCCCACGTGATGAGCGTCACCGCGTCGGAGCCGTAGGCCTCGGCGCTCCACACGGAGTCGAACCCCAGCCGCTCGGCCTCCACGACCAGAGGAATGAAATCGGTGGGCGTGGCCCCCCAGTATCCGAGGCTGAGACCGAGCTTCATACCGTCATCACCGCCCGACAGCGTAGTGAGGCCGGGACGCGCGCGCCCGTCGGCGGAGCCTCCTGTACGCTTAGCGGCCTGCCCGCCCCCAGCCGGATAGAGGAGGAGACGTCGTGCTGGAGGTCGCCCAGCAAGCAGTGGATGCGGCTCGCCGCGCGGGAGCCGACTACGCGGACGCGCGGTTCGTCTCCACGGAGTCGGAGACGCTGACGGTCCGTAACCAGGAGATGGAAACCCTCAACCGCGGACTGTCCCAGGGGATCGGCATCCGGGTCTTGACCGGCGGCTATTGGGGTTTCGCCGCCACCGCGCGAACCACCCCCGAGGACATCGAGCGGACGGCGGGTCTGGCCGTCTCCATCGCCCGGGCCGCCTCCCGCCTGCCCATGGAACCAATCCGGCTGGCGGAGGTCGCGCCGGCGCGGGGGTCGTGGTCCACCAGCGTCCTGGAAGATCCGTTCACCGTCCCGCTGGACGAGAAGGTCGCCCTGCTCATGGAAGCGAGCCGGCGCCTCCAGGGCGTCCCGGGAGTGACCTTCGGCGAGGCCTCGATGGACTTCCTGCGCCGCCGGTCCAGCTTCGCTTCGAACGAGGGGGCCGCCATCGAGCAGACGATCGTCCACTCCGGCGGGGGGATCGAAGCCACCGCGCTCTCGGACGGCGAGATGCAACGCCGGTCCTTCCCGAACTCCTTCCGCGGCCACATCCGGGCCGCCGGCTACGAGCACATCCGCACGCTGGGACTGGTGGAGGAGACCGAGCGAACCGGGCGTGAGGCCGTCGAGCTCCTCTCCGCGAAGGACTGCCCGAGCGAGGTCACCACCCTGGTGCTGGACAGCAACCAGGTGATCCTTCAGGTTCACGAGTCGGTGGGCCATCCGCTCGAGCTGGACCGGGTCCTCAAGATGGAGGAGGCATACGCCGGCACTTCCTTCGTGAGCCCCGAGGACCGGGGGAAGCTGCGATACGGGAGCGACCTGGTCACGATCACCGCCGACGCCACGCTCGCCGGCGGGTTGGGCAGCTTCGCCTTCGACGATGAAGGGGTGCCGGCCCAGCGCGTCACGCTGATCGACCGAGGGATCTTCCAGGAGTTCCTGTCGAGCCGGGAGACGGCCCCCGTGGTGGGAGGGCGGTCGACGGCGGCCATGCGGGCGGACGGGTGGGAGAACCTCCCCCTGATCCGGATGACCAACATCAATCTCGAGCCGGGGGAGGGAACGCTTGCGGAGATCATCGGCGACACGAAGGACGGAATCTTCATGACCACCAACACGTCCTGGTCGATCGACGACAAGAGGGTGAACTTCCAGTTCGGATGCGAATTGGCCCGAAGGATCCGGGACGGCCGGCTGGCCGAGGTCTACCGGAACCCGAACTACGCCGGGATCACCACCCAGTTCTGGGGCTCCTGCGACGCGGTTGGCGGCGCCGAGGAATGGGTGCTGTGGGGAACTCCCAACTGCGGGAAGGGACAGCCGGGACAGGTGGCCAGGGTCGGCCACGGCGCCCCGCCGGCCAGGTTCCGCGACGTCCAGGTGGGGGTGCGCTGATGGCCGATCCTGTCGGGCCGGATGAGGTTCGGGCCGTCGCCGAGGCCGCTCTCGAGCTCCCCGGGGCCGACGGGGTGGAGGTGCTCTTGATGCACGAATGGGGCGGCCTGACCAGGTTCGCCAACTCCGCCATCCACCAGAGCACGGGCCGCGAGGACACGGGGGTTCGGGTTCGCGTCGTGACCGAGGCGCGCACGGGCGTCACCGCCACCAACGATTTCTCGAAGGAAGGGGCGCGTTCGGCGGCGGCCAGCGCCCTGGAGATGGCTCGCGTCGCCGCGCCGGATCCGCTCTACCCCGGGCTCGCCCAGAAGGCGCCCGTCCCCGAGCGGCCGGGGGGGTTCGACGAGGCCACCGCGGCAACCACTCCCGAGCAGCGCGCCGAGGGTGTGGCCGCCCTCGTCGGTGAGCTCCGCAAAGGGTTCCGCGCGGCCGGCGCCTTCGAGACCGGCGCCGTCGAGATCGCCCTGGCGAACACGGAGGGGCAGTTCTGCTACGCCCCGTACACACAGAGCACGATCTCCACCGTGGTGGCCGGCGGGGACGGCTCCGGCACGGCGGAGAAGGCGGCATCGCGGGTGCAGGACATCGACCCGGCGGCCGTGGGTGCCCGGGCGTACCGGAAGGCCCGCGAGAGCCAGCGGCCGCAGGACGTCGAGCCGGGCCGGTACGAGGTCGTGCTCGAACCCATGGCCGTGGACACGCTGGTTTCGTTCCTCTCCTACCTGGGTTTCGGAGGCCGGGCCATCGCGGAGGGCCGCTCGCCGTTCTCAGGCAAGGAGGGGCAACGCGTGTGCGGTCCGTCGATCTACATCTACGATGACGCCCTCTCCCCCGACACGATCGGGATCCCCTTCGACTTCGAGGGAACGCCCAAGCGAAAGGCCTCCCTGATCGAAGAGGGCGTGTTCGTGTCCGGTGTGCACGATCGGCGTAGCGCCAAGATGGCTGGGACCGGGTCCACCGGCCATGCCCTTCCTCCTCCCAGCCCGGAGGGAGCCTTCCCCCTCAACCTGTTCCTCCAGACCGGGGACGCGACGGTGGAGCAGATGATCGCCGCGACGAAGCGCGGCCTCCTGATCACCAGGTTCCACTATTCCAACGTCGTGCACCCCATCGAGACGACGATCACGGGGATGACCAGGGATGGGACCTGGCTCATCGAGGGCGGAGAGATTCGCCACCCGGTGAAGAACCTTCGGTTCACCCAGTCCATCCTCGAGGCCCTGTCGAACGTCGAGATGATCGGCCGGGAGTCCGAGCTCGCCAGCGAGTTCTTCTTCGCCGCCTCCCGGGTGCCGGCGCTGAAGATCTCGTCATTCAACTTCATCAGCGCGAGCGACCACTGAGGGGACCAATGCCGAGGGGCCGGCCTGGAGGCCGGCCCCTCGTGGTCAAGCGGTGCGAGCCGTCTACCGTGCGAAGTAGATGTCCTCCTCGACGGAGCCGTGACGACCCCGCGTGTCGGCCCACACGACGTACGGAGCCTTGTTGAACGGCGCCGCCAGCCACATGTAGTCACCGAGGAAGCCCGCTTGGAGCGGGTTGTTGGCGACCACCAGGTTCGGCATGGACGACGTCGTCAGCCGCTGGTTGCTCAGCTTGGGCGAAGCCGTCGCGGCGTTCCTGACCGCTGTCAGCGTGATGTCGTTGCACCCGGTGAACTCGCAGTTCCCGTAGTGCCGGTCGTAGAACGCGACGTACAGGGTCCGTCCGTTGGGCGTGACGGCGCCCCACGGCTGCCATTGGGCTGTCTCGCCGAACGGACGGCCGGCCGTGACGTTGAACGGATCAGTCCAGGTGGTACCGCCATCCGTCGAGTAGCTGTAGAACACGTCGTTGTTGCAGGGAGGGGTGGCCTTGGCGGCCGGCCCCAGTCCGGGGCAGTTCTTGCTGTCCTGCCCGTTCCGGTAGTCCGAGAACACGAAGTACAAGACCCCGCTGTTGTCGATCGACAGCGACCCCCACACGAAGTCGTACACCCGGTACCCGTTGGGAGGGAGGCACTGGCGTCCCGAAGGGCAACCGGTCTGCGAGTCGGGGCCGACCGATTGAGTCCCGTAATCGTCGGTGATCTTTACCGGCCCCGACCATGCGGACACCTGGCTGCAGTCCGCGCTCGGGGGGCAGGACACGATCATGTGCTGATTGATGCCGTTCTCGGGCGTGTTCCCGTTCCCGAAGCCCACGTAGACCGTCCCGTCGTGCCCGACGATCACGTGTCCCCCCTGGTCCTGGTCGCACGCGTTCGGGTCCTTCTCACCGCTGAAGACCGTGCAGGCCTTCGCGTTGGAGCCGCTGATCTCGATCCCCGTCGACCAGGTGGCCCCGCCGTCTGTCGACTGGCTGAAGAAGATGGGGCTGTCGGCCCCGACGCCCTGTCCGGTATCGGCGTTGAAACGCGTCCACACCATGTACAGGTTGTCAGCCTTCGGACTGTCCGGGTTGGAATCGCCCACCATGAGTTCTTTGTCGTTGGCGATGTTGGGGTTCTCGTCCAGTGCCGCGACGCCCATCGGGACGTCCCGGTAGATCTGGAAGGGCTGCATCAGCGGGCTGTGGTAGAAGGCCCCTCCGATGGGAGCGTTGGACTTGGCCACCAGGATGGCGCTGTCCAAACCGTCCAGGCTGAGCGACAGTCCTCCGAAGTAGGCGTTGCCCTGCGAGTCGAAGGTGACCGTTGGGTCGCTGCAGAAATCTCCAACGTGGCCGTTGGGGAAGATCACCTGCTTGAACGGGGGAAGCATGTCGCCCCAGGTCACCCCGCCGTCGAACGAGAAGTCGATCCCGCACTGGTTGAAGCCCACGCGGGAGTCGTTCTGGCCGGCGATCAGGTTCTTGGGGTGAAGCGGATTGACCGCGATGGATTCCTCCGCCTGCCGGCGAAGCCCGCAATCCTGGTTGACCCGCGTATTGGAGACGAACCCGGTGAACGTTCGGCGGCACCCGGCGGTGCCGAGTCCCGCGCCGGCGCCCCACCCGGGTGCCTGCGTGCCCTTGGCCCTCGCCTCCAAGGCGCCGGATGCGAGGAGCAGGTTGTACATCACGCCCGAGGAGACCGGCTGCGCCCACTTCGGCCGCGAGGCCTTACCGAGGTCTCGGGCCAGTTCCAGCCGAAGCACGTTGTTCTTGATGAAGGGACCGGGGCTGGCCGTCTGAGGCTGGCCGGCAAAGGAGTACACGGCCACCAGGATCGGAACGAGCACCGGCCCGAGGAGAAGTCGTACGCGCCCTTTCATCCTGCTCCTTTCGGTAGCAAGCGGGAGGTCTCACTACGCTGGAGTCAGTTGCGCACCACCCCCTTTCGGCCGGGGACGCCGCGGCATTGGACCCAACCTGCCAGAGCTTTGTCAAGTTCAACTCCGAGAACGCCGGCCCGCTTCGGTACAGTGCTGCGGTGGCCCTCGCCGTCGTGCTGCTCGGCCTGGGCGCGGCGGTGCTCACGCTGGGGGCCGAGGCGGCCGTTCGGGGCGCCGGCCGCCTCGCCGCCGCGCATCGCATCTCGCCATTCCTCCTCGGCGCCCTGCTCTTCGGCGTGGACCTGGAGTCGGTCGGCGCCGTCCTCATCGCCGCTGGAAGGGGCCAGACTGCCATCGCCGGCGGGGAGGCGTTCGGGACCATCGTCTTCCTCTTCTCCGCGGCGTTCGGAGCCGCCTTGCTCCTGGGACCCAAGCCGGTTCAATCCCCAAGCATCCAGATGGTTCTGTTGCCGGGAGCGACCCTGCTGGCGGGAGCGGCGGCGCTCTCGGACCAGGTGGTGGGTCGACTCGAGGGCGTGGCCCTGCTCAGCGTGTACGGGATCTACCTGGGGCTTGTGATCAGGGATGACCGGAGGGCGCCGGAGGCAAGAGGTGAAGAGATCGTCCGGGAGGCCCACGAAGGACCCAGACTCTCGCCGATGGCCCTCCTGGTTGGCGGCCTCGTGCTGGTGTTCGGAGGAGCCACCGTCCTGGTGGACGGCGGGGTCCGGCTGCTCTCACACACGGGGCTGGCGGCCGGTTTCGTCGGCGCCGCGGTGCTGGGAGCTCTGGCCAGCCTGGACGAAGTGTTCCTCGAAGTGATCCCGGTGCTTCGCGGGCTTCCCCAGCTCGCCACGGGGAACCTATTTGGGACCGCGGCGGCGTTCTCCACGGGTGTGCTCGGTCTCGCCGCGCTCGTCCGCCCGCTGGTGCTCGATTCCGCAACCACGACCGCCTTCCTGGCCGCGGCCGTCCTCTATACCGTCGTGGCCACGGTGTTCCTCGCCCGAGGTCGGGCCGGGAAGGTCGTGGGCCTCTCCGTGGTCCTGCTGTACGCGTTGTGGTTGGCGCTCGCCTCGCGCGCATGAGACCGACCCCACCCGACGAACGGCGGGTGCGCGCCATGTTCGACTCCGTGGCTTCTCGCTACGACCTCCTGAACGACCTGCTGTCCTTCGGCATGGACCGGCGGTGGCGGCGGGTCACACTGCGCGCTCTGGACGTCCGCCCGCACGACCTGGTGCTCGACGTCGGTTGCGGGACGGGAAGGCTGGCAGCGCTTGCGGCCAGGATCTGTCGAGTGATCGGCGTCGACGCGAGCGGGGCAATGCTCGCAGAGGCCAGGAACAGGCCGGGGGCGTCCAACCGGGTGCGGCTGGTGCAGGCAAGCGTGTTCCGCCTCCCCTTTTCGGAAGGAGCGTTCAGCGCCGTGATGAGCGCGTTCGTCCTTCGCAATCTGGACGATCTGGAGGCGGCCTTCCGGGAGATGGCTCGTGTGGCATGTCCCGGTGCTCGGATCGCGCTCCTGGACATCACCGAGCCCGATCGGGCGTCAGTTCGCCGGTTGTTCGACGCGTACTTCTCCCAGGCGGCCCCCGCACTGGGGAAGATCTCGGGCAATCCCGGTGCCTATCGCTATCTGGTGGAGTCGCTCGGTCATCTGCCTCCCGCAGATGATCTGGTTCAGCTTCTCAACCACACAGGGTTCAGAGGCGTGTCGGCTCGGCGCCTCATGGGAGGCGTGGTTACCCTCTTCACCGCCATCCGGGACTAGGCTGCGCCGCAGGGCAGGCCGGCCGGACCGCAGCCGGCCGTTGGAGAGAGGAGGATCCGGTGAGCATCCGCCCGGTCATTCAGCCGAGCCATCCCGCGTTGAGGCGGCACGCCGAGGAGCGCCGAGGAAGCCTCCAGGACCGGATCGCCGACACGATCACCCGGTTCGCGGGCTCCATGATGTTCGTGTACGTCCACGTCCTCTGGTTCGCGGTGTGGCTTGGATTCCGGGTGGAGAAGTTCCCCTTCGGGTTGCTGACCATGATGGTCTCGCTGGAAGCGATCTTCCTCTCCACGTTCGTGATGATCAGCCAGAACCGGGCAGACCAGAAACGCGAGGTCCTCGCCGATCACCAGTGGATGCTCGTGCAGGAGGAGTCGCAACAGAACGAAGAACTGCTCGATCTCTCGCGTCAGATCCTGGACCTGACGCGGCAGATCCATCAGCTCTCCACGGCGGCCGCCGGCCCCGCCTCTAGCGGCTCCACGCCGGGCACCTGATGCTTCGCTCCCCCATTGGGGGGAGAACATCGATCCTCCAGTTGGGTGATCCTGAAGATACGGAAGGTCCTAACCCCTTGCAGCATTGACCGGGCAATGCGCTCTCCCCCATCATGCGGGCGAAGGGAAGGGGGGATGTTGTGGCGGCCTCGAGCCAGACCGTCTCAATCGCTTCACGCCGCAGGCGCTCTTCACGCCGCGACGCCCGCCTATTCTTTTGGTCAATCTCGTTCTGCTGGCTGTGCCTGCTTGGGTGGCAAGTCTCTCTCCACCTCGGGCAAGTACGCGCAGATTATCTGCGCCTGATCCCATGGATCTTGTTTGATCGGGCTCGTCAACCTACTGCCTGTATCTGGCTGGCATTCAAGTGCCCTCGTAGCCGACTTTCCCATC
>VAYG01000120.1:6915-13897 GCA_005885015.1 Actinomycetota bacterium | reverse complement strand
CACCCCGTGGGTGATGTTGGTCGCCGCCGCTCGGAGCGCCGCCTCCGCGTTCGCCCTGAAGACCCCCGGAGGGGTGGAGGACACATTGAAGTACCAGCGCATGGTCTGCTGCCAGCTCGATCCGTTGAGCGTGTAGGCGGAGTCGGCGCACGGGCTCTGGCCCCCGTCGGCGCCGGCACCCTCTCCCCCTCCCGCCGCGGCACCGTGGACCACCACGGCTCCCGTGGGGAGGGTTTCCAGGCCGATCGAGTGATCGGAGCCGTCGATGGTCATGGCCTCGGCCCACACCCCGTGCCCGGGCTGGGGGACCGTGACGCGGATCCCGGTCCACACGAGCGTCATGCCCGGCCGGGCCCCTGCCAGGCGTTCGACGGGGCCGCGGGGAGTTGCCAGAGGCAGCGCCCGCGTCGGTGTCGCCGGTGCCAGGAGGACCGACGCAATGAGGATGCTGCTGGCAAATCGCAGTGCTCTGCCCATGGTGCCGACGTCCGAGTGTCGATCTGGGGGTCAACGCTGGTATCGGTGCGGGCCACGTCGCGCTTGAACAAGGCGAGCAGGGCCCCGTCTGAACCCGCGGGGGCGTCGTACGCTGCTTGGGTGCGCTTCCGCTATTCGAGGTGGGACGGGACGCAGGATCCGCTGGGCCCGGACGTGTCCGCGGGCGACGTCCTGGAGGCCATGTCGGAGGAGCTTCTCGCCGGGCAGAGCGCCGACCGATCGCTGGCCCAGCTCCTCCGCCGGGGGATCCGCGGCCGCTTCTCGGGGCTCGATGCGCTCAGATCCCGCCTCCGCGCCGCTCGCCGTCGCGAGCAGGAGCGGTTGAACCTGGACGGGCCACTCCAGGAGATCCAGGAACGGCTGGCCGAGATCCTCGAGACCGAGCGCAGGACGCTGTCCTTCATGGCAGAGGACGAAGCTCGAAGCAAGGAACAGTTCCTGGACATGCTCCCGGCGGACCCCGCCGGCCAGATCCGTGAGCTGAAGGATTACCGGTTCGCCGACCGGGAAGCCCAGCGCAAGTTCGACGAGCTTATGGAATGGCTGAAGGAGCAGATCCTCGGCTCGTACTTCCGCGGGATGGCCGAGGGGATGCGGAACCTCTCGCCCGAGCAGCTCGGCCGGGTGAAGGACATGCTCGCCGAGCTGAACCGGATGATCGAGGCCCGCGATCGAGGGGAGGACACCCAGGCCGACTTCGAGTCGTTCATGCAGCGGTTCGGCGACTTCTTTCCCGACAATCCGCGCACGCTCGGTGAGCTCCTCGAGGGCATGGCCCGGCGCATGGCCGCGCTGACGCGGCTCCTCGCGTCGCTGTCACCGGAGCAACGGGCCGAGCTGGAGGGCCTGGCCCGCGAAGTGTTGCAGGACATGGATCTCGCCTTCGAGGTGGATCGGCTGGCCTCCAGCCTCATGGACCGCTTCCCGGACATGCCGTGGGGCGATCCGGCGCTGTCCGGGGGCGAAGAGGCCATGCCCATGCAGGCGACCGTGGACGCCCTGGAGCGGATGTCCGACTTCGAGGACCTGGACCGTTCCATGCGGGCCGACTACGCGGGCGCGTCGCTGGAGGACATCGACGAGGAACGGCTCCGGCGAACGCTCGGTGAGGACGCCGTGCGCGATCTTCGCCGGCTCCGTGAGGTCGAACGCGCCCTGGAGAAGGCGGGCCTGGTCGAGCGGGATCGTGGGCGGATGCGGGTGACCCCCAAGGGAGCCCGCCGGCTGGGGGAGCGCGTGCTGGTCCGACTCTTCGAGCAGCTCCGCAGGGACCGAGAGGGTTCACACGACGCCCGGCAGGCGGGCGGGGTGGCCGAGCCAACCGGCGCGACGCGGCCGTGGCGATTCGGGGACAGCGGGCAGATCGCCGTGCAGAAGACCGTGTTCAACGCGGTGGTCCGGGACGGGCCGTCCCGGCGCCCGCGGCTCTCGCAGGAGGACTTCGAGCTGGTGGAGGCGGAGACGCGCACCGAGGCCGCCACGGCGGTCCTGCTCGACCTGTCCTTCTCCATGCCCCTGCGCGGGCACTTCGTTCCGGCCAAGAAGATGGCCCTGGCCCTCCACGCGCTGATCGAGGGGCGATATCCGCACGACAAGCTCTACCTGGTCGGGTTCTCCGACTACGCCCGCCGGATCAGGCCGGAGGATCTCGCCGGAACGGGGTGGGAGCGCGTGTACGGCACGAACATGCAGCACGCGTTCATCCTGGCCGGGCGACTGCTGGCCGACCATCCCCGCGCCACGAAGCAGGTGATCATGGTGACCGACGGGGAGCCCACGGCACACCTGGAAGGGGAGGAGGTGTTCTTCTCCTGGCCGCCGGTCCCCGAGACCATCCGCCGCACGCTCCAGGAGGCGATGCGCCTGGCCAGGGCCGGCGTGACCCTCAACGTGTTCATGCTCGAGGAGACTCCCGGGCTGGCACGGTTCATGGAGCGGCTGGCCAGGCTCACCAGCGGACGGGTTTTCCAGACCGCCGGCGAGGGGCTCGGTGAGTTCGTGATCAGGGACTACGTCTCCCGCCGCGGCGGTTGACGGGTTCCGAAATTCATGGATGAAGACCCTCGATCCGTTCACCCCTGAGGAGGTGGAGCGGGCCCGCCGCTACCACGGACCCCTCTACGTCCTGCTCGCCATCGATCTGGTGCTCGACCTCGTTGTCCTGGGGTTGCTGGCCTTCGGCCCGCCCGGGGACTGGGTCGCCGGCGCGCTTGATGGTTTGCCCTTCTGGGCCCGCGCGTTGGCCTGGCCCGCTCTGGTCGTGGCGGTGGGTTGGCTGGTGGGGTTCCCCATCGCCTTCTGGCGGGGGTACGTGCACGAGAAACAGTGGGGATTCTCCACCCAGACCCGGGCGGGATGGCTGTCCGATCGGGTGAAGGGTCTTGCCGTCGGAATGGTCATCACTTCCCTCATGCTCTTCGGCTTCGTTTCGGTGGCCGGCGCGCTGGGGAAGGCGTGGCCGCTCGTCGTCGTGCCGGGCGCGGCCCTCGTCGTCCTGTTCCTGTCGTTCGTGGCTCCGGTCGTCCTCGAGCCGGTGTTCAACAGGTTCAGGCCCGTGGACGACGCGGAGCTGGCAGCGGAGCTCCGGTCCCTCTCCGACCGGGCCGGCGTGCCTGTGCGCGACGTCCTGGTCGCCGACGCCAGCCGGCGGACCAGGAAGGAGAACGCGTACGTCTCGGGCTTGGGGCGGACCCGCCGCGTGGTCCTGTACGACACGCTGATCGCGCGGGGCGACCCCGCGTACGTCCGGCTGGTGGTGGCCCATGAGCTGGGACACCGACGGCTTCGGCACGTCTCCAAAGGGACGGTGCTCGGCATGTTCGGGGCCGTCGGAGCCGTCATCGCCCTGTGGGCGTTGCTGCGGTGGGATGCGCTCCTCCGCGCCATCGGCGCACACGGTCCCGGCGACCCTCGGGTCGTCCCGTTCGTCCTGCTGGCCGGGGCCGTCCTGCAACTCGCCGGGCTGCCCCTACTGTCCGCCCTGTCCCGCCGGTGGGAGACGGCCGCCGACCATTTCTCCCTCCAGCAGACGGACGATCTCGACGTGTTCGAGCGGTCGCACCGCGCGCTGGCCGTCTCGAACCTGTCGGACCTGGATCCGCCCCGCCTCTTCTATCTGATGGCGTTCAGCCATCCGACGCCGCCGAAACGGATCGCCGCCGCCCGCCGGTGGGCGTCCCGCGGACACTCAACCCCTCGCTGAGCCCTGCCACCAGATCGTCGCCACGGTGCGATCCGGAAAGCCCCACCGCCCGTCCCGTTCGACGATCCGGTCGTCCAGCTGCGCCTCCACCTCCTGGTCGCGCTCGGCGGGAAGACACAGCAGCCGCCGGACCATCGCCACCAGGTCCTGACGCCGCTCGAAGCCGCCGGGCCGAGGGGCGGTCCAGTCCTCTCGCTCGGCCCCGAGCCCGGTCTCCCGGAGCACCGCCATGGCGTCGTCGGCCGTGGGCCGTTCGGGGCGGACCACACCATGGAAGTGCAGCCACAGGGGATTCAGGTTGCTCTGAGGGTGCTCTCTGGTCATCTCGACCACGACGCGCGCCCGGGCGTGGTCGGTCAGGCGGAGGTCCGGAGCGTTGTAGACGACGTGATGACACACGATGACGTCTGCCGCGGGCGTAGCTCCTGCGACGTCGGGCCAGCGGCCCTCGACGACCTCCGTCTCCACGGCCGCTGCGCGCGCCCGTTCGGTGAACGCTTCGAGCATCTCGCCTGACGAGTCAACGCCGACGAGCTTGGAAGCGGACGGCGCGAGAGGAAGAGAGGCGGCGCCGGCGCCGCACCCGACGTCCAGCACTGTCCCGCTATGAGGAAGCGCCTCCAACGCTCGACGGTTCGACGGGGTGAGCTCGGCCCGAGCGGCCTCGTCGGCCCGGCTGGCGAACAGGCTCACGGGGTAGTGCCAGGGAGACACCGGCGCCCTGGAGAGAATCTCCTCGGGGATGGCCCACTCGGCGAGGGCGTCACGCCACCGGGAGGCTGCGGCGCCCATGGGTCAGGCCAGCAACTCCGCGCGCTGCGGGCCCGCAGTCAACAGCAGCCGCCGGTATTCGTCCGGCCATCGGTCCGGCCGTCCTCCCGGCTCGGTGAGCAGAACCGCAATGGCCCGGCCGCGTACCGCTAGCTCGCCGTTCGCCCGCATCTCGACGTCGTAGGTCACGGACGTTCGTCCCACCTCCGCCACGCGCAGCTCGATGTCGACGAGGTCGCGGAACCGCAGCGGTCGCAGGAAGTCGGCCTCGAGGCGAACCCGGGGGTGGCGGCCGTAGACCTGGTGGACGAACCCGAGCCGGTCGAGCAACGCGGTCTCCGCCACCTCGATGAACCGGAAGGCCGCGGTGTTGTGGTACATGCCAGACGCGTCGGTGTCCGGCCATTCGATCCGGCGCTGCACCACGATGCTGGCCGGCCGGGGTGACTCCTGCCCTGGGATCGGGTCGCCCGGCTCCTCCATGCCGCCTATTGTCTAGCGCATGCGGGTCGGCGTGGGGCTGCCCAACACGCTCGAGGGCGTCGACCGGCGGCTGATGCTCGAATGGGCCCGGCGGGCCGACGCCGGGCCTTTCTCCAGCCTCGGGGTCCTCGACCGGATCGCCTACCGAAGCGTCGACCCGTTCGCCGCGCTTACGACGGCCGCCGCCGTCACCACAAGGATCGGGCTGGTGACGATGGTCGCCATCGGGCCGCTTCGGGCGCCCGCGCTCCTCGCCAAGCAGGCCGCGTCCCTCGACGAGATCTCCGGTGGCCGGCTGACCCTGGGACTGGCCGTGGGGGCCCGAGCGGAGGACTACGGGGCGCTCGGGATCGACCCATCCGGTCGGGGCGAGGTGCTGACCCGGCAATTGCTCGCGCTCTTGGACCACTGGGAGGAGCCTGTCCGGGGAGGCGTTCGCTCGGATGGCCCGCTATGCGGACGGCTACGTGCACGGGGGCGGTCCGCCCCGGGCGTTCGCCTCGGCAGCGGCCCGGGCCCACGCCGCGTGGCAGGACTTCGGCCGGCCCGGGCGGCCGGCGCTGTGGGGGCAGGGGTACTTCGGCCTGGGCTCGGATGCGGCGGAGGAGGGGGCCCGGTATCTCCGCGACTACTACGCCTTCACCGGGCCATTCGCCGACAAGATCGCGGCGGCCAACCTGACAACCCCGCAGGCCGTGGTCGACTTCGTCCGCGGCTACGAGGAGGCCGGTTGCGACGAGCTGGTCCTCCTCCCGACGGTGGGGCGGCTCGACCAGCTGGATCTCCTGGCCGAGGTGCTGGCCTGACGATGCGCATCGCGGTGGTGGGAGGCGGGCCCGCGGGGCTGTACTTCGGCCTCCTGGCGAAGAAGGCGAATCCCGACCACGAGATCGCGATCTACGAGCGGAACCCGCCCGACGCCACGTACGGCTGGGGAGTCGTGTTCTCCGAGGAAACCCTGGGGGCGCTTCGCGACGCCGACCGTCCCACCTACGACCGGATCACCGAGAGCTTCGCCACGTGGAACGCCATCGACATCCGCCATCGCGGTGAGACGGTCCGGTCACGAGGGCACGCCTTCTCCGGGCTGGCTCGCAAACAGCTCCTGGGGATCCTCCAGGATCGATGTGCCCAGCTCGGCGTGGAGACCCGATTCCTCGAAGAGGTCGCCGAGCTGCCGCCGGCCGACCTGGTGGTCGGCGCGGACGGCGTGAACAGCTTGGCTCGCCGGCTGCATGAGGAGGCCGTCCGGCCGAGCCAGCACCTGCACGGCACGAAGTACGGCTGGTTCGGGACGGACCTCGTGTTCGACGCGTTCACGTTCATCTTCCGGGAGAGCGAGCACGGCCTGTTCCAGGTCCACGCGTATCCGTTCGACGCGGCCACCAGCACGTTCATCGTGGAGTGTCCCGAGGCCACCTGGCGAGCGGCGGGCCTGGACCAGGCCAGTGAAGCGGACAGCATCGCCTTCTGCGAGGACCTCTTCGCCGAGGATCTCGGGGGGCACTCCTTGTTGTCGAACCGATCGCTGTGGATGGGGTTCGTCACGTTGCGATGCGACGCGTGGCATCACGGGAACGTCGTGCTCCTGGGCGACGCGGCCCACACGGCTCACTTCACCATCGGCTCGGGGACCAAGCTGGCCATGGAGGACGCGATCGCCCTGGTGGACGCGCTGGAGCGCCGCCCCGGCCATCTCTCGGCGGCCCTGGTCGACTACGAGATGGAGCGGCAGCCGGTGGTGGAGCGGTTCCAGCAGGCCGCCCTGGAGAGCGCTTCGTACTTCGAGAACGTCGGCCGGTATGCCTCCTTCGAGCCGGTCCAGTTCGCGTTCAACCTGCTGAGCCGGAGCGGGCGCATCACACATCTCGAGCTGACCCGGAGGGACCCGCGGTTCGTCGCCGCGGTCGACTCCTGGTTCGCCGCCTCGGCCGGCGGCGCGGCAAGGGGGAACCGGAGCCCAACGCTGGTGGCCCCGCCTCCACCCTTGCTGGCGCCCCTCCGGCTGAGAGGCTGCCGCGTCCCCAA
>VAYG01000120.1:0-6867 GCA_005885015.1 Actinomycetota bacterium | reverse complement strand
ATCGTCCTGACCGAGATGATCGCCGTGTCTCCCGAGGGCCGGATCACCCCGGGAACGCCCGGCCTGTACCGGGATGAGCACATCGGCTCGTGGCGACGGGTCACCGACCGGGCCCATCGGGAAGGGCAGGCGCTCCTCATGGCGCAGATCGGGCACGCGGGGCCCCGGGGCTCCACCCGGCCCCGGCGCGAGGGCGTCGACCGGCCGTTGCGACAGGGTGGATGGCCCGTCCTGACGGTCTCGGTCAGCCGCGAGGGGATGGATGGGGTGGCGGAAGCCTTCGCCCGCGCAACGCGCATGGCCCTCGAGGCGGGATTCGACCTCCTGCTGCTGAACCTCGCCCACGGCTACCTGCTGTCGAGCTTCATCTCGCCGCTAACAAACGGGCGAGAGGATGAGTACGGAGGCTCTCTCGAGGGCCGCATGCGCTTTCCGCTCGAGGTCCTGACGGCGGTTCGAGCCGTCTGGCCGGATGACCGCCCCCTCGCGGTCAGCCTGAACGCGACGGACTGGACGCGAGGGGGCACCCAGCCCGGGGAGGCGGTGGCCGCCGCCCGGATGCTGTCTTCAGCAGGATGCGACCTCGTTCGCGTGCTGGCGGGACAGACGAGCTCCCGTGCCCGCCCGGAGTACGGCCGGCAGTTCCTCGTCCCCCACAGCGACCGCGTCAGGAACGAAGCCGGGATCTCGACGATGGTCGGGGGGAACCTGTCGACGCGGGACGAGGTCGACACGGTGTTGGCGGCCGGCCGGGCCGACCTGTGTCAGGTCGACCCGGTCGGCTAGGCCACGTGCTCTCGCCGCCAGACCCGATGGAGCGCGAGCGCTGAGAGCGCCGTGGCAAAGATCCCGTAGACGAACGTGCGGGAGAGGAGCGGCACGAACATCCCGGTGGTGGCGATGGCGAGGAACACCGCCAGGACGAGCACGAGCAGACGCGCCCGAACGCCGAACCACATGGGTTCGTTTTCGTCGGATCGCGCCGGGTTCGCCACGGGATCCGGTTCACCGTGCTGGCTGGCTCGTTGGAGCGGCCCCGCCCACACGTGGTCCCGAGCGACGATCGGCGCTTGAGCCTCCGGCTCGGGTCTCGACACGATGGCGGGTGCGGTGGAGGGAGCGGCCGCGTGGCAGAGCCAGCATCTGTGTGCCTCTGGGCTGAGGCGAGTTCCGCAGGAGGTGCAACGACGCATCCGAGCCTCCTTACCCTCACCGGAAGGATCGACGAAACGCGGCTCGAAACTTGAGGAGGCTTGAAGAATCCCCCGATCGAAGGTGCCCGCGCGTACCGAACCGGGGGTACGCGCAGATCGTCAGGCGCCGACGTGGTAGAGCTGGCCGGGGTCCATGTCCAGGCCGTTCATGACCTGCCACAGCGCGGCCAGGGCCTTCAGCCCGTTCCGCCTGGCGAAGGGAGGGAGCTCGTCACCGTACATCTCCAGCGTCCGGGCCAGCTGGCGATAGACGTCGACCAGCATGCACTCGGATTCGGATAGGTCTGCGTCCATGAGGTTCTTCATCTCGTGGGTCATACCTGGGCCCTCCGTTCGCCCTCGGTCCCGATCACGATCCGGTCGTCCACCAGCCGTTTCGCCTTCAGCTCGAAGCGGGGCAGCGTGCCCAGGTCGACCTGCTTCACCCCGAATCGAAGGGCCTCGTGGGCGTCGGCCAGCTCCTTCTCCAGTCGCGCCGTGATGCCGCCCGCGTCTGCTTCCTGGTCCGGGATCTCGACGAGGATCTCGATTTCGTCCCGGCGCCCCTCCGCCGTGTACAGGTGGATCTGGAACTCGTCGATCTCCGGGTGCTCCCGCACGATCGCCTCGACCGCCCGCGGGTAGACGTTCGTCCCCCGCACGAGCTTCATGTCGTCGACCCGGCCCCGGATCCCACCCTCGTAGAGGTCCCAGGTCCGGCCGCACCGGCAGCTCATCCCCGGCACCTTCACCACGAGGTCGCGGGTGCGGTAACGCATCACCGGGATGAACCCGCGGCCGAAGGAGGTGACCACCCGCTCGCCCATCTCGCCGTGGGCAACGGGTCGATCCGACTCGGGATCGAGGACCTCTTCGATGTAGATCATGATCGTCCCGAGCTCGGTCATGCCCGCCGTGTCGCCGGCTCTTGCTCCCCACTCCTCCTGGATGAGCTTCTTCGTGGCGGGGATGGATCCCGCTGGCTCACCCGAGAGGATCAGCCGCTGGACGGAGCTGCCGGCGAGGTCGATGCCGAGGGCCCTCGCCTCCTGCGCCATGCGCAGGGCGTACGTCGGCGTGGACGCCACAACGGTGGCCCCCATGTCCACGATCTGCTTGACGCGCTGGTCGGTGGCCATGGCACCGCCGGGGAGCGTGAGGCAGCCCAGCTTCTCGCCCGCGTAGTGCAGTCCCCAGAACCCGATGAAGGTGCTGTAGCCGAACGCCACGAACAGGACGTCCCGCGGGCGGACGCCGAATCCCCACAGGCCGTAGCACCACATCTCGGCGATCCACTCCCAGTCCTTCATCCCGTCGAGCACCCGGATGGGCGTCTTGCCTGTGGTCCCCGAGGTCATGTGGTAGCGGATGGCGGATTCCCTGGGTACCGCCACGTTCGAGCCGAACGGTGGTTCCTCGACCTGGCCCTGCATCCAGTCGTCGCGGGTCATGATGGGGATGCGCTGGAGGTCGTCGAGCGACCGGATCTGATCGGCCGTGACGCCGGCATCCCGGAGGCGCTTGGCCTGCCACGGAACCTGGGAGTCCGCCCACTCCACCAGGTTGCGGAGCTTGCGCACCTGGAGCGCCTCCACGTCCTTCCGAGCCATGGTCTCGTGGCGAGGATTCCAGTAGGGCGAGTCGGTCATCCGTTCCTCCCGTGGTGTGCGCGGGCCCGTCAGAGCGTGGTATACGCCACCCGTGGCCCGCCTGCACTTCGCCCTTTCCGACGAACAGCGTCGGCTCGTGGAGGACGCCCGCCAGGCCGCGGGGGAGATGTTGGCGCCCATCGCCGCGGCCGGCGAACCGGGGCGAGTGAACCGCCCCCTCCTGCGAGCGCTGGCGGAACAGGGGCTCCTGCAACGGCTGTTCCCTCGTCGGGCCGGTGGCAGCCGACCGGATGACGTGTCCGCCATGGAGATCTGCTTGCTCCGCGAGGCGCTGGCCCAGGGCTCGACCGAGGCCGAGACCGCGCTGGCCATGCAGGGCATCGGCGGTTACCCGATCCTCCAGTCGGGCGGGGAGGGGATGGTGAAGCGGTGGCTGCCGGCCATCGCTCGGGGCGAGGCCGTCGCGGCGTTCGCCCTCACCGAGCCCGAGCACGGCTCCGACGCCGGAGCCATCGAGATGCGAGCCGAGCGCGACGGGGACTCGTACCGCTTGTCCGGGACCAAGACGTGGATCTCGAACGCTCCCGACGCCGACGTGTATGTCCTGTTCGCCCGGACGACCCCGGACGCGAAGGCCCGCGGGGTGACGGCGTTCGTTCTGCCGGGCGACGCGTCGGGGTTGAAGGGTGAGCCGCTGACCCTGCTGTCGCCGCACCCCATCGGGCGCCTCGAGCTGGACGGGGTGAAGGTGGGGAGCGACCAGGTCCTCGGCGCGGTCGACCAGGGGTTCCGGGTGGCCATGGCCACGCTCGACCTCTTCCGTCCGAGCGTGGGGGCCTTCGCGGTGGGGATGGCACAAGCGGCACTGGACAGCGCGATCGGCCACGCCGCTTCTCGCCAGGCGTTCGGCAAGCCGATCCGGGACTTCCAGGCCGTCTCGCACCTGGTGGCCGAGATGGCCACGCGGACCGAGGCGGCCCGGCTCATGGTCTACGCGGCGGCCTCCGCGTACGACGCCGGGATGCCGGACGTGACCCGCCGTTCGGCGATGGCCAAGCTTTTCGCCACCGAGGTCGCGCAGTTCGTCGTGGACGGTGCGGTCCAGATCCATGGAGCCGGCGCCCTGGAACAGGGTCACCTGCTGGAGCACCTCTACAGGGAGGTTCGCGCCCCCCGCATCTACGAGGGCACCAGCGAGATCCAACGCGAGATCATCGCCCGCGAGCTGTACAGCGGATACGAATGACGGGCCGGCCACTCATTTCGGCGAACCAGCGTGTCGGTGGGGATCCTTAGGATCACTCGCATGGATCATGCCCCTCGGCGGAGGCCACACGAGCCGACCCGGAGCGATGCCTGACACTTTTCAGGCGATCGTGGTCGTTGCGCTGGCGCTGCTTCCGGGTGCTCTCTACGTGTGGTCCTTCGAGCGCCTGGTCGGCGCATGGGGGATCGGCCTGTCGGATCGCGTCCTTCGTTTCGTCGGTGTCTCGGCGATCTTGCACAGCCTGTTTGCGCCACTGACGTACCGTCTCTGGTTTGACTTCGTCCGCTCCGGCCGCGTCGATTCCGGCCACCTACCCCTCTGGCTGTGGCTGGCACCCCTCACGTACGTGGCCATCCCGATGGCGCTCGGCTCACTCGTGGGCGTCGGCACCCTGCGAGGGGACCGATGGGCGAGGCTGCTCACGGGTTCCGATCCGGCGCCGCGAGCCTGGGACTACCTCTTCAAGCCCCCGCCCGATGGCTGGATTCGGCTGAAGCTCAAGAGCGGGACCTGGCTCGCCGGTGCCTATGCCCAGGAAGATGGCTGGAAGTCCTACGCCTCCGGGTATCCGGAACCGCAGGATCTCTTCCTGGTAGAGGCGGTCGAAGTCGACCCGGACACCGGCGAGTTCCTGTTCGACGATGAAGGAGATCCGAAGTTGCGGGGGTCGGGTATCTTGATCAAGTGGGACGAGGTCGAGTACCTTGAGTTCATCGACGCGTGAGAGGCGAGGAATGGGCGCCAAGATCGCGAGATCAACGATGAAGAGGCGCGGCGGCTACGAGGCGGGGTCGAAGCTCGTCTCGGAGCTGAAGCCTCCCCCAAAGACTCCAGGGGCTGGCTCGAAGCCCGCGGCCGGCTCAGGCAAGAAGTAGCCCAACCAGTTGTCCGGATGCTGTCGCCCTAGCCTTCCGGCGTGCGCGCCGGCACGACGGCCACGCACATCAGCTCGACCTTGGCTCCCGGATCGAACAGGCCGCCCACCTGGAGGAGCGCCATCGCCGGGTAGTGCGGTCCGAAGTAGCGCCGGTAGATCTCGCCGATGTCGCCGAGGTTGGACCGGTACTCCTCGGCGTCGGTGACGAATACCTGCATGGAAACGAGGTCCCCCGGCTGCCCGCCGGCCGCGGCCAGCGCCTCGACCACGTTGGCGCACGCTTGGTCGAACTGCTCGACGAGGCCCTCCCCAGAAAGCGTCCCGTCGGGCCGATGGCCGGCCTGGCCGCCCAGGAAGACCATCAGCCCTGGCGTGGGGATGACCGCATGGGCGAACCCGATGGCGGGAGGGAGCCATGCCGGGTTGAGGATGAGGTGAGGCGTCGACGGTGGCAGCTGGGACGGCTGCGTCGGCTGCGTGACTTCGGCCGGCTCTTCGCTCATCGCCCACTCCAATTCGGATCGCGCCCCAGCTTGAACGCCTCGTAGAACTCCGCGTGATCCTCGCTCTTCATCAGCAATGCCTGAGCCATGGCCTCCAGCTCGAGCGACCCGGCCAGATCCATGTCGACCTCACGGGCCAGCAGCATCTTGGTGGTGGCGAAGGCGAGGGCCGGCCCCGAGGCCAGCCTCCGCGCCAGATCCTGGGCTCGAGGGGCGAGGACGCCGTCGTCGAGCACCGCGTTGGCCAGCCCGATCTGGTACGAGCGCTGGGCATCCATCGTCTCGCCGAGCATCAGGAGCTCGGTGGCCCGGCCCAGCCCCACCAGCCGAGGGAGGAGGTACGCGGCGCCCATGTCCGCCCCGGCCAGCCCGACCTTCGTGAACAGGAACGCGAAGGAGGCCGACGTGGCCAGCAGCCGAAAGTCCGCCGCCAGCGCGATCACTGCCCCGGCCCCGGCGGCGATCCCGTTCACCGCGGCGATGATCGGGAGCGGGCATTCCCGCATCCGCTGGACCACGGCGCCGGTCATCCGGCTGAACTCGAGGAGGTCCCGGGGGCCCGCTTCCTGGAGCTTCCCGATGATCTCGTGCACGTCGCCCCCAGAACAGAACCCGCGTCCCGTGCCGGTGATGATGAGCGCGCGAACATCCTCTCGGTGGGGGAGCTCCGCCAGGAGGTCCCGCAGGTCGGCGTAGATCTCGAACGTCAGCGCGTTCAGCTTCTCCGGCCGGATGAACGTCACGGTAGCCACCCGGTGCTCGTCGACCTCCAGGCGGAAATGCCGCCAGTCCTTCGTGATGGCCGCCGACGCTCGGAAGGGGCTCACTCGAAGGCCTCGATGCCGGTGATGGCCTGGCCCAGGATCAGCGTGTGAATCTCGTTGGTGCCCTCGTACGTGTACACCGACTCGAGGTTGTTCATGTGGCGGATGATCGGGTACTCGAGCGTGATCCCGCTGGCGCCCAGGATGGACCGTGCCTCCCGGGCGATGCGGAGTGCCTCCCGCACGTTGTTGAGCTTCCCCAGACTGACCTGCTCGTGGGCGAGGCGGCCCTCGTCCTTCATCCGCCCCAGATGGAGGGCGAGGAGCGTTCCCTTCGACAGCTCGACGAGCATGGCGACGAGCTTCTCCTGGGTCAGCTGGAAGGAGGCGATGGGTTGGCCGAACTGCACCCGGGACTTCGCGTAGTCGAGCGCGGTGCTGTAGCAGGTGCGGGCCGCGCCCATGACGCCCCACGTGATGCCGAACCGCGCTTCGTTCAGGCACGAGAGGGGACCACGCATCCCCCGGACGCCGGGAAGCATGGCCTCCGCCGGAAGGCGACACTCGTCGAACACGAGCTCAGAGGTGACGGATGCACGCAAGGAGAGCTTGCGCTCGATGTCCTTCGCGGCGAATCCTCTCGTTCCCCTTGG
>VAYG01000117.1:7736-7933 GCA_005885015.1 Actinomycetota bacterium | reverse complement strand
GACCGAGTCCACTTGACCCGGGTCGTGCTGTGGGGGTTGGGAGCATGGGGGCTGCTCCATCTCGCCGGAGGACTGGTCCCGGTGGGTCGCGGGGTCCTCTACAACACCGATCTGCACGTCCCGACCCTCCATTACGATCGGGTTGTCCACGCCTTTGGGTTCGGTGTCGCCACCGTCGCCGTCTGGGAAGCGATTCG
>VAYG01000117.1:0-7726 GCA_005885015.1 Actinomycetota bacterium | reverse complement strand
GCTGGGAGGCATGGGCTTGGGCGCGCTCAACGAGGTCGCAGAGTTCGGCTTCTCGCATCTAGCGAAGGACTCAAACGTGGGCGGCTACCAAAACACGGGATGGGATCTCGTCTACAACACCATCGGCTGCACGGTTGCTGCGGTCTGGGCGTTTCGTCGGCAAGGGGCGAGCAGATCGGCCGATCCCTTGCGGAAGCCGGGAGGAGAGGGATCGATTCAGACAGTATTCCCGGAGAGGGCATGACGTCATCGAAGTCCTCCCTCGAGGGCGGCCTCGTCGAGCTCTCCGAGGAGCAGCAGGCGGTCGTCGCCACCGTCCGCGAGTTCGTGGAGCGGGAGGTCTTCCCCGTGGCCGAGGAGCTCGAGGCCCGCGACGAGTTCCCCGAGAAGATCGTCGAGCAGATGCGGGAGCTGGGGTTGTTCGGGCTGACCGTGCCGGAGGAGCACGGCGGCGCCGGCCTCGACCTGCTCACCTACGCGCTGGTTGGGGTAGAGCTGTCGCGCGGATGGATGTCCCTCTCGGGGATCCTCAACACGCACTTCATGGCCGTGTATCTGTTGAAGAAGCACGGAAACGACGAGCAGAGACAGCGCTGGTTGCCGAAGATGGCCAGCGGAGGGCTGCGGGCCGCGCTGTCCATGTCCGAGCCGGGTGCCGGGTCGGACGTGCAGTCCATCCAGTGCCGGGCCGTGCGAGAGGGCGACCACTACGTGGTGAACGGCACCAAGATGTGGGTGACGAACGGCCTGAGGGCTGGGCTGGTCGTTCTCCTGTGCAAGACCGATCCCGAAGCGAAGCCGGCGCATAAGGGGATGTCGCTCCTTTTCGTCGAGAAGGAGCCGGGCGCGAACGGGTTCGAGGGCATCACGATCCCGCCGAACATCGAGAAGATGGGCTATCACGGGGTGGAGACCACCGAGCTGGTCTTCGAGAACCATCGGGTCCCCGCGAGGAACCTCTTGGGAAGTGAGGGGGACGGCTTCCGCCAGGTCATGGACGCCATCGAGGTGGGTCGGGTGAACGTGGCCGCCCGCGCCGTCGGGTTGGCGACGCGAGCGTTCGAGGAGGCCATCCGCTACGCGCAACAGCGCCAGGCCTTCGGCAAGCCCATCGCCCAGCACCAGATGATCCAGGAAAAGCTTGCCGACATGGCGACCAAGCTCGAAGCCGCCCGGCTCATGATGCTCCAGGCCGCCAAGAAGAAATCAGCTGGCGAGCGTTCCGACCTCGAGGCCGGGATGGCGAAGTACTTCTGCACTGAGGCCTGCCACGAGATCGTGACCGAAGCCCTGCGCGTGCACGGCGGGTATGGGTATTCGGCGGAGTACACGATCGAGCGCCTATACCGGGACGCGCCCTTTCTGCTCATCGGGGAAGGGACGAGCGAGATCCAGAAGCTGGTGATCGCCCGGCAGCTCCTCGAGCGCTACAAGGTCGAGGGCTAGAACAACGGCAGGCTCTGCAGCACGTGCCCGCGCGAATCCCGGGCCACGATCTGTCCGCCGTTCACCTTGATCCCATCGAGGTTGAAGAAGTAGCCGCGGTAGGCGCCGGGAAACTCGCGAGGGAAGTCGACGAGCGTGGACCGGTACGTGCGGCCCCCGGTGACCACGTCGACCCGGGCCACGTGCTTCCTGACTGAGCCTACGACGATGTGAAGCTGCCCGTTGTTGCTGTATCGCGTGGCGATCATTGCCTCACCTGGCCCAGGAGGTTGGATCGGGCCGATGTCCCCGTTCTCCAGGACCAGCGTGGGCCCCTCTCCCTTGAAGAGTTCGAGCGGCATCATCGAGATCGTGAATCGCCGACCGCCTGAGGTGACGCTCGCCAGCACGTCCTTGTAGGTGCCGAGGAGCTCTTCGGTCATTTGTCGGGTCTGCATGTCCCATGCTGCGGGAATCGAGTAGATGAGGCTTTGAGAGTCAAACCACCGGAAGTCCATGCTTCGAAACGTAGCGAGCAGCGCACTCCGGTCGTGGGATGGGGCCTTGGGCCCGAAGAGGATTACGGCCTGGAACTTTCGAAATCCGACCGACCAATCGAGGTAGTGACCAGGCCCGCACGCGCCCCTTTCGAGCTGGGTCAGAACCGGGGCGACGGGCCACGGTTGGGGCTTCCCAGGTGGCACCCCTGGCCAGGCGTGAACATAGAGGAGCACACCCGTGGGGGGGATCGATACGTTTCCAGGGCACAGGAAAAGCGGGTTGAGACCCGGTTGGTAATTGGTGAGCTGGAAGAAGTCGAACCGGGGGACAGCGTCATGCGTGCCTTCGTTGGTGTAGGCCCTGCCCAGCTCCACGAGGGTCCAATCTGAAGGGAAGGTCACGGTGATGCCGTTCGCCGTGGCCGTGCGAAGCCGAGGAGATGAGGCGGGCTGCGCCTGCCTCCCCACGTTGACGAGGGCGATGGCTCCCCACGTGCCGGCGGCCGCCACGGCCAGAGCCACGGCCGCCGCGACGATTCGGCGGTTGCGATGCCGCCGCCTCCGCCGGCGATCCAGCTGGGTGAACGCCTCCGGATCGATCAGCGTTTGCTCGGCCACTCGCTGCAGCGTCTCTCGATAACTACTCATCGCGAACCTCCAGGATCCGTTCCAACGCCTTTCGCGCCTGCGCGGCCAGGTTGCGGACGGTCGAAGGGCGCACGCCGAGCATGCCGGCCGCTTCAGCGGAGTCAAAGTCGAGGAGCTCGGTCAGGACGATCGCGGCCCGCTGGCGCTCGGACAGGGACTTCAAGGCTCGAGCCACCGCGTCTCGCTGGTCCGCTCCGCCGAACTCCTGAGAAGCGGGGCCGGGCCGCAGCCGGGCCAGACTTCGGGCGGCCCTCGCCCTCCTACGAAGCCGGCTTCGGAAAGTGTTCATGGCCGTCCGGTAGAGGTATCCGATGGGTTCGACCATCACCCGCACCCGGTCCCACCGCTCCCACACCCGCAGGAACGCCTCCTGCATCAGGTCCTGCGCCTCTTGGTCGCTGCCTGTGACTACGTATGGATGGCCAGCTCTTTCACCCGCTCCTTCACCTCACCATGAACGCCCGAGGGCGGCCTGCTGTCTAGGCCCGACTCGTCTTATCCTGATCGGCATGGCGGACCCCCTGGAGGCCCTGGCCGAGGAGTGCGAGGAGGTCTCGAAGATCGTCCTGGACCTCCCTGAAGAAGACTTCGCCAGGCCCACCCGGTGCACGGCGTGGAACGTGAAGGAGCTGCTCGGCCACGTCTACCGAGACGTGGATCGAATCAACACCGCGCTTTCCACGCCACCCCCGCCGAAGGCCACGCACGACTCCATCACCTACTGGACGAGCTACGACCCGATTACGGACGGCCGCGACATCGCCGACCGGGCCAAAGAGCTGGCCGGGCAATACGGCACGGGTCCCGAGCTGGGCGAGGCCTTCGACGAGATGTGGCGCCGAGCGATCGACGCGGCCCGCACCGCCGACCGATCCCGCTTGGTCGTGACGTGGGGTCCGGTCCTCACTCTGGAGGAGTTCCTCAAGACCCGGGTCTTCGAAACCACCGTCCACCGCATGGACCTGGAGGACGCCCTCGGCCGGAAGGGCTGGGGGACCGACCGGGCCGTCGCGATCGTCGACGAGACCCTGGAAGGACTCCTCGGCCAGGAGCCGCCCAGCGACCTCGAGTGGGACGTCGTCGACTTCATCGAGACCGGCGCCGGTCGCCGTCAGCTCACCGACAACGAACGGAAGATCCTCGGCCCGCTCGCCGGCCGCTTCCCGTTGATGGGCTGAATCGTCAGTTTCTGATTCCCCGCCGAACCATCTCGGCAATTGCGGGAGACATGTTGGCGGGAACCAGGCTCGTTTCCGGATGCTCTCGGTTCCACACGCGAAATACCTCGTCCGCGAATCCTTGCCCTATCTCATTGACTCCCGAGAAGTCAATAACCACCTGTCTAAATGCATCAAGTCCTGCGAGCAGACGTTTGGCCTCTGAACGGGAGAGGAACACCTGTCCTCTTTCCGAGAGACGGACCTTCACGGAGGATTTCGCGAATTCGTAGGTCTCAGGATCCGAGTAAGCGTCGAACACGTCCTTTAACACTCGAGCTGAATTGCGATGGATGGTGCACCTTACTCCAGTTCCTTCTGTGACCAAGCTGTCGCCGATAGCCTGGTCATCGCGGATGTTGTCAACAATCCACTTGAGCGCATTCGACTCGAGTTGAAATCGATCGACGGCCTTGGATGTGAAGAAGATTCCTTCGCCGCTGTGCCGCGTAGGATCCGAGGTCTGCTTCCCCTTCGCAAGGTGCTGAATCGCGGCGAAGTCATCCTCCAAGCCAAACGTCTCGCGGACCGTTCTAAAGACACCCCGGCCGTTGTCAGCCACTTCGAATAGAACGTTCGACTCCTCACGCCAAAACCTGACCCGTACACGAGTTCCCTTCGAATGCTCGATTGCGTTGTTGAGCATTTCGGTGAAGGCGTAGGCCAGGATCGACCGAACGTTCGGCTTCAGCGTTTGTACGAACTGGACCTGCGCCTCGACGATTTTCCAGACCTCGTGTTCCTCCAGTCCTGCCAGCTGGAATGTTTCGGAGAAGTCGGCCTTCAGCAGGTAATGTGTTCCTCGGCCCCGTCCCACACGGATCAGTTCGCCAGCATCGACCATTTGATTCAGGTGATAGAGGATCGCCTGCCGGGTGAGACCCGTACGTGAGGTGACATCGCTGGACGCGACCGGTCCTTGGGCAGCCAAATCGAGGATCAGATCCTTGACGGCAGGGGATCTGTCCCCTCGAATCTCCCGGTACCCGCCAGGCCACCTCTTGTCTTGTCGTTTTGTCATTTTGCCCGAATCTAACACCACAACGACAAAATGACAAGCAGTCACCGGGTCGTGAGCAACGCACGAAAACGACAAAATGACAACTGGGCGGATGGGGGTGGCAGCCGCACCAGTACCCTGTCCACCGTCCCTTACGCTTTCACCTTCGGTCAGTGGTCGCTGCGATAGGGAGAGATGCGTGGGAGAGGCTAGGCGATTCGGGAGGTACTTCGAGGACTTCGAGATCGGCGACGTGTATAAGCACTGGCCGGGGAAGACCATCACCGAGTACGACGATCACCTCTTCTGCATGATCACCATGAACCACCACCCACTCCACACCGACGCCCACTACGCGGAGACCTCGACGCAGTTCAAGCGCAACGTGGTGGTGGGGAACCTGGTGTATTCACTGGCGCTCGGGATGAGTGTGCCGGACGTCTCCGGCAAGGCAATCGCCAACCTGGAGGTGGAATCGCTCCAGCACAAGGCGCCGATGTTCCACGGTGACACGCTGTACGCGGAGACGAGCGTCCTGGACAAGAAGGAGTCGAGCTCGAAGCCGGATCGCGGGGTGGTGACGGTCGAGACCCGCGGCTACAACCAGGACGGCGTCGAAGTTCTGTACTTCCGCCGAAAGGTCCTCGTTCCCAAGCGGGGATCGGCCGAAGAGCAGCCCGGCCGCCCGGAACCGAAGGACGAGCGCTAGGGGAGAACCTCCCGGGCGCCGAACCGAGCTTCGGCCACGGTCTTGCCACCCTCCGCCCGGATCCACAGATCCCCCCCGCTTGCCTGGCACAGTCGCGACGCCATGAACAGGCCGAGGCCGAACCCCGTCCGACTCCGCGTGGCCGACATGTCCTCCTGGTAGAAGGCCGTGAAGCTGTCCGCGGGCGGCGTCCAGCTCCCCGCGTCAATCACCGAGAGCACGGCGCCGCCGACCTCTCGGCGGCCCGTCACCTCGATGGGGCGAGCGCCGTGCTTGACGGCATTCGACAGGAGCTCGAACGCGACCCGTTCCACGTAGCGCTGCGGGACGCCCTCCCACTGTTCGTCCTCGACCTTCACGACGTCGGCTTCGGCCCCGATCCGCTCGGCCGCGACGTTCAGGGCCTCCTGGATATGCGTCACGCCCTCGGTGAGTGGGCCCGCGGCGACCAGCTCCAGCCCCTCGACCAGGAACTCCAGCTCGGTGACCTTGCGCAGGGCGCTCTCCATGACCGACCGCTCGTCGGGCGAACCGTGGCGCTGCTGGAGCATGTGCAGGGCCCCGGAGATCACCGTGAGCGGTGTGCGCAGCTCGTGGGAAAGCACCTGGACGAACTCGGCCTTGGCCCGCGACAGTCGTTCGACCTGTTCGCGACGCTCGCGCTCCTGCTCGAGGAGGCGCCGGAGGTCCTCGACCGCGGCCGGCAGGACTCGCTGATCGAGCTCGGCCTCGCCGGTGGCGGCCCGGCGGATGGCCGACGACAGCTCGTCGATCGTCCCGCCCTTGACCACGTAACCGATGGCGCCGGCGGTCAGCATGTCCCGGACGGTGCCGGGGTCGTCCGACCAGGTGAGGGCCACGATCTTCGTGGCCGGGCTCTCGCTGATGATCGAACGAGTCGCGGTGACCCCGTCCATGTCGGGCATGCGCACGTCCATGAGCACGACGTCTGGCTTGAGGTCACAGGCTTGGAGGATGGCCTCGCGACCGCCCCCGGCCTCGCCGACCACCTCGATGGCGCCGTCGAGCGACAGCGCCTCCTTGAGCATGGTTCGCGTGCTCGAGGAGTCGTCCACGACCATGACGCGAACTGGCTGGGCCATTGTGATCCCTCAGGGTAAATGGTCGGCGGGCGTTCCCCGGTACCTGAGTCGAGCGAATCCCGGCCCTGGGTAGGATCGGCCGCATGTCGAGTGCGGTTGGGCTCCAAGCCTTGTCGGACGAGATCGTGTCCTGCCGAAAATGCCCCCGACTGGTGGCATGGCGGGAGGAGGTGGCTCGGCAGAAGCGGGCCGCCTTCGCCGGCGAGACGTACTGGGGCCGGCCCGTGCCGGGGTTCGGCGATCCTGCGGCAAGGATCCTGATCCTGGGCCTGGCGCCGGCCGCGCATGGCGGGAACCGCACGGGGCGCATCTTCACCGGCGACCGGTCCGGTGACTTCCTGTTCGCGGCCCTTTACGGGTGCGGGCTGGCGAACCAGCCCACGTCGGTGAGCCGGGATGACGGCCTGCGCCTTCGAGAGACCTACATCGCCGCGGTCAACCGGTGCTGTCCCCCGGGGAACCGCCCCACGCCGGAGGAACGCGACAACTGCATCCCGTACCTGGTCCGCGAGCTGCGGCTGCTGGACCGGGTCCGGGTCATCGTGTGCCTGGGCGCGTTCGCGTGGGACGGTGCGCTCCGGGCCATCTCGGCCAGCGGGCATCCGGTCCGGCCACGGCCGTTGTTCGGACACGGCCTGGAAGCGAGCGCCGGCTCCTACACGTTGATCGCGTCGTTCCATCCCAGCCAGCAGAACACCTTCACCGGCAAGCTCACCCCGGAAATGTTGGATGCCGTGTTCCGGCGCGCCATCGACCTGGCATCAGGAGGCGCCCGAGACGAATCCGGCGGAACTCCACCGTAGAAAGGTTCGCGCACACGTGTCACGATGGCAGCGTGAATCTACGTGGACTCCGCGCTCGGCTACCAGGCGCCAGCTGTCTACGCTGCGGCCCGCACCCACCGATGAGCGACTCTCACTGACTGCGGCACCTACGTCACGTCCTTCGGGTCGGGCGTGGCCGTTTCGTACTGCGGGCGGCCGGTGGGCCGGTAGATCTGGATCGTTACCCCCTTCGGGGTGGACCGCGATTCCACCAGGTCGAGCGCTGCGTCCGGGCCGGTGTCGGGGAACAGCCGCGTGCCCTGGCCGACGATCACGGGGCAGACGAGCAGGGTGATCTCG
>VAYG01000052.1 GCA_005885015.1 Actinomycetota bacterium | reverse complement strand
CTACACCGACGTGCCGGGCGTGTTCACGGCTGATCCCCGGATCGTCCCCGAAGCGCGGAAGCTCCATGCTGTCTCCTATGAGGAGATGCTCGAACTGGCGGCGTCGGGCGCCAAGGTCCTCCAGCTCCGTTCGGTGGAGTACGCTCGGACGCACGCAGTGAAGGTCCACGTCCGGTCGTCGTTCACCGACGAGGCCGGCACGTGGATCACGGAGGAGGACGTTCGGATGGAGCAGGCCATCATCTCGGGCGTGGCCGCGGACGACTCCGAGGCGAAGATAACCATCGAGGACGTCCCCGACCAGCCGGGGATCGTCGCGGCAATCTTCCGTGCGGTCGCCGACGAAGGAGCCGGCGTGGACATGATCGTGCAGAACGCGGCTCGAGGCGGCAGGGCCGACGTGTCCTTCCTGGTGCCGAAGGGGGACCTGAGTAGGATCGCCGCGGTCGTGGAACGGGTGGTGAAGGAAGTCGGCGGATCGGGACATACCGTCGATGACGGCATCGCCCTGGCCCGGGAGGAGATCAACATCGAGATGATCTCCACCTCCTCGATCCGCATCTCCTGCGTGGTCCGCGCCGCGGACGCCGACCGGGCCGTCCGGGCCGTCCACGGAAGATTCGACCTCGGCGGAGACGGCGGCGGAGCCCGCGAGCACGCCTGAACCGAAGCGGAGTCCTCGAGTTTCGGATGGTTCCCGGGGAGCCGACCCCGGCCTCGTAGGATGGCTCCATGCGTGTAGCGGTGGTCGGGGCGACCGGGGCGGTGGGACGGACGATCCTCCAGATCCTGGACGAACGAGCATTCCCTCTGGACGACCTGGTCGCGTTCGCCTCCGCTCGATCGGAGGGCGTGCGTCTGGGCTTTCGGGACGACGAGGTGGTGGTGCGGGCCCTCCACGACCGATGGTTCGAGGGGGTCGACCTCGCCCTCACCTCGGCGGGCGGCGCGGTGGCCCGCCAGATCCTCCCCGCCGCCGCGGCGGCGGGGACGGTCTGCGTCGACAACTCGTCGGCGTTCCGGATGGATCGCGATGTACCGGTGGTGATCCCCGAGATCAACCCGGAGGCGCTCGATGGTCACAAGGGGATCGTTGCCAACGGCAACTGCACCGCGATCACCGCGCTGATGGCGCTGGGGCCCCTGCACAAGCGGTTCGGACTTCGGCTCCTGGTCACGTCCTCCTATCAATCGGTGTCGGGGAGCGGGATGAAGGGCGTGCGGGAGCTGGCCGAGCAGGTCGACAAGCTCCACGAGCAGATCGAGACGCTCACTCGCCCCGATCCCCAGGCCCTCCCCGCCGGGGAGGTGTTCGGGCGGACCATTGCCTTCAACGTCGTGCCGCACGCGGAGCGGTTCGATCCGGAGGGATCGGGCTTCACCACCGAGGAGCTGAAGATGGGGAACGAGGTCCGCAAGGTCCTCGGTATCCCCGACCTCGTTTGCTCGGCCACCGCGGTCCGCGTCCCCGTGGTGGCCGGCCATGCGGTCTCCATCTACGGGCGGTTCGAGTCGCCCGTCTCCCCCAAAGAGGCACGTGAAGTGTTGAGTAGGGCGGCCGGGCTCCGTGTGGTCGACGATCCGGCCAGGGATCAGTACCCAACGCCCCTCGATGCCGCCGGGCTCGACGACGTCCTGGTCGGGCGGGTCCGCCAGCCCGACGGGGACGACCGCGCGCTGTTGCTCTTCGCGGTGGGAGACAACCTGCGCAAGGGCGCCGCCCTGAACGCGGTGCAGATCGCCGAGCTTCTGATCGAACGCTGACCCCGGCCCGCCCGTTCCCCTCTACGGGGCGGTCTTCCGGGCTCCCCAGATCTCTTCCGAGGGCCACCGCTCGGCCCAGCCCGGAGGGATGTACTCGAGCGGCGGGACCGCGCCCGGGGGTGCCTGAAGCTCGATCAGCTCCTCCAGCACGAACCCGTTCGCCCGCAGGACGCGGAGCCAGTCTCCGTACCCGAGATGAAACTCCACCGAGTGGTCGTCCGGCCACTCGAACCGGTGCATCCCGAAGTAATCGCGCCGGAGACGGTCTCCCACGCGACCCAGCTCGTCTCCGGTCAGCATCATGATCGAGGAGTTGCACAGGAAGATGAGCCTGCCCTCGGTCCGGAGGAGGCGCGAGGCCTCGGGGATCCACCGGTAGGGATCACACCAGATGCTCGCGCCGTACTCCGAGAGCGCGAGGTCGAAGAGACCGTCGCGAAGCGGCACGTCCTCGGCGCTGGCTTCCACGAGCGGGAACTCGATCCCAAACCGGCGCTGCATGGCCCGCGCTGTGGACAGCTGGGCGGGGGTGACGTCCACACCCACGGGCCGGGCGCCCCGGCGGGCCAGCCAGGAGGAGAAGTAGGCCGTGCCGCATCCGAGCTCGATCGCGTCGAGGCCGGCGACCTCCCCCAGGACGCCCACCCTCGATTCCGGGATGTTCCAGATCCCCCAGGTGATCTCCTCGGCGGCCCACTGACGTGGCGCCTTCTCGGCGTACTCGGCCGCGTACGTGGTCCACAGCGCCCGGTTGTGGCGGGCGTGCTGGGAGACGGAAGAACCGGGCGGTTCGCTCAACGCGCCCCGGTCACGTCCCCGCGTAGCGGGGCGCCTCCGCCGAGCCGAGGTGCGTCCAGGCGAGCAGACACCGGAACGCCTCCCGGAAATCGTCGCTCTGGAACCGGACCGTGCGCGGTCCGATCCGGTCGGTCCCAGGGGCCAGGCCGCACACGTCGGCCGCGCTGGTGGTTGCCACATCCGCTTCGATCACGAACGGAGGGTCGGGGCGGTACGGGGTGAGCTCGCCGCTCGACATCACCGCCCCGCGGGCGCCCTCGACGTTCCGCCCGTACCCTTCCTTCACCACGACGGTGGCGATCCCCGGGAGGCGTTTGGCTGCCTGGTCGCATGCCTTGTCGTCCCCGGTGATCAGTCCGACTGGGACTCCAAACGTCCCGGCGAACGCGGCGTTCAGCTCCGCTTCGGACGCCGGTTCGCCGTTCAGGCGGACCTCGTACAGCAGCCTCCCGGAGTACGTGTGGTCGAGCACCGCGGCCTGTGTACCGGCGGCTGCGTGGTACCCGATGAACAGGGCCACGCCGAAGTCGGGTCCGAAGCCCTGCATCATGGACAGCGTCTTCGGCGACCCCAGCACGAGCTCGGCGCGAGGATCCAGCTTCTCCGCGAGCAGGTTGTACATGTCGCCGTGCGAGTCGTTGACCACGACGCCGGTGGCCCCGCCGTCGAAGGCGCCGGCAACGGCGGCGTTGGCTTCCCCGGTCATCAGCTCCCGGGACGCCGGGAAGTCGTCGCTGCCCCTCCAAACCTGCTGGAGATGGGCAATCCCGGCGATGCCTTCCATGTCGATCGAGATGAAGACGTTCGTCATCCAGGTCTCCCCAGGTCGAGGCTCTTCTGGCGCCGGAGTCTACTTGGCGGCGGGGGTGGCTCTGGGCAGCACCGCACCCAGCGGCGTGGGGAGCTCGAGGACCGTCTGCACGGTTCGTGAAGGGAGGTCGACCACATCGTCGCTCCGCTGGAGGGCGAACACGGCGATCGGGGGGACGTATCGAAGGATCGTCTGCACGATCCACAGCGTGGGAGGCCATGGAAGGTACACGGTGATCAGGGCGGTCGCGGCGAACGTGAGGAGCGGATAGGTGAGTCGATTCTGGGGCAGCGCCGCCACCAGAGCCAGCGGAGCCAGCATGTACCAGTAGAGGAACCAGGGCGTCAGCATGAGATAGGCCGTGAGGAGCACGAGCACTCCCCACCACAGCGAGCGCTCGTCCCGACAGCGCCTAATGATCCAAATCGCCACGGCGGCCAGGGCGACCAGCCCGGCGATCCGCACGGCTACCGCCGCCCCCGTGTACCAGTAGTGGACACCGAGGGCGTGCAGCACCGACGTGACCACGGTCCGCTGCACGGTCCCCGCCAGCGACTGGTTCGTGATCCCGGAAGCCTCGATCAGCCCGCGGAACGTCGAGACACCCGCCCAGTAGGGGGCGTAGAAGGCTGCCCCGAGGGCCGCCGCGAATGCGGCATGGGCAATAGCCCGGCGGACCCCACGCTGCCGCATCACCACGATCAGGTGGAGGACGATGCCGATCACGGCGTACACCTTCACCAGGGCGGCGAGGGCCAGCAGCAGGGTGGCCACCCCATCCCTTCCTCTCCGCCGGGCAAGCAGCGCGCCGACGAAACCCGCCGCCACGGCGACGTCGGCGGATCCCGCGAGGGGAACCGCGATCAGGACCAGCGGGCTCCACGCGTAGGCCAGGAGCCCCCATCCGGCCGCGCCCTCCGGGTCGTCGCGGTCCCTCGAGAGGCTGACGATCGCCGACATGATCCCGAGGTCCATGGCCAGGATGGCCACCTTCAAGGTGGCGAAGGCCACGGCGAGGTGATTGCCGGCGACCTTGACCACCGAATAGGAGAGCAAGATCCATGCAGGCCCGTACACGCTGCGTTGGCTGTTCCATCGGATCCATGGGAACCACCGGTCCGCCCAGAACGTGCTCGGGTTGACGACGAAGGGGTTCGCCCCGTGGACCGCCTGCATGCGGCCGTAGAACAAGTACTGATAGAAGTCCTGGGACTGGGGGAGTGGCGCGAACAACACCAAAAGGTGCAACAGGACAGCACCCCCGAACAGGAGCCAGACGGGAGCGCGCGCCCCCCGGCGCCAGGCGAAGAGCGCCAGCGCCCAGGGGATGCACAGCAGGATCACCTGGTCGGAGTACTCGTACGCCGTCCGGTGCCACCCCACCTTGTAGTAGGGGGCGGAACCCAGGGACGGCCCGATCAGGAACCACCCCCCGAGGGCGACCGAGCCGGCGAACAGGATGCCGAGCCAGGGCAGCATCCGCGGATGCTGCCCGGTGGATCCAGGCGATTCCAAGCTTTCGAGGTTCACCACGCGTGACGAGGACCAGGCTGAGGGCGGCCGGTTGCTCGTAATGCTACCCGGGTCTTGGAGGGACAAACTGCGGCCGGTGTTGAGATGGGATGGCGAGATCGATCGGAGCGACCTCGCGCCGGGACTGGCCGGACCGACGGGCCGCCCCTCATAATCCACCAGCCTCAGGAGGGGGGACCATTGGCTCGGAGGGGCGCTCCGGACGGGGACTTCGTCCAAGCGGCGTGGCTCGGGGCGGCGATGGGCGTGTCCGCCGTGCTCGTGTTCGCCTTCAACGCCGCGCTCGGACGGCTCCTGGGGCCGGCCGACTTCGCAACCTTCGGAGCCCTTCTCAGCGTGCTGCTCACGCTGTCGGGGGCGGTTGCCGCCCTCCTTGGCGGGGGGGCCATGGCCGCGGCCCGGACCGGCTCCCCGCCCAGGCCCACCTGGCGACGCCCCGTCCTGGCAGCGTCGGGGCTGTTCGCACTGGCGGCGTGGCTTCCCCTCGGTCCAACTCTGAGGGCGGCGAGCTGCTTCGGCATGGCTGCGGGGATCTCCCTGCTGTCGGGGTGGAACCGGGGTGTCCTCATCGGACTGGGGCGATCAGGGGCGGCGGGGACCAGCCTGGTCGTGGAGGGATTGGCCCGGCTGGGGTTCATGCTCGCGCTGGTCGCCGGGGGCGGCGGGCTGATGGGGGCGGCCTGGGGACTGGGTCTCGGAGTGGCGGCCGGCGCGGTCTCCACCGAGGCCATGCTGTCCCCACGGGCCAGCCGGCCGCGTTCCTCCCCAGTTGCCGCCGAGGTTTGGCTGGCGACGGGTGGCCTCGTCCTGGTCAGCACCGTGCAATTCCTCGACGTGGCCGCAGTCCGCCTGCTCAGCCCCGGCCGGGCGGCCTCCTTCGCGGCGGCCGCGGCGCTGGCCCGGGTCGTGCTGTTCAGCCAGGCCCCGGCGGCGGCGTACGCGATCCGCCGGGCGGCCACGACGGGGGTGGGACCTGCGTTGCGCCGAGCCCTGCCCTTCGCGCTGCTCCCCGCGGGTGTGGCCGAGGTTGTTCCTGTCGATCAGCTACGGCGACCGATACCTCGAGGCCGTGGGAACCCTGCGCGTCCTCGCCGTGGCCATGATCCCGGCCGGCCTGACCGTGGTTCTGCTTGAGTCGATGATGGGGGCGGGCCGGGTCGCCTGGGCCTGGACCTGCGGGGCCGTCGCCGTGGCCGGCATGGTCGCCATCGTCCAGACAGCCGCGCGCCCGAACGTGGTTCCCTCGGTCATGGTGGCGGTTCACGCGAGCCTGCTGGGGGTCGCGGCGGCGCACGTCCGGCGCGTGCTGGCCGCGGGTCGCCCGGCGCGAGGGGCCGTCCTGATCCTGAACTGGCGGGACCGGGCCCACCCGCAGGGCGGGGGCTCCGAGGTCTACGTGGAGGAGATGGCTCGCCGGCTGGTGGCCGGGGGGCGCCCGGTGGGCGTGTTCTGTGCCGCCCATCACGGTGCACCCCGCGAAGAGGTCCGCCACGGCGTGCGGTTCGTCCGCCGGGGGGGCCGGTGGACGGTCTACGGTTGGGCTGCGCTCTACCACGTCCTGGGACGGTTCGGCCCGCACGACGTGGTCATCGACGTCCACAACGGCGTCCCGTTCTTCTCTCCGCTCTACTGCGGACGGCCGGTCGTCGTGCTCGTCCACCACGTCCACCAGGAGCAATGGGCGATGTGGTTCGGGCCCCGGGTGGCTCGGCTCGGATGGTGGATCGAGTCGTGGCTCTCCCCCAGGGTGTACCGGAAGAGCGACTACGTGGCCGTCTCCTCGGCGACGGGCCGGGACCTGGAGCGCCTGGGGGTCGATCCCGAGCGCATCACCGTGATCCACAACGGTGCCCCGGAGGGCGTCGACATCGCCCGGGCTGCACGGGCGAGTCACCCCACGATCTGCTACGTCGGCCTCACGAAGGAGGTCCCGGAGCTTCGGGTCCGCGTCATCGGGCGAGGCCCATCACTCGACTCGTTGCGGGTTCTGTCGGATCGCCTGGGGATCGGTGACGTGGTGCGGTTCGACGGGTTCGTCGGCGAAACCGCCAAGACCCGGGCCCTGGCCGAAGCCTGGGTCCTGGCTCTGCCGTCGGTCAAGGAGGGGTGGGGCCTGGTCGTGTCGGAGGCCGCGGCGGTGGCGACCCCGGCGGTGGCCTTCCGCCTGGGTGGATTGGTCGAGTCGGTCAGGGACGGAGAGACGGGGATCCTCGTCGATTCATTCGAAGGGTTCGTCGAGGCCCTTCGGTCGATCCTGGTCGACGAGGACCTTCGCGATCGGATGGGGTGCGCGGCGCGGGCCTACGGCGCCGGGTTCCGATGGGAGGAATCGGCCGCGCGGCTGGATGCGCTCCTCGCCGATCTCGAGCGTGAGCTTGTCGAGGAGCAGATCCGAGCGGGCGAACCCGTCCTGGCCACCCCCGCATCGGGCGGCTAGGGGGACGGCCTCATCTCATTGCCGTAGATGGGGGAGGGCGCCGGGACCCGGGTTCCGGGGTTCTGACTGACCACCGCGGCGTACGCGGCGCCGAAGGCCAGCCCGAGCGACACCAGCACCGCGATGACCAGCAGCTTGATCGACCCACGCTCCCCGTCGCCCGTCATCCCTCGACTCCCGGTCCGGATCGGCGGTGACGATAACAGAGCCATCCCGGTGGGGCCAGGGACGGAGCGCGCCCGCTTCTCGGCGGGCGCGCTCTCCATCCCAACCCGTTCTTGCGCGCGCTCGGCCCGCTCAGGCGCAGGTCTGGTTGTTGAACTCGACCGAGTAGTCGAGGGCACCGAAGCTCGACGGTCCGCCGATCTGCCCGCTGATCTGGCCGGTCGTGCCGTCCCCGAAGAACTCGAAGTTCGCGATGAGGCTGGTGCCGGTGGAGTTCCCGTTGACCTTGATCGGCGCGTCGACCAGGCCCCGGCCGTTCGAGTCCTGGTTGGCGTTGATGATCTGGTTGACCACGGTGAACTTGCCCTTGGCCACCGATCCGTCGTCCGCCTTCAGGGTGAAGCTCCCCGTCCCCACACCCGTGCCCGTGCTGGTGTTGACGGTGAACTTGGCGCTGATCGTCAGGCTTCCGTTCAAGCTGTAGTCGGGGCTTCCCGGGCTGGAGTCGACCGACGTGCCCTTCCACTTCCCGCTTTCGGTGACGTAGTTGACTCCATCCTCCCCCAAGCACGGAACCATCGTGGGCGTGCCCATCGGGTTGACCGTGAACGTGGCCAGGGACTGGTCGATCTCCGGCGTCCCGATGACCCTTGCCCCCGCCACCCCCACGCCCATGAACACCAGCGTGGCCGTTGCCAGGACGAAGATCGCTCGCTTCATACGCTCCCCCCCTTGTGGGCTCGGGTCGAGGGGGGATTCTTACTCTGCGGTAACTTGGCGGTCAAGGCGGGCGAGCCAAGCCGTCTCCTGCGTACTTGCAGCGCCGCGACGGCCACGAGCACGGCGAAGACGGCGTCCGCAGCCAGCACGGGGATCGCGGGCGGCCTGGGGAACGAGGGGACGCGGGTTGGAGGGGGCCCTCGGTACAGAACCAGATCGCCCGTGTCCAGGACGGGGACGAGGCCCGCGGTCCTGGGCCTGAGCGCTGGCCAATCCGCCTCCTTGAACAGCAGGACGTAGCGAACGCCGAGGGACGGCAGGTGTGCCTCCAAGGGTCCGCCGTCGAGGACGACCGCCCCGGCCAGTGCCGACCAGGGGTCCTCGTCGGGGATCGTCGCCTGGCCCAGCTCCAGGGCCGAGCTGGCCACGACCGGGCGGGTGAAGTATTCGAGCGCCGGCTGGTGGACGACGCGACCGTGGTTCCAGATGAACGGGAGGTACGCATGCCAAGGAAGGGCCAGGACGGCGCCGGGGACGGGGTCGGCGGACATCGTCCGCTGAGCCGCGGTCCACGACGGCGGATAGCCGGCCGTCGACAGCCGGCCTGCGGCCCCCCACGCCAGGGAAGGAGCGAGGGCGACCGGCAGGATCGGCAGGGCCACCGCGGCCAGTCCGCTCCACCGCCGGCTCGAGGTCGCCCTCGAGGCCAGCGCTCCCAGGGCAACCTCGATCCCCAGGCCGAACCCGACGGCGAGCCCGGGGGCCAGCAGCATCACGAACTTCTGGGAGTCGCGGAACATCGCTCCCCCTGGGAGCGTGCGGATCATCCACAGGACGGCCGGGCGCGCTCCGGGAAGGGAGGGGGCGGCCGCCAGGAAGAATCCAAGGAGCCCCGCCGCGAGCAGGCCCCACGACACACCCGCCGGCCACCGTCGCCTCAGTGCCATCCATCCCAGGACGACGAACGCAAGGATCAGGGCGAACGCGGGGATCCACCACCAGCCTGCTCGTCCCGGTGGTGCCAGGTCGGTGCGCCACAGCCCCCCGAGTGAGAGCAAGCTGCCGATCAGGCCGAGCGGGGAGTCGGCCCGGGCCCGGAACGCCGCCAGGCCGAGCGAGGCCGGCCCCGGTTGCGGTGGGCGGAGGAGCGAAGGGATCAACCAGGGGAGGTTGGACGCAACGGCGATGCCCCCCACCAGGAAGATGTTGGACCGGACCCGGCGGCCCCCCTCGGGCCAGGGGGGAAAGACGAGGATGGGGGCTCGCCACCCCGGCGGCGGTGACGGCCAGGAACAGCCGCCACCCGGCCCGGTCCCGGCCCTCCCGGACCTCGACCGCCGCCCGCGCCACCCACGGGAGCAGGGCATAGCCCAACAGCAACGCCCAGTGCCCCAGCAGGAGCCGCTCGTACAGGAACGGGTTCCACACGTAGAGGACTCCGGCCCCCACCCGAGCGGCCGGCCGCGCCGAGGGGATGAGGCGGGCGGCTCCCAGCATGCCGAGGAGGAAGATCCCCACCAGGGCGAGCTTCTCCACGACCTGGCCCGACAGCGCCCGGGACAGCACCGCGACGCCGAGGTCCGAGGGAACGGTGCGGGCGGGCAGCCGGGAGATCCCGAGGAGGGCCGAGGAGAAGGGGAGACGGGGGACGAACACCATGTCGTAGGAAAGGACGAAGCCGGGAGCGAGGAGCGGGATGGTGACGAGCAACGCCAGCGCCACCGCGGCCAGCTCGACCGCGTGGCGGCGGAGTGCGGTCGTCAGGCTCCGGCCCGCCGGGCTCGAGGACGGCGCAGCAGGACCGCCGACAGGGCCAGGAGCACCAGCCCCACCAGCGGCCCGATGACCGGGAACCAGAAGTCGACGAATCGAAGCTGGAACAGCTTGTCGCGGATCTTCTTGGCCGTGCGCTCCACGCTCGCCCGGTCGTTCAAGAGGTCGGTGAAGGCGAGCGGCATGATGAACTTCCCCTGCGGGTTGGTGACCCACTGCGCGGCCACCTGCCCGCCCTTGAGGATGGCCCCGGTGAACGGCTCCACCCACAACGTCGTCGTGGCCCGGTAATGCCGCGTGGCGGTGATGTTCTCGTCGTCGGGCCCGTTGTCGAAGGAGGCCGGGATCTCGAGTGTGCCGATCGCCATGTCGTCGACGTAGCTCTGGAACACGTACGCCTGGAGCCCGGCCACCTCCTCGGTTCGGACGTACCGCACGGGGATGGCCGCCTTGGCGGTGGTGTCCCAGAACGGATACGCGCGTGACTTGTCGATGTTGAATGGAAGCTTGAGCGTGTATCCGGCGTGCCGGGGCTGCTCGTCGCAGCAGTGGACGGCGAACCCCGTGTTGCGGTCGAACGCGAAGACGTCGTTCGTGTAATCCATGCCGACGTCGTTCACAAGATCGACCGTCCGAGAGAACAAGTTGATCACGGCCACCCGATGGTTGCTCTTCGCGGGGATCCCCTTCGCCGTCTGGGTGTTCTGCACGGGAACCGGACCGACCAGTGAGAAGGTCGCCGGGCTGAAATACTGGCCAGACCCGAGCGAGACGGTCTTCTCGTCGACGTCGTAGGGCGCCTTCTCCACCCGCGGGAGCGCGTACCAGCGCATCAGGGGGGCCGTGAAGATGAGCAGGCAGCCGAGCGTGAATGCGATGTAGCCGAGTGTCCTCCGCACTTCCCCCCCTGGGTTGGTGCTCGCTCGGGCAGAGCGACTCGATACGCTAAGTCATCGCCGGGAACTCGCGCAAGGAACGTGGATGGATCCCCCGCACGACGCGGATCTTCCGGCTGGCCTTCTCGCTGGGAAGTGATCCGGTGCCCTTCTACCGGGCTGTGGCCGAGGCCACGCTGGAGCACGCCCGCCGATGCCGCCTCCCCATCGAGGGATGCCGGTGGCTCGACGTGGGCGCGGGGATCGGGGCGATGGCGGAGGCGCTGGCCGGGGCGGGTGCCACCGTCGTGGCTCTCGACGTCGAGGATGGGTGGGGGCCCGGCGTGACCCGCACGCCGTTCGTCATGGGCCGGGGCGAGCGCCTCCCGTTCCGTGACGGCGCCTTCGACGCCGTCTTGTGCTCGAACGTCCTCGAGCACGTCCCCGATCCGATGACGATCGTCCTCGAGCTGGCCCGGACCTGCCGGCCGGGTGGCGCCATCTATGTCTCGTGGACGAACTGGCTGTCGCCGTGGGGAGGCCACGAGATGAGCCCGTTCCACTACCTGGGTCCTCGCGCGGGGACTCGCGTGTACCGGGCGCTGCACGGACGGGAACCGGCGAACCTCCCCGGGCGGACCCTCTTCGTGGTCCACGTCGGAGAGACGTTGCGGCGATTGCGGGCGAGCGGACTGAAGGTCCGGCAGGTCGCGCCGAGGTATTGGCCCTCCCTCGGGTTCGTGGCCCGGGTCCCCGGGCTCCGGGAGATCGCGATGTGGAATTGCGCGGTCGTCGTGCAGCGTCCCGCCGGGTGGGAGCCTCCTCAGCGTTCGGGGTGAGCTCGCCGCGGCCTTCCACCGGCCGGCGGCTCCAGGAGCTCGCGGAGCCCGGCGTAGGCCGCGGCGGCCAGACCGATCCCCACCAGGACGTGCGCGACCAGGTGATCGGTCCCGAAGTTCGAGCCGACCACCGGCGACCGGGGCACGCCCTGGGCCAGGAACGCCATCGACGCGATCCAGATGGCCCGGCGGGGCACTCCGGCGAGGTCCGCGGCGAGCACGGCGATCCCCACGGCGGCACCGTACTTGCCTCCGAAGAACCAGAGCAGTGCCAGGTAGACGACCCCGACCATCGCCCGCCGGGTCCTCACGCTTTCCTCCGGGGGCGGCGGGACCATCCCACGATGGCGATGGCGATCAGGAACGCCGCCGCCGACAGCGCCAATGCGGCCTCGTACCTGCGCTGGGGCTTGTACCGGATGCGGGTCAGGTATGAGCCCGCCCGGTCGACCCGCCAGCCGGCCGCGTACCCGTCCAGGATGATGGGCCGGCCCAGGGACGTTCCCTGGATGGTGGCGGTCCATCCGGGATCCCAGTCCTGCCCGGTGACCAGGTAGAAGGGGGCGGCGGCCCCGGCCACGTCGATGTCGTAGCCACCGTCGGGCCGAGCGTGGACCGAGGTCGCGGGAGGCCCCGATATCGCCGGCCTGGGGGCGGTTCCTCGAGAGGCCAGGACCAGCGTGTCCGGCTGGAGCGCCCCCGCCGCCACGAGGTCATGGCGGCCCGGTCCGAGGGCGAGCGCGTCGCGGCACGCGGAGAGCTTCAGCTGCCGGCCGTCCAGGAGCGCCCCGATCGATCCCTGGAGCCGGATCGGCACCGGCCTCCCGTCGATGGTGAACGCGGGACCGGCCATGCAGGGCGCGGCCGCCCGCCGCGGCGCGGCGGGGATCGAAACGCCGGGGATCCGGACCTCCGCGATCCCTACGGGCGGGGGCGGTCCCTGGCCGGCGTAGGCCACCCCCGTGACGGCGATGGTGACCGACGACGTTGCGCGAGCGGCGAATCGAACCTCGAGCCGGCCGTTCGGAGGGACCGGCCTGGTGAAGGAGGAGCCGTCCGGAAAAGCGACCCGGATCTGGCTGATGGGGGTCCGTCCCGGCATCGACTGGGCCTCCATGCCGAATCGATCGAGCCGCCGTCGAGGGAAGGTGACCCGGATCCATTGTCCGACCGTACCGGCAGGCACCCAGGCGGTGTCCGGATTCCCGTCGAGCGCTGCGCTCGCCCGGAGCGCCGGATCGTCCAGGAAGCGGCTCGAAGATGATGCGGAGACCGGCCCGGGTCCGCGCACGAGCCGGTCGATCTCCTCGTCGGGCGCGCCCCGGTCGAGCCGGGCCACGCCCGAAAGGGAGAAGGTCCGGCTCACGGGCACGTCGAACCTTCGAAGGATCCCCTGCTCCTCGTCGGGAAGGAACTGTGAGCCGCTTCGGGCCCGCTCGAAAACGAATGCCAGGTCGGAGGAGGCCATCATGGCCAGCACGGCGGGATCTCGGGCCATCCTGGTCAGGTCGTCCGGGACCCTGACCATGCGGCGGGCCACCACTCCCGGGATGCTGATGTCGGTGAAGCCGACGCCCGTCGGATCCGGCCCCTGCACGCCGGCGATCTCCACCCGCAGCGACGTCGAGACGCGTGGGGAGAACGTCGCCGTTGCTCCGGACGGTCCCACGGGGACGAGGACGGAACTTCCGTCGGAGAAGGACAGGCGCGCGGCGCTCACCCTCCGTCCGAGCTCCAATGGCGGGACCCCGAGGTGCACCGACGACAGGGAACGCGGGCGATCGAACGTGACCTGGACCCATGACCCCACGGGATCGCCGAAGGCGCCGACGAGCCACCAGGTCCGGGGATCCTCGTCGAAGGCGTTCGAGGGCGCGAAGGCTGCCTGGCCGCCGAACGGCGGGGCCGAGGGGCTCGCCGTCACCGATCGCACGCCGTCGAACGCGGCCACCGACTGCGAGTGAAGCCGGTTCCCGAAGAGGCCGTAGCCGGTGGCCGCGCCCCCTTCTCCCGGAGCGAGCGTGTACCCGTGGTCGCCGCGGGCGGTGCTGAAGTCCGTGGCCGCCCGGCGGTTCGAGTCCGTCACGACGAACATGGGACGGTCCGCGGCCAGGGTCCGGAGGGTCATCGGGTCCAGCGCGCCCGAGTACAGGACCGGCGGGCTCCCTTCCAGGTATCCCAGGCCGGCCAGGGTGGCCAACCCGTACCCGTCTCCGCTCACCACGATGGGGGCGCCCGACTCCGCCCTGGTGACCGGCCTGGGCTCGGGGACGGCAAGCACCTGGACGGGAGGGAGGCCGCGCGCCGCCCGGAGCTGGGCATCGACCGGGCTACCGCTCCCCGAGACGGCGGTGTAACGGCCGACCGGCCCGAACGACGTGACCGGCTCCAGCGACCGGTCCCGGGCGAGCCGTTCCACGTCGGCCGGCCTGGCGGTTTCGCTCCGCTGCCAGTCCAGGTCGTTCTGGAGCACGACGTCGCGAACCCCGAGATAACGAAGGAGATCCGCCGTTCGGCGCGCATGGAATCCGTTCTGGTAGGAGCGTTCCACCGCCGCCAGGAGATTCGTCTCGTAGTGGTAGTCGACCGGGAACGGCCACGCCGACACCGGCGAGATCTGCGGAGCCGACTGTCCGACGCCCTCCATCAGCCCTCCCCAGCGGTACACGGGGAACAGCGTCCCTGGGGCGAAGAACGTCCGGTGGTCCATCGACCGGCCCTGCTCGAACCGAAGCGCGTCCTTCCAGTAGTCGGGGATGGCCCTGGCACTCCGAGGCGCGGCGTAGCTCCCGGTCCAAACCGGGGAGGCGGCGGCCAGGATCACCACCGCGGCCGCCGCCGCGGCCGCGCCGCGCCACCGTCGTGCGCCGGGCCGCGCCTCCAACCGGCTCCAGAGCTCGCCGAGCCCGATCCCCGCCAGGAGAGCCAGGCAGAGCTCCAGCACCATGCCGACCTTGTAGGTGGTCCGCAGCCCGGCGACGAGGCGGATGTGGCGGTAGGCGAAAGACAACGATCGTCCGAACGGCGTCGACGTGCCGACCGGGAAGATCCCGGCCATCCAGACGACCGAGCCCAGGGCCAGGAACAGGAAGAGGAGCCGCGTCCGCCACCGGCTGAGCCACGCTGTGGCCACAGCGGCGACGGGCAGGATGAAGCCGGCCAGGACCAGGCCGGGCGATGTCACGAAGCTGCGCACGGCCGGGATCCACGGACCGTAGGCATCACCTCCGTAGAACTGCCAGAATCCGAGCCCCCGGATCGACTCTGCGTAGCTCGAGGCGCCGTTGATCACCGGGGGCTGCTCGCTGTAGGCGAGCGCATTGGCCGCCTCTTTCGGTGAGCCCGAGAAGATCCAGTAGGCGCTCATGGCGGCGGCGAAAGCCAGCGCGGGGACGACGAAGGCGAGCGCCCGCCGGACCCCCACGGTTCGCTCCACCCCGACCACCCACACCACGTAGGCGCCGACCGTCAGCAGGACCAGGAGCTGAGGCGCGCCGTTCCCTCCTCCCATGGCGAACACCACGAGCCCGAACAGGGCGGGACCCGTCAGCCCTCGCCGGGGAAGCCATCGAGCGGTGACCAGGAGCAGCACGGGAAGGAGGGCGTAGGGAACGAACGCCGGGCTGAACAGCAGCCCGTACGCGAGCGCGTAGGGCGTGATCGCGTAGAAGAGACCCGCGGCCAGCGCGCCGATCGAAGGCAGCCGCGGATGCAGTTGGTGAACGAGGAGGGCCGCCCCTACGCCGGCCGTGGCCATCAGGACCCCGTACCAGAGGCGCTGGACCAACCACAGGGAGAAACCCAGGGAGCGCAGCGCCCAGACGAACGCCGCCATCGGGGCGAGGCTCGGTTGGCCCCGGAGGAACGCGGAGTCCTGCCACACGCTCAGCGAGTGGCGCAGGTACCAGCCAGGGGCGAACCACAGGGTGTCGTGGGTGTCCGCGAGGTATCGGCCCGGCTGGAGGAGGATCGGCACCGACAGCAGGGCCAGTCCGAGGACGAACAAGAGGGGGACACGGTGGAGGGCCAACGGCCGCGGCCGGAAGGCAGCGATCGCGCGCCGCGGGTGGAGAGGGAGGCGTCGGTGCCAGGACCTGCGCGCGTGGAGCGAGCCCGTCGACCCAGGGTGTCCGGGCGGCCCCGGAACCGCGTGGAGCGGCTCTCGCGGTCCCTCGGTTGAGGAAGGCATTCTGCTAGTCTGCCGACCGCCCGGCCGCAAGGGAAGGCTGCGGGCGCCACTGGGGTCCGGCCGGAGCGATCCGTGATGATCGTCCTCGGGATCAACGCCTACCACTCGAACGCTTCCGCCGCGCTCCTCGTGGACGGCGAGCTGGTGGCCGCGGTGGAGGAGGAGCGGTTCACCCGCCAGAAGTACGAGGTCGCCTTCCCGCACGGCTCCATCCGCTATTGCCTCGACGCGGCCGGCATCGAGGCCCGCGACATCGATCACGTGGCGGTATCCGGCAGGCCACAGGCGAATCTCTTTCGAAAGCTCGGCTTCGCGGTTCGGACCTCGGCGGGCCGGCGCCAAGCCCCGAGGCGCGGAGACCTCCTGGCCCTCTACCGGGCGAAGGGCACGATGGCGGAGGGGCTGGGGATCGACTCGCGGTCAGTCCGAGCGAAGCTCCACCTCGTGGAACACCACCTCGCCCATCTCGGGAGCGCGTTCTATCCGTCCCCGTTCGACCGGGCGGCGGTGCTCTCCCTCGACGGGATCGGGGACATGGTCTCGGCCATGTGGGGTGTCGGCGAGGGATCGCGTCTGCGCATCCAGGGCGAGGTCAACTTCCCCCACTCCCTCGGATGGTTCTACCTGGGCTTCACCCAGTACCTCGGGTTCCACAAGCACGGCGACGAGTACAAGGTGATGGGACTCTCCGCGTACGGGGAGCCGGAGTACATGGCGGAGATGCGGCGAGTGATCTCGATGTCCGATCCGATGCACTTCGCGCTCGACATGACCTGTTTCCGGCACCTCAAGGAGATCCAGCCGATCGCCTGGAGGGGCGGGACTCCCACCGAGCCCCGGATCTGGGACGAAGGGATGGCCCGGCTGTTCGGGCCGCCCCGAACCGACCCGTCCGAACCGCTGGACGATCGCCACCGGAACGTTGCCGCTTCGATGCAGCGACGGCTGGAAGAGGTCGTCCTCCAGATGCTCGGCGATCTGCACCGGACGACAGAGGCGGACGCGGTATGCCTGGCCGGAGGCGTCGCCCTGAACTGCGTGGCGAACGGGAGGGTGCGGGCGTCGACAGGTTTTCGCGACGTGTTCGTGCAGCCGGCCGCCCACGACGGCGGGACATCGCTGGGGGCCGCGGCCTACGTGCATCACCAGGTCCTCGGGGGGAAGCGAACCTACGTCATGGACCATGCCTATCTCGGTCCGGACTTCACCGAGGCCTCTTGCCGGGTGGCCCTGGAATCCAGAGGCGTGCCCTACACGGAGATGGATGGGGACCGGCTCGTGGCCACCGCGGCCGGCGATCTGGCCGATGGCCGGGTGGTCGGATGGTTCCAGGGACGGATGGAGTTCGGCCCCAGGGCCCTCGGCAACCGCTCGATCCTGGCCGATCCCCGCCGTCCCGAGATGAAGGAGGTCCTGAACTCGCGGATCAAGCACCGCGAACCGTTCCGGCCGTTCGCTCCCTCCATCCTCGAGGACCAGACGGGCCGGTTCTTCGAGGACGCCTACCCTTCTCCGTTCATGCTCATGGCGTACCCGGTGCGGCGGGACAAGCGGTCGGAGATCCCGGCGCCCACCCACATCGACGGGACCGGCCGGGTGCAGACGGTTCGCCCGTCCCAGAACCGGCTGTACGCCGAGCTCCTCGAGGCGTTCGGCCGGCGTACGGGGGTCCCGGTCCTCCTCAACACCTCCTTCAACGAGAACGAGCCGATCTGCTGCACGCCGCAGGAGGCCGTGGACACGTTCCGCCGGACCAGGATGGATGTCCTGGCGCTGGGAAACCTCTACGCGCGGAAGGTGGAGACCCCCGCGACGCCGTCCCGGCCCTGAGGCGTCAGGAGGGCCGGCGGGCCATCACTTCCATGCTGGGGCGCACGGCCGGCCAGGCGAACCGCGCGATCAGGGCGAGGGGGACGCCCAGCGCGTAGGCGGGCCACGCCGGTCCCCCGCCCAGGACGCCATGGTCGCCGCTCGTCGCCGGGTTCCGGAAGGTCCGAAGGACGCTGCTGACCTCCATCGTCAGGCTGTCCCACACGGGGGCCCGCCACCGGATGCCTTCGAATCCGGCCGCCTCGAGCATCAACCCGATCGATGCCGGAGAGAAGAAGCGCACGTGGGTGGGGTCCTCGAGATTCCACCACCGATCTCGGAACAGCGAGAGGCCGGCCGACCGGGCGTTCGGGGTGATGAGGTAGAGGCGGCCGCCGGGCCGCAGCGCCCGATGCCAGGCCCCGAAGGCGATGGCCGGGTCGCGCAGATGCTCCACCACGTGGATCCCGTACACGAGGTCGAACCGCCCCGCCGGCAGCGAGGCGTCCTCCACGGGGACCGGGTAGATGGTCGCCCCGCGCGCCAGGGACGGCGCCAGGTCCAGACCAAGGGCCCCGGGATCCACGCCGGACACGCGATGGCCCTCCGCGAGGAGGCTCGCCAGGAGCAGGCCTCGTCCGAACCCGACCTCGAGGACGTCCCCGCCCGTCCGGCCGGGGAGGAGCGTACGGAGTCGCTGCCGGGTCAGGGCCAGCCGCACGCGGTCCAGCGCTTCGCTTCCGCCCCATGGGTGCGCCCGGGCCCCCGCCCGACAGCGGGCCAGGTCCCTCAGCACGTGGCCGCAACGGGGACACCGCCAGAGGACGCACATGGCCGAGATGCGCGCCTCGGCCGTCGCCTCGCCGCACGCCTCGCACGGAGGAGCCAGCGTCAACTCGAGGCCGGGTCTGCTTGCCGTGGTCCGAGCTAGGACATGAACTCGACGATCAGCCGCTCTTCGACCGGGACCGGCAGCGGGATCTCGTCGCGTTCCGGGGGGCGGACCAGCCGTCCCCGGAGCGCCTCCTTGTCCCGCTCGAGGTAAGAGGGAGGGTCGGGGGTCACCTCGACGGCCTCGCGGATGGGGATGAAGTTCTTGGCCGCGGCGGTCGGTTCCACGATCTGGCCCGCCCGGACGGAGGCACTGGGGACGTCGACCCTCCTCCCGTCGAGGAGCATGTGGCCGTGGGAGACGAGCTGGCGGGCCTGCGGCATCGTCTGGGCGAACCCGAGTCGCAGGACGATCGAGTCGAGCCGGGTCTCCAGGAGGCGAAGCAGCTCCTCGCCGGTGACGGCCCGGGTCCGGGTGGCCTCGTGGAAGTAGCGGCGGAACTGCCGCTCGCCCACCCCGTAGATGGCCCGCAGCTTCTGCTTCTCGAGCAGCCGCAGGTGGTACTCGGTCATCCGCCGGCGGGCCCGGCCGTGCTGGCCCGGCGGGAACGGCCGCTTCGCCGTGGGGCAGTTCGGACGGCCACATACGGCCGCCCCGACCCGCCGGCACATCCTGTGTTTTGGTCCGATCTTCTTCATTCGGTGCACCCTGGTTCCGCGGCCCGGCGCCGCATCGAAGGGGGGGATCGACCGGCCATTATCCCAGCCCGCCGACTCAGCTGACACCTGTCGGGACGGCGGGATTTGAACCCGCGACCTCAGCGACCCGAACGCTGCGCGCTACCAAGCTGCGCTACGTCCCGCCGGCCTTCCGGCCAGTCCTCAGTCTACAGAGGGCATGAGCCGGTCTTCGCCCGCCTGATAGCCTCGGCCGGTGCGGATCGCCGAGGTCTCGCCGCCGTGGCTGGCCGTGCCTCCCAAGGGCTACGGGGGGATCGAGTGGGTGGTAGCGCTCCTCGCCGACGGGTTGGCCGAGCGAGGCCACGACGTCACGCTCTTCGCGACGGGCGACTCGGTCACCAAAGCTCGCCTCGACTACGCATTCGACACGGCGCCCGGACCCAAGCTGATCAACGACATCTGGCACGACACGATCCACACCCTGCACACATATCGGCACCCCGAGGACTTCGACGTGTTCCATGTCCACTCGCCGTGGTCGGCCCTGGTCGTCCCGGCCACGCTCGGGTTGCCCCTCGTGCACACGCTCCACGGCTCGTTCACCCCGGAGATGCGGCGTCTCTACGCGGCGATGGGGGACCGGGTTCGATACGTGGCCATCAGCGAGAACCAGCGGTCACACATGCCCGAGCTGCCCTATGCCGGGGTCGTCTACAACGGGATCGACGTCCCCGCCTACCCCTTCCGCAAGCAGAAGGAGGATTTCGTCCTCTTCCTGGGACGGGCCCACCCGGACAAGGGCGTCCTTCGGGCGGTCCTCGCGGCGAAGCAGGCCGGGACTCCCCTCGTGGTGGCGGTGAAGGTCGCCCACGAGGACGAGGAGCGCCACTGGAACGAGGACGTGCTGCCGGCAATGCCGGCGAACGCCACCGTCCTGGGCGAGGTCACCAACGCGGAGAAGCTCGATCTCCTGTCGCGGGCGAAGGCGGTCCTGTTCCCGATCGATTGGGACGAGCCGTTCGGGCTGGTGATGCCCGAGGCGATGGTCTGCGGCACGCCGGTGATCGCCACCCCGAGGGGGTCGGTCCCGGAGATCGTGGCGGACGGGGAGACCGGGTTCGTGGTCTCCGTGGAGAACTACCCCGCGGAGGCGGCGGCGCGCCTCGAGCGGCTCGACGAGATCGATCCGGCGGCCTGCCGGGCCCGGGTGGAGGCGAGGTTCAGCCGCGAGGCGATGGTCGAGGGCTACGAGGCCGCGTTCGAGCGCGTGGTCGCCGAGCGCTCGTCCTGAGCGGGGTCTTCCTCCGGAACCAGATCCAGCACGGTGGCCTCCGGCCGGCACAGGAACCGGAACGGAGCGAACTTGCTGGTGCCCAGACCGGGCGAAACGTGGAGGTAGGTGCGCCCCACCCGTGACATGCCCATGCACAACCGGGTGGGGATGGTGCTGTTGGTCACCAGGGCCCCGACGAGCGGCATCCGGACCTGGCCTCCGTGCGTGTGCCCGGTCAGGATGAGGTCGTACCCCAACGCGGCGAGCTCCGGGGCCGGATCGGGGGAGTGGACCACCGCGATGCCCAGGGCACCGGAATCCGTACGGATGGCCACCCGGAGGTCGTGCCGCTCGATGTGTGGGTCGTCGAGCCCGACGAGCTCCATCCGGAGGCCGTCTCGCGAGAGCGACGCTCGCCGGTTGGCAAGGTACTGCCAGCCGTCGGCCTCGAGCATGGCCCGAAGCTCCGCATCCCTGCTCCGCCTCCCCGGGCGGTGCCGGCGTCGGCGTCGAAAGTACACCAGGTAGTTGAGGGGCTTGGGAGCGTAGTAGTCGTTCGACCCGAGGACGAAATAGGAGCCCAGGCGGCCCCGCACCTCCCGGAGCGCCGCCACCGAGGACTGGACGGCTTCCGGCTCGCCCAGGATGTCGCCGGTCACCACCGCGATGTCAGGTCGAGGCAGGGCGGCCAGGAACCGGGCCTTGGCGCGATCACTTCGCACGAAGTGCAGGTCGGACACGTGGAGGATTCGGAGGGAACCCGACGCGATCGACGGAATGGGAACGACATAGTCGGCCAGGCGGTACCACCGGCGCTCGATGACGATCCCGTAGGCGACGCACAGGAGGCCCGCCGTCGCCACGACGGCCAGCGACCACAACGTGGTTCGAGCTAGATTTCCCAGCATGGGAAGCGACATGGAACGTCGATTGTAGTGTCGGTGGACGAGACGGCCGCGCAGGGATCGCCCTCAGCGCGTGATCGACACGAGGTCCCACCGGGAAGCCTGAAGGCCAGGCTGGCGGAGGAGATGCCGGCGGCGCTCAAAGCGGGGCAACGGGTCCGCCTGTCCGCGCTGCGGATGCTCTCGGCGGCCGTGACCAATCGCGAGGTTGAGGTCGGTCATCCCCTCACGGACGAGGAGTTCGTGGACGTGGCCACCCGCGAGGTCAAGCGAAGGAACGAGGCCATCGAGGCCTTCGCCGCAGCCGGGCGGGAGGATCGGGCCGCCACGGAGCGCGAGGAGCGGGAGGCGCTGGAGGCCTATCTCCCCGCCCCGCTGTCCGAGGGAGAGGTCGATGCGCTGGTCGAGGAGGCCATCGCGTCGACCGGAGCGGATGGCCCCGCGGGCTTCGGGAAGGTCATGAGCTACGTGATGGGGCGGGCCCGGGGCAGGGTCGACGGCAAGGCCGTCCGGGCGAAGGTCAGGTCGCGACTCGAACCGGGAGGAGGCTGAAGCCCGCCGTCAGCTGGGTGACGGCGAGGGCGAGGGACCGAACTTCCCGACGTGGATGACCACGGTGCTGCCGACCCGGTGTTTCCCGCCCGAGGGCATCTGGCTGAGGACGATCCCGTCCTTCTTCGGGTCGAAGACGATCTCCTCCACCACCTCCACGGCGAACCCCGCGCCCCTCAAGATGCCGACCGCCTGCTGTCGCGACATCCCAACCACGTTCGGGACGGGAACGCTCGGCGTCTTCCCGTTGCTGACCTTGATGGTGACGACGCTCCCCAGTCTGGCGTGGGCGCCGCCGGCGGGTGACTGCGCGAACACGGTGCCGGCGGGCTCGACGGACGGTGCCATGATCACGTTGGGCGTGAAGTTAGCCTTGGCCAGCACCTTCTCCGCGTCGTCCAGCTTCAACCCCACCACGTTGGGCACGGTTCCACCCTGGGGCGCGGGGGCGCTGGGGAAGTCCTTTGGTGGCAGGCCGGCCACCGCCTTGATCATGAAGGCGTGCCAGATCGGCGCCGAGAGGGTCCCGCCGAACGGATGGAGCCCCGCAAGCTGGCCACTGGTCAGGATGGGCGCCCTGGTCATGTCGGCGTTTCGCTTGACGTACCCGTAGCCGGTCCACACGCCGGTGGCCAGCTGGGGGACGTAGCCGACGAACCAGGCGTCCGCGAAGTCCTGGGCGGTGCCGGTCTTCCCCGCGGCTGGGCGTCCGATGTCTGCCTTCGTCCCGGTGCCGCAGCAGATCACGCCTCGGAGGAGGCTCGTGACGCCGGCGGCGATCTTCGAGTCGAGGACCTGCTTGCAGTGGGGCCTGGCCCGAAACACCACCTTCCCCGTCCACGAGACGACCTTCTGGATCGCGTACGGGTAGCAGCGGTTCCCGTTGTTGGCCAGGGTGGCGAAGCCGGCCGTCATGGACAGCGGGTTGACCTCCACCGACCCGAGCGTGATCGAGCAGAACGGAGGGACGTGGACGTAGGAGTTGTAGGCGTAGCTCACCACGCCGAGGCGCTTGGCCATCTCCTGGACGTTCACCGGACCGACGTCGGCGATGAGCTGCGCGAAGTACACGTTGATGGACTCGGCCGTCGCGACGGTCATGGGCACGAAGCCGCCGCCCCCCGGCTCGGCGTTGCCGGGAGACCACGAGGGTCCGCACGGGCCGGGCGGGATGTGCACGGGGTTCGGGGTCTTGTAGACCTTCCCGATGGGGATCCCCTGCTCGAGGGCGGCGGCCAGGGTGAACGCCTTGAACGCGCTCCCGGCCTGACGCCTGGACTGCACGGCCAGGTTGAGCTTGTGCTTCAGGAAGTCGGGGCCGCCGACCATCGCCCGGATGGCCCCGCTCTGGGGAACCAGGCTGGTCAGGGCCGACTCCGGGTTCCCCGAGTAGGGGTTCCCCTCGCTCGGCATGTTGCTCCGGACGGCCGCCTCGGCCTCTCGCTGCAACTGTGGCTGATACGTGGTGTAGATCTTCAGCCCACCCTGGTACAGGAAGCGCTTGCGCTCCTCCACGGTCTTCCCGAAGACCTTGAGGTAGGTCTTGTAGTTGGGGTCGGTGGCGATGGGGTGCAGGATCGTGTCCTGGACGAACTGGGCGAAGTACGGGAGCGGCTTGTTGACGTTGCGCTGCTTGCCGGACAGCTTGATCGGCGCCGCGACGGCCTGCGCGTACTCGGGCCGCTCGATGAATCCGAACTTCAGCATGTCCTGGAGCACGATGTTGCGCTGCTTCAGCGCCGCCACCGGGTGGGCGATGGGGTCGTAGATGACGGGGGCGGAGATCTGTGCCCCCAGGAGGGCGGCCTGGGGCAGCGTGAGCTTCTCGACGGGCTTGGCGAAGTAGTACTCGGCGGCCGTTCCCACGCCGTATGCTCCGTGCCCGAAGTACACGTCGTTGAGGTAGAGCTCGAGGATCTGGTCCTTGGTGAAGTTCTGCTCGAGCAGGATGGCGTCCTTCGCCTCGTCGATCTTCCGCTTCAGCGTCTGCTCGGTGCCGGTGAAGAAGTTCTTGGCGAGCTGCTGGGTGATGGTCGACCCGCCCTGCACGACGCTGCCGGCCTGGTAGTTCGCCACGCCGGCCCGAACGATCGCCTTCAGGTCGATGGGGCCGTGCCGGTAGAAGTCGTGGTCCTCCACCGCGAGGATGGCTGCCCTGGTGACGTCGTTGACCTGGGAGAACTCCACCGGGATCCGGTTCTCGTCGGCCACCTGGGAGATGACCGAGCCGTCCGCGGCGACGATGGTCGACCGCAGGGCCAGACTGGGGATCTGGAGGTTGCCGGAGGGCTGGAGCTGCTGGTTGAACAGCTTCACGGCCTTGCCGATGCCGCCGACGGCGGGGAACAGGCCCGCCGCCACCAAGCCGGCCGCGGCCAGGATCACGAACGGGATCAGCACGCCCCGAAGCCTCCCGGCGGAGACGCTGCTGGCCGGGGGGCCGCGCCATACGTGTGGGGTGTAAGGGCGACTCACTCGCTCACCGGGCACTCGGGTGTCGCGTTAGCTTACTGTGCGGAACCGGCTTCTTCCGGGCAGTGGGGAGAATGTCCCTCCCCCAAAATAGTCCATACGGACTATTGGTCGGTTCCTCGGCGCTGCCTACGATGCCCGCCGTGTCCTGGCAGGATGAAGCACGCTGCCATGAGTACGACCCGGAGCTGTTCTTCGATCCGCATCGACGCTCCGAGCGGAGAGCCAAATCCGTCTGCAAGCGATGCGAGGTTCGCTCCGAATGCTTGCTGATGGCGCTCGAGTCTCGCGCGGAGTTCGGCGTGTGGGGTGGCCTCACGAGCAAGGAGCGACGAAAGCTCATTCGGCAGGTCCCCAAGACCACGGACTGGGTCCCCGTCCTCCAGCGAGTCGGCCTGATCGTCTGACGTCTCGCGGTACCCGCCTCCACCGATCTCATCCCTCGTCGAACAGGCGGGCAGCCACCCGTCGGAGACCGGGCACGTCGTGGACGTCGCCGGCGAGGTCCGGCACCGCCGCGATGGGGACGGCGGTGTGCGCGCGGTGGAACGCGCTCAGCGCTGAGGCCTCAGCCCGGTCGCGAGGCAGACGAAGCAGGCCATCGAGCAGCACCGCGGCCATGGCTCTCTCCTTCACGTCACCGCCCTCGAGGAGGTTCACCGCGTCCATCGCGCCGAGGGGAAGAATGGTGGCCTCCGGGTGCCGGCGATTGGCCACGAGGGCCCGGGCCCGCATCCCCGCCTCCTCCAGCCGCGTCAGGAAGTAGGCGGCCTCCTCCAGGCTGGGCTGGTCCGGCGCCGCCACCACCAGGAACGCGCATCGCGGCGACCGCAGCACCTCGATCACCGAGGCGGCCCGCGCCTTGAACCCGGCGTACATGCCTTCGAAGGCGGCCAGGAACTCGGCCACGTCGCTCAACACGTCCGTCCCGATCAGGCGGCCGACGGTGCGGCTGAACGCCGTCGCCCCGAACCGCGCGAAGCCCATGGCCACGCTGCCGGCCTTCGCGGAAGGCCACAACATCCATCGCAACAACCGGCCGCCGAGGAAGTCGGAGAGTCGGTTCGGCGCTTCGAGGAACGACAGCGCGCTCCGCGTCGGCGGCGTATCGATGACGATCGCGTCGTGGTCCTCCTCGGCGGCAAGCTCGTACAGCTTCTCCATGGCCATGTACTCGTGGGTCCCCGACAGGGTGTCGGCGATCCTCCGATAGAACCGGTTGGAGAGGATCCGCTCCCTCCGCTCGGCGCTGCCGGCGTGGCGCCGGACGAGATCGTCGAAGGTTCGCTGCGTGTCGAGCTGGATCGCCTCGATGGACATCCCGCGGCCAACTCGAACCACGGTCCGCTCGCCGCGCGCCGGCAGCCGGAGCGCGGTGGCCAATCGGCGGGCGGGGTCCACGGTCAGGAGGGCGGTTCGCCGTCCCGCTTCGGCGAGATGGATGGCCACGGCCGCCGATACTGTGGTCTTGCCCACGCCGCCCGCCCCGCAGACGACCACGATCCGTGCGCCGGCCAGCGGACCGTCCAGGGTGGCGGTCGGCGTCTCGACCGGACCCGATGCGCCATCGGCGCCCCCCCGTGCCCGCTGGGACACGGAGGGCCTGGGGGTCTGCCCCTCCGGAGCGGCCATGCGCGCGGCCAGGGCGCCGACGAGCTCGGGGCCGGCCGCGCCGGTGATGTCCGGAAGGGTGAGGAGTGGCGCCAGCCGGCCCATGCGGCGGGCGTGGGCGTGCTGCGACCGATGCCGTTGGTCCTGGCTCAGCGCTGAGCGGAGGAGCTCCTCCGCTTCTCGCGGCCCGACGGTGAGTCCGACCCCCTCGGCCGCCCGGCGGAACTCGGCCCCGGAGAGCCCTTCCGCCACCGAGCGGGCACCTCGCGCGAATACCTTTGGAAGCGACCGGTTGACCACGACGGCCGGGACCGAGCACCCCGCCGCGCGGACGGCGCCTACGGCTTCGGTCGTCTCGGCCGCGGCCATCTCCTCGGGCAAGGCCACGAGGAGGATGGAGGCTCGCCGGCGCAGCATGCGATCGATGGCCGCCGCCTGCCGCCTGATCCGCCCCGACCGGGCCAGGTCGGCCACGGCGGCCGGGGCCGCCAGGAACGAACCGATCTGGCCGGTGGGCGGGGCATCGACAACCACGAGGTCATACAGAGGACGTCCCTGGTCCCGGCGGTTCGTCCTGCGGACATGGAGGATCTCGTAGAGCTTCCCGCAGACCATCGCGTCGCGGAGGCCGGGGGCGACACCGATCAGTTGGTCCAGGACGCCGGCGCGGAGCAGCGGCCTCCCGATACGCCGGATCCCGAGAAACAACCGCAGGTATTCGAGCGCCGCTTCCCGGGGGGAGAACGACAGCACAGAGAACCCATGCCGGGTGGGGGTCTCGGTGAATCCCGGGTCGGGCAGGTTCAGCGTGTGACCGAGCTGGGACCGAGGTTCGACTTCGACGAGCAGCGTTCGAAGCCCGCGCCCGGCGGCCAGGCAGGCGACGGCCGCCGCAACCGTGGACTTTCCCGTCCCGCCCTTTCCGGAGACCAGGAGGATCGGACGGTCCAGGAGGTCGTCCCATCGCATCGAGGTGGGACTCTACGACGCGGTCCCGGATCGAACCCCGGCCTCGTAACGATGGGCCGACCATACAATCGGCGCAATGGTCCGGCTTCGAACCCTGGTGGGCGCGACCCTGGCGGCGACGGCGGCCCTGGTCGCGGTGGCACTGGGGAACCCGCACGCGGCGGCCCAGGCACCCGCCGAGCCCGCCGTCGACGTGGTCGACGTCAAGGGCCTGGTCGATCCCTCGCTGGCCGGGTTCGTCGAGGACGCCATGAGGTCCGCGGAGCGGACGGGCGCCACGGTCCTTCTTCAGATCGACTCGCTGGGCGGCTACGGAGACGAGGCCGAGCGGGTGGGCAGGGTCATCCGAGGGGCCAGGGTCCCCGTGGTTGCGTGGGTCGGACCGGCCGGAGCGCGTGCGGAAGGAAGCTCCTTGTTCATCGTGTACTCGGCCTCGGTCGCGGCCATGGCCCCCGGGGCGGGGCTGGGGCCCGGCCGGCCCTTCGACCTGGGGACCTCACCGTCGCGTGAGGATCCGCGCGAGGTGGCCCGGCTGACCTCCGAGCTGGAGTCGCTCGCGCCGGGGGCGGGCGCCACCGAGGCGGGGGTGCGCGCGGTGGTGACGGGTCCCGCCCTCCCCGCGGGCCCGGCCCTCGCCAAGGGCGCTGTGGCCCTGGTGGCGGCCGACATCGGCGACCTCCTGGTCAAGCTCGACGGCCGGCCGGTGATGACGGCCGCGGGACGGTCCGTCCTCGCGACGAAGGGAACCGCCGCCAGGCCGGTGGCCGTTCGGTTCCACGGGATCGGGCCCGTTCGGCGCGTGCTGCACGCGGTGGGCACGCCGACGGCCGTCTACGTGCTGATCGTCCTCGGGCTGTGGGGCATCGCGTTCGAGGCGACGCAGCCCGGGCTGGGGCTGGCCGGGATCGCCGGGGTGATCTTCCTCGCCTTCGCCGGATACGGGCTCACCGTGGTTCCCGTCCACTGGTCGGGCCTCGCCATCCTGCTCGCCGGTACCGGGCTCATGGCGCTGGACGTCCTGATCCGCCGGGTGGCGGTGCTCACCGTCGTCGGGGCGGCCGCGTTCGCCACCGGATCCTTCCTCGCCTGGCGAGGCGTGTCGTCATCGATCGATCTCCCCGTCTGGCTGATGGTCCTCGCCACGATCGGGAGCCTGCTGTTCTTCGGGTTCGGGATGACGGTGGCGCTTCGCTCCCGGGAGCGCGTGCGCACGGCCCAGGTGGGGCTGGTCGGCCTCGTCGGCGAGGTACGCAGCGACCTCGATCCGGAGGGCGGAGTGTACGTGAAGGGCACCATCTGGAGGGCCCGGAGCTCGGACGGCCCCATCCCCAAGGGGTCGCGGGTCCGGGTCAGGGGCATCGACGGGCTGATCCTTCGGGTCGAGCCGGAGTCCGGCGAAACGGGCGGGTGAGGCGGGCTCCGGGTCGTCGTTCAGGCTGCTCTCAGCTTTGTGCCGATTGCGTAAACAACTCCCGAGCACGGGGAACGGCGTCCATCTTCGCGGCGTCTTTGTACGAAGAACTAATTCGAGAAGCCAAAAAGGAGGGACGGCCGGTTCGGCCATCGACGTGGCGACGCATTCCTGGGAGTACGGTTGGCAGTGGAGGGCGGCATGCCGCGGAGAGGACTCCGGGCTGTTCTTCCCGCCGGGAGAGCTGGAGAACAAGGACCAGCGCCTCGCTCGCGAGCGAAAGGCGAAGGGGATCTGCGCGATCTGCCCGGTGCGCATCGAGTGCCTCGAGTACGCGGTTCGGATCCGCGAGCCGCACGGCATCTGGGGCGGGCTCACCGAGTTGGAGCGGCGACTGCTGATCCGCGAACGGGATCGTCACACCCTCCGGTCGGTGGGCTGAGCTTCTCTTCGATCCATTCCTGAGACCGCGCTGCGTCGCGGATGCGACGGCACCGGCCGGTGTACCGTACGCCGGTGGGTGCGGAGGAACGACTGCGGGAGCTGGGGATCCGGTTGCCGCCCGCGCCGAGCCCAGTGGCCTCCTACATCCCGGTGGTCGTGGCCGGCGGGTTTGCCTTCGTGTCCGGGGCCGTCCCGCTGGAGGACGGCAAGCTGCTGTGGTCGGGGAAGCTCGGCGCCGAGCTCGGCGTCGAAGACGGCGTGCAGGCAGCCCGGCGATGCGCCCTGCAAGCGCTGTCGTCGCTGCGGGTGAGCCTCGGTTCCCTCGACGCGATCCGGCGCATCGTCAAGCTGTCGGTGTTCGTGGCCTCCGCCGACGGCTTCACCGACCAGCCCAAGGTCGCCAACGGGGCCAGCGATCTCCTCGTCGAGGTCTTCGGTGAGGAGGGTCGGCACGCCCGGGCGGCCGTGGGCGTGGCCGAGCTGCCGCTGGGGGCTCCGGTGGAGGTGGAGGTCTTGGCCGCGGTGGAGGCCTAGGCCTCTCAGACCCCGCGACGAGACCGAAGGCCATTGTCGGTCTTCGATCCGCGGAGCTACGGTGGTGCGATGTGGCGACGGCTGGTCCTGATCGTGGTCCTCGGTTCGGGCCTGACCGGCTGTCGGGAGCGGGCGATCGTGGAGCCTCCCCGGTCCACCGCGCATCCCGCGTCCAACACGCTTCGGGCAGATGGCGTCTCCTTCGTCTACCCGGGTGACTGGGTGCGGTTCGACGTGCAGGAGCCGGCGAGCCCGCAGCCGCCGACGGGGTCGGCACAGTACGTGGTCGGCCTCGACGATCTCAACAACGTCACGGTGGTGAGCTCACCCGTCCCGTCCGCCAGCGCTGGCGCCTCGATCTGGAGCGACCAGGTGAAGTCGCAGTTCTCCGGGACCTTCGAGGCACAGGGGATGCGGGTACAGAGCGGGCCGGACGAGGTCGTGCTGGCCGGCCAGCGAGGGCTTCGATGGCGGGTCGTGATGCCGAGCGGCGTGGGGTACATCCTGGAGTCCACGCTGGCCGTCGTGTTCAACAGCAACACCGAGTACTTCGTGCGCTGCCAGCACACCCTCGCCCGGCGCGACGAGATCGACCACGGGTGTGAAGAGGTCCTCGTGAGCCTGCGGGTCGGCTGACCCGGTCTTCCGGTCAACGCGATCGAAGGATTCGCACGTCTCCCTGGCGGCGGGTCACGCCGCGCGCGTCGAAATACTCCAGGAGTGGAAGGGCGTACTTGCGGCTCGTCCCCACCGCTTCCCGGAACGCGGAGACGGTGAGCCCCGGCGGCGCGCCTCGGGCCCGAACGACCTCCTCCGCGCGGGCCAGGAACTCCGGACTGACCACGATCTCTGGAGAGATCCGCACCAGCCGACCATCGGCGCAGACCGCCCGGATCAGCTCCTGTCCGAACCCGGCGGCGACCAGCTCCCGGATCGTGGGCGGGGCGGGCTCGGCGCCGGCGACCGCGGCAACCAACCGGTCGGCCTCCTCCCGGCCGGTGGTGGATGCGTGATGCGATGGGAGCCGCACCGCCGCCCCCTGGCGGACGATCGTGCCTTCCGCGGAGAGCCGCTCGAGGAGGGCGTCGGCCAGCGCTGGATCGGCCAGGGCCCGGTGGTGCTCCGCGAGGATCGTTCGAACCTCTCCCACGTCCGGCCCTGGCTGGAGCGGGTGGGCGGCGTGGTACCGGGCCAGGGCCGCGCCAAGAGTTCCGGCCGCGGTCTCGACCAGACGTGGAGCCATCACCCATGCGCCGAGCGAGACGGCACCCCGCCCGGTCGCCTGATCCGCCGGGACGCCGGCCACGACTTGGAGCTCGGCGCCTCGAATCGCTCCCCGGTCCTCGACCACCCGGAGGGCGAGAGTGCCTCGATCGACGCCCCGACGGACCCTGAGCCTTCCGGCCCGGTCGGGTCCGGGATGGGACGGGGGGTCCACGTCCAACACGTGGCCGCCGGCCACGGTCTCCTGCCGGCCGGCCTCCCGCAGGACGAAGCTGTCGCCGACGTCCAGGACCACCGGCCGCGACAGGGAGAGGCGGGCGAACGCCTCGCCGCCGGGTGACAGCTCGCTCGTCTCGTACAGCCTGACGCGGGCGTCGCGCTCGGCAGAGCCCGCGTACAGCTTGTATGCGCCCCGCGAGGTGAGCGGGTGGTCGAGGCCGCGGACCGGCCGGATCACGCCTTCGAACATCGAGGTCGCCCTCCATCGGCCGGGGAGCGCCAGCACGTCGCCGCGCTCCAGATCCGCCTTGGTGGTCCCGGACAGGTTCACCGCCACCCGGCTCACCGGTTGGGCCACCCCCAGGGATCGCTTGTGCGTTTGGAGTCCGCGGATCCGGGCCCGATGGCCCGACGGGAGCACCTCGGCCTCCTGCCCGACGGCGAGCGGCCCACCGGTCAAGGTGCCCGTCACCACCGTCCCCGCGCCCTTGATCGTGAATACCCGGTCGACGAACTGGCGAGCCCGCCCCGACCGTTCCGGGGGTGGGGCCTGGGCGAGGACCTCGTCCAGCGCGCCGCGCAGTCGATCGATCCCCTGTCCGGTGATTGCGGAACATGGAACGACCGGCGCCGTCCGCAGCCGCGTCCCCGCGAGGCGAGCGGAGATCTCCTCCGTCCTGGCGCGCAGGGTGGCCTCGTCGACGAGATCGCACTTGGTCAGGGCGACCACCCCGCCCTCCACCCCCAGGACGTCCACGATCTGGAGGTGCTCCTCCGACTGGGGCTTCCATCCCTCGTCCGCGGCCACGACGAACAAGACCAGGCGGACCGGGCCCACTCCGGCGAGCATGTTTCGGACGAACCGCTCGTGTCCCGGCACATCCACGAACCCGATCTCGCGACCCGACGGGAGCACGCCCCAGGCGAACCCCAGGTCGATGGTGAGGCCCCTTCGCTTCTCCTCGGCGAGGCGATCGGGGTCCATTCCGGTGAGCCGGAGGATCAATGCCGACTTGCCATGGTCCACGTGACCGGCCGTGGCTACGACCCGGAGGTCCGGTCCCTCGTCCTGGATGGATGCCTGGGACGCGGCCACGGACCGGGCGGGGTCAGCCGAGCTGGAGCGCGTACCGGATGGCCCGAGCCAGCCGGTCGTCGTCCTCGGCGGGGACGGCCCGGAGGTCGAACACCAGCGCTCCCTCCTCGATCCGGCAGAACACCGAGGGACGCCCCGTCCTCAGCCGGGCGGCCACATCGTTCGGCGAATCCGCCGGCAGGACGAGCCGGGCCGAGGGGATGCCGTAGCCCGGGAGGGATCCCCCCCCGGCCACCGCCTGACTCTCCCCGGCGCTCGCGCCCCGGAACAGCTGGGCCAAGGCCCGGGCCCGCGACAGCAGCTTGGCTTGGGGCACGGACAGCAGGCCCCAGAGCGGGACCTCCGACCGGCGACCCGTCGCGTACAGGCGAAGCACGGCCTCCAGCGCCGCCACGGTCATCTTGTCGACGCGAAGCGCGCGGGCCAGGGGATGCCGGCGGAGTCGATCCACCAGGTCGGCCCGCCCGACGAGCATCCCAGCCTGCGGACCTCCCAGGAGCTTGTCTCCGGAGAACGACACGAGGTCGGCCCCCGCCGCGAGCGCTTCGGCGACGGCGGGTTCGTCCGCGGGGACCTCGGGGAAGCGCTCGAGCAATCCGCTCCCCACGTCGTAGAGGAGCGGGATCCTGGCCGTTCGGGCCAGCTCCGACAGCTCGCCCAGATCCACCGAGTTCGTGAACCCGATCACCCGGTAGTTGCTGGGGTGGACCTTGAGGATCATCGCGGTCCGCCGGCCGACGGCCTTCCGGTAGTCGCCGGCCCTGGTCCGGTTGGTGGTCCCCACTTCCACCAGCCGCGCTCCCGACGCGGCCATGATCTCCGGCAGTCGGAACTCCCCTCCGATCTCGATCAGCTCGCCCCGCGAGACCAGGACCTCCCTGCCGGCGGCGAGGCCGGCCAGCGCCAGGAGGAGGGCCGCCGCGTTGTTGTTGACGACCAGCGCGTCCTGGGCTCCGGTGAGGGCCCGGAGGAGCGTCTCGGCCCGGGCCGTGCGCCGCCCCCGCGCCCCCGTCTCCCGGTCGACCTCGAGGTCGGAGTACCCGTGCGCGGCCCCGGCCGCCGCATCGGCCGCCCCACGGGGAAGCGGGGCACGGCCGAGGCCGGTGTGAAGGACCACGCCGCTCGCGTTGATCACCTCGGACAGGCCGTAGTAGCTGCGGGCGGCCGCCCCCAACGCCCGAGCCAGGATGATGCCTTCCTCGGGCACCTCGGTTCCGCGGGTCGCCTGGTCGCGGATCTCGGCAAGCGTCGCGCCGAGCGCCTGCTTGACGAGGGCCCGCCCGAACCGGGTGACCCCCTTGCGGCCGGGCGCCGATCGCAACAGCGCGTCGACGGAAGGAACGCCGCGCCGGGCATCGGCTGGGGTCGCCTTCACCGCCGTGGGAGCTTGGTCGGTCTTCATGTGGCCGGCCGGACCCAGGGAACGAACCGCCGGTGCAGGAGCGGCTCGCGATACAGCGGCTCCCACTTCTTCATCACGCCCGAATGCTCCTCCTCGTGCTCCCAGGATCTGATCCGGTCCACGTCGTCCCATTCGGACACCACGACGTAGACGGTGGGGTCCACCATGGAGCTGCCCATCTCGCTCCAGCGGTAGCCGGGTTGGCTCTCGGCCAGGCCGAGCATCGCGCGCATGTCGTGTTCGAAGTCATCGCGGTCGGCGTTCGGAGACAGTGCGAACCGCAAGTAGGACAGGACCGACACGGCATCGAGGTTAGCAGGGGGTTCCCTTCGGCGGCTCTGTTACCCTTCGTCCGATGGACCTGAAGGAGCGGGCCGCGTTCACCGCTGCCAGCGACGCCTGGATGCTCCGCGGAGGCGGCATCGAGGTGGTCACCCAGGGCCAGCTGCGCACCGAGGAGATGATCCTCAACATCGGGCCGCAGCATCCCTCCACCCACGGTGTGCTGCGGATCGTTCTCGAGCTCGACGGCGAGATGATCGTGCGGGCCGAGCCGGTGATCGGATACATGCATCGCGGCGCGGAGAAGCTCTCGGAGTACCGCGACCCGCGCCAGGTGCTCGTTTTGATGAACCGCCACGACTGGCTGTCGGCGTTCAACAACGAGCTGGGGTGGATCCTCGCGATGGAGCGGCTGCTCGGCATCGAGGTTCCCGAACGGGCCCAATGGATCCGGACGATGATGGCGGAGTGGAACCGCCTCCTGAACCACCTCATGTTCACCGGCTCCTATCCCCTGGAGCTCGGGGCGATGACCCCGATGTTCTACGCGTTCCGAGAGCGGGAGATGATCCAGGGGCTCATGGAGTCGGCAACGGGGGCCAGGATGCACCACTCCTACGTTCGCGTGGGCGGGTTGAAGGACGACCTCCCGCGAGGATTCCTCAAACAGGGGGTGGAGGTCCTCCGGTGGATTCGGGCGAAGCTCCGGGACTTCGAGAACCTGATCATGGGCAACGAGATCATCCACGTGCGGACCAGGGGCATCGGGATCCTTCCGTCGGAGGTGGCCACGGCGTTCGGCTGCTCGGGCCCGATCATCCAGGCCAGCGGGATCCCCATGGATTCTCGCAAGGACGACCCGTACGAGAAGTACGCCGAGGTCGAGTTCGACGTTCCGGTCGGCCAGAACGGCGACTGCTACGACCGGCTGTGGGTGCTCGTCCAACGCATGTGGGAGTCGTGCAAGATCGTCGAGCAGTGCATGGACCGGCTCCCCCCCGGTCAGTTCGTCTCGCCCAAGTTGCCCAAGAAAATCAAGGTGCCCGAAGGCGAGATCTACGTTCGCACCGAGAACCCGCTGGGCTTGATGGGGTACTACGTGGTCGGGGACGGAGGGGACTACCCGTACCGCATGAAGATGCGAACTGCCTCGTTCTCCAACGTCGCCATGATCCCATCCATCCTGCCGGGCACCCTGGTACCGGACCTCATCGCCATCCTCGGGAGCATCTTCTTCGTGGTGGGGGACGTCGACAGGTAGGTCCCTGCGAGGCCTCTACGCTCAGAGGGTCGAGCTGGTCGAGGCCGGTTCCCGCTCCACCCCGATCCCCACGCACATCACGCTGAAGTCGCCGAGGCCGCCCCGAGCCAGCAGCAGATTCGCCCGCGCCCGATTCGAGTAGATGCGCAGGGCGTCGATGCCGCGGCGCGCGGCGACGGCCTCCACCTGTCGCTGCTGGGCCCGGCGATCCAGGTCGCGGAACCCCAGGGCCAGGAGGGCGTCTCGTTGGGAAACCGGACCCCACACGGCAAGCCCTCGGCCGCTCGCATGGCGGGCCAGCGACGCGAAGTCGACCCCTGCGGTGATGTCGCGGGACCCCGGCTCGGACAGCACGTCCGTTTCCAGCCGGTGGGCTCGGTAGCCGTGCACCGACGGGGCCTCCTCGGCTCCTGACAACGCGTAGTCGGCGAGCCACACGTAGCCGCGGGCGATCGCCCGAATGGCCTCGTCCAGGAAGCGCGTGGCCGCCGGCCGGGCGGGCCACTCGAGGCCCACGGATAGCTCGGCGGGCACGAGGTCGGCCAGGCCGGGCTCGGACAAGGGACCCTGAACCAGCTCGAAGCCATCTCCGTCCACGCGGACGTAGAGCTCGGCCGGGCCATCGTCGGTCATCCGAAGACGATGGAAGGGGAGGTTGTCGAGCAGCTCGTTCGCCAGCAGGCAGCCATGCCGGGCGGCAGGAAGCTCAGAGACGCTCGCCGCCGCGCGAAGCCCTTCAGCCCGAAGGGCCGCCCGAGCCGTGGGACTGCGGTCGACGGCGAGGTAGGTCGATCGGCGCCGGACCGCATCGGGCAGGGCATCCATTACCTGGCGGGCCAGGGTCCCGTCTCCCGCCCCGGCCTCGACGATCGAGAAGGGATCGGGTTCGTCCAGGAGCCGCCAAAACTCCTCGACCTGCGCCGCCAGCAGGATGCCGAAGACGGGGGACACGTGGGGGGCCGTGACGAAGTCGCCGCGTTCGCCGACGGCCCGCCGCCCGTAGAACCCCCCCTCGCCGTAGAGCGCGGCATCCATGAACGCGGCGAACGTGATCGGGCCCTGCCGGGCGATCCGAGCCCGCAGCAGTTCGGCGACCGCTCGCCCATCAGCCGTAGTGTCGCCCATCGGGAGAGATGATCCCTCGCTGCCATCATGGTGTCCGATGGAGGGCATCGTCTGCGTGCGGGCTCCCAACCCCGGGCCGTTCACGCTCGAGGGCACGAACACCTGGGTCGTGGGGACGGGTCCCACCCTGGTCATCGACCCGGGACCGGACGACCCCGGGCACATCGACGCGGTGGGTCGCGCGGCCTCGCCGATCGAGGCCATCCTGCTCACCCACCATCACGCAGACCATCGGGCGGGCGCCGCGCTTCTCGCCGCCCGGGCCGGTGCTCCCGTCCATGCTGCCGCTCCCCGGCAGGGAGAGAACTCGCTCCTGCCGGGACATGCCTTCACCGCGGGAGGCGTCCGCCTCGAGGTGGTCGGCGCCCCCGGCCACAGCAAGGACCACGTCGTCTTCTTCGACCCGGCTTCCGGATCCCTCTTCACCGGCGACGCCGTGCTGGGGCGGGGTACGAGCGTGATCGACCCGCCCGACGGAGACCTTCGGGATTACCTGGACTCGCTCGACCGGATGCGGGCCCTCGGCGCTCGGACGATCTTCCCCGGACACGGACCGGTCGTTCCGGATGCGGATGGGAAGCTCCGGGAGTACATCGAGCACCGGCGGTTTCGGGAGCGGCAGATCCTGGCGGGGCTGGAACGTGGCCCGCGAACACCCGACGACCTGGTGCCGCTCATCTACGGCGACTACCCCGGCGGGCTGCATCAGGCCGCGGCGCGGTCCGTCCTGGCCCACCTCATCAAGCTCGAGGCGGACGGCGCGGTGCGGCGTGATGGGGATCGATTCCGCCGGGACCGCTCCCGGCATGAGCGCGGGAAGGCATCCACTCAGACCTCGGAGGACGACCCCGAGGCGAGGACGTAGGAGCGTCCCGAACGGCGGACCGCTCCGGTCCGGTGGAGCGCTCGGAGAGCCCGATTCACGCTCTCCCTGGCCAGCCCCAGCATCGCCGCCATGTCGTCCTGGGTCAGTGGGACGTCGACCACGAGCCCGTCAGGGCTGGGGCGGCCCCATCGCCCGGCCAGAGTTCGGAGGAGCTCGAGCGTCCGCTCGCGGGCGCCGAGAGAGAGCGACCTGGCCAGCGCTCGCTGGGCCTCTGCGAGCCGGGAGGCCATCGAGGCGGCCAGCCACGCCGCGAGCGGGTCGCGCAGCCTGGCCTCGAGCGACGGGCGGGGGATGGCCAGGACCGCGCACGACCCGACGGCCCGAGCCTCCAACCCTTCGGCGTCGGATGCGGCCATGGCGATGGCACCTTCGTTGAACGGATCGCCCGGCCCGAGCAGATCGATGACGCACCGTTGCCCCGTGGGTGTGCACGTGGCCAGGGCGACGACTCCTTCCTCCACGATGAACAGGACCTCGGGCCGGGACCCTTGCCGGACGATCACGTCTCGGTCGCGGAACCTGCGGAGCTGCCCGGTCCCGAGGGCCGTGACGGGGGACAGCCGCGCCCGTTCACGGTGGCCGAGGGGGAGAGGGTTGGGAACTCGACCCACGCAACGCCTCCCTCTCGGTCCGAACCCTACCGCGGGGCGCCGACACGTTTTACTCGAAGACACGTTTTCCTCGAAAGGGGGGTGGGACGGACGACCGGGTGCTGCTAGGCTCGCTGCTCGCTCTCCACGGTCGAGGAGTCCCTCCCAGGCCTCGTGACGAGGTGACATGACGGGGTTCCGCGCGAACACGTACTCCGAGGACGGCACCGGCGGGCACGACGGATCCGACCCCGCCCTGGTGCTGGGAGCGGTCCGAGAGGACATCCGGCAGACCCTCCGCACGGGTTGGATCGATCCGACGCTCGACGCGATCGCCGCCTATCCGGTCTTCTTCACCGCGGCGTGGTCGGCGATCCGGCCGAACGTCGGGAAGAGCTTCCTCGTCCTGGCCCGTTCGCTGCGAACCGAGGCGGCCGACGCGGTGCGCTCCTGGGTGGACGTTCCGGATCTCCGCAAGCGGCTCGACGGTGAGCTGTCCGAAGGCGAGGTGACCCGCATCGTGGAATGCGCCCGGGCCGCCCACCTGGTGATGGCCAAGACGCAGATCGTCGTGCATGGATTCACTCGCGCCGTGCGCCGGGAACGGCTGAAGGGGACCGGCCGCGAGGAACCCCCGGTCCGCAGGGGTATCCCCGAGTGGCAACGATGGATGTCCTTCCAGCCCGCTCCGGAGCGGGCACAGGATGTGTTGCAGGAGGCGGCCCGCCTCTACTCGCTTCCCGGTCCCCCCGCTGCGTTCCGGTTGTTCGCTCGGTGGCCGTCGGCCCTTCTGGCCGCGTGGAGCGAGCTGAGGCTCCACCTGGGGGGCGATGACTGGAAGGCGGCGTCGCTCCGGCTGCGCCGGATGACGATGGCCGGGGTCTCGTCCCTGCCCCACCCGGTCGATCTGCAATGGGCCGCCCTCCGGGCCCGAGGGTTCGAGGAGCAGGATCGGGTTCAGCTTGCCGAAGCGCTCGGTGAGCACGACGCAGCCATGCCGGCGCAGACCCTGACCGCGGCCTTCCTCTGGGCGACCTTCGGAGCCCCGGACGTGGGCTCGGAGGGCTGAGGGGAGTGCGGGCCGAGTTCTTCCGGCCCGAGAGCCCTGATCAGGTGGTGGCCGAGGCCACGTGGGAGGGCGGCCGTGTCCGGGTCCACGCCGGGGAGCCGGAGGTGGCCGCGACATTGCGGCGAATCGTCCGCCCTGTGGCCGTCCTCGCCGAGGACCCTTCCCTGGAGCCGCCGGGGACGGCAGGTCCGGTGGTCCTTCCTCCTGGATCGCTGAGCTGGTTCCAGGCCGCAGCCCGCACCAGGGCTGGTGCCGAAGGACTGCGGGTGCGCTTCGTCCCGAGCGGCGATGGTGCCATCGGGTGGGATCCCGCCGGCGCCTACCGTCCGTTCCCGGAAGCGGTCGTCCGGATGGAGCGAGCGGAGTCCAGTCCGCCGGCACCCTGAGCCTCTGGCCTGTCCGAGGCGGGGCGTAGCATGCAGGCTCGGATGGCAGTCGGCACGATTCTCCAACCGGACCCCCAACAGGCAGCGGCGTTGGCGCACGAGCAGGGCCCGCTGCTCCTGACAGGCACGCCCGGTGCGGGGAAGACGTGGACGCTCCGGGAGCGGTTCGCCCGGCTCATCGAGTCGGGAGCGGATCCTGAGCGGGCCGGACTGGTCGTTCGATCGAGGGGCGACAGGTCGGCGGCCCGCGACGTCCTGTCGGGCCGGCTGGCCCGGGCGCTCCCGGGTATGAAGGTGATGACCGTCCACGGGCTGGCCCACCACGTCATGGCCGAGCGATTCGAGCGGCTGGGGTATGGGAAGCCCCCGGAGGTCTTGGCCGCCGCGGACCAGTCGGCTCGGGTGTGGGACCTCCTCGCGGGCGAGGTGGCCTCGGAATGGCGGGCGTTCGGGAGCATGCTCACGCTCGTCGGGTTCGCCGACCAGGTCCGGCAGTTCCTCCTCAGGGCGCAGGAGGCGCTCCTCAGCCCGGAGGAGATCGCCACCAGGGCGGAGCGGGCGGGGCTCTCCGGGTTCACGGATCTGGCCAGGTTCTACCGGCGCTACCTCGACGTGCTGCACAGCCAGGACGAGGTCGACTTCGCCGGCCTGGTGGGGCAGTCGGCCGCCGCATTGGCCGAGGGCCGGCCACCCTTCGACCATCTGCTGGTCGACGACTACCACGAGGCGACCTTTGCGGAAGAGTCGCTGGTGATCCGGGCTGCCGGGATCAGCCTGATCGTCGCGGGCGATCCCGGGTCACACGTCTTCTCTTTCCAAGGGACCACCGACGAGCCGATCCGGCGATTCCTCCGGGTCGTCCCGCTGGCCCGGCAGGTCGACCTCCGGACGCCACATCGATCACCCGCGCTGATCCGGGAGGCGTGGGCCGCCACTCATGAGTCCGAGGAGTTCGCCGCCGTGGCCCGGGAGCTCCTGCGGACCCACGTGGCCGAAGGAGTGCCGTGGGCGGACCTCGCGGTGGTCGCCCGCCGGAACGACGCCGACGTGGCCGGCCTCATCAGGGCGCTCGACGACGCCGGGGTTCCCAGGGTCAGCCCGGAGGGCGGCCTCTCACTGCTCGCCGAACCCGCCGTCCACCCGTTCGTGCTGGCTTTGAAGTGGCTGGCCCGCCCCGAGGACCGGGGTGAGCTGGTCGAGGCGATCCTGGTATCGGAGCTCGGGCGGCTGTCCCCCGCCACGGCCCGGAGCCTGGTCCGCGCGGCCCTGGCCGCGGGGGAGGGACCGGCCGGGGCCCTGTCCCGCACCGACGGCCTCACGCCCGCGGAGGCCTCCGACCTGGAAGTCCTCAACCGCTCCCTCGCTCAGGCGGAACGGATCGCCGGCCGTTCGGTGCTCGACGCGTACCGGCTGCTGTGGCGCGACCTGCCACACAGCCGTCGCCTGGTCAAGGAAGCCGAGACGTCACCCCAGGCCCGGCGGGACCTGGATGCGGTTCTGGCGCTCTCCGACGCCGCGGCCCGGTCGGGGGAGCGAGGGGAAGGCTCCGTCGAGGCGTTCCTCGAGATGCTCGAGGGAGGGCGGGAGGGCCCCGGCCTGGCCGAGGGGTCGTCGAGCAGGAGGGCCCACGGTGTTCGGATCCTGACCGCCCATGGCACCGCCGGGCTCGAGTTCGACACGGTGATCGTGGTGGGAGCGGCCGAGGGGAACTTCCCCAGCCTCTCCCGGCCCGAGCCGATGTTCGACCTCGGGGCGCTCGA
>VAYG01000116.1 GCA_005885015.1 Actinomycetota bacterium | reverse complement strand
CGTCCGCGTCATGACGAAGCGTGGCGGTTCCTGGTGGATGAGTTGCAACCGGCACGGATCAGGCGGAGCCAGTGTCACCCATCAGCCGGAGCCACGTAACCCATCACCCGGAGCCGATGTGTCACGCATCAGGCGGAACCAAACACATCACATGGTGCCCCCGGGAGGAATCGAACCTCCGACACACGGTTTAGGAAACCGTTGCTCTATCCACTGAGCTACGAGGGCCGAGGGCCGCCGCGCGTCCTCGAAAGATCATGGCGGAAAACCAGGCCCCAGACCACTCGATCGATCCCCGAAGAGCCCAGGGTCAGCCCACTGGCCGCAATTCGGCCGTGAGCCACACGGCCCCTTTCCCGTATCGACCGTCCAGCGCCGCCCTCAACTCGTCATCCAAGACGACCACGTCCACGACCACGCGGTTGCGGACGACGTCGACGTAGGCAGACAGCAGCCGCATGCCGTACTTCTTGGCCACGCTGGAGGTCAGCTCGCTCTGGATCCCTCGAAGCTCCGCGTCGGTCCGCTCGTACCGGACCACACACAGGGGCCCGCCCCACACGCGCGCCAATTCAGTCTGATGCCGCTCGATGTCGCCGGTGAAGGCGGCGTTGAGAACGACATCGCTCGGGCCGTAAACGTCCGTCCCTACCGGACGGTGGATCACCTTCACCCACCATCCGGCGGAGTCCGGCTGCCGGTCGACCAGGGCTCCCGCTGCCGACCTGTCGGATTCCCTGGTCCTGCTCGGATCTGAGGCGACCCATCCGCCCGGAGGCTGGGGGCACGGGATTTCGATCCGGTCTGACGGATCCTGCCGAGCCGGCTGGGGTGCGCCGACCCGGATCACGTGGAAGGCCGCCCCATCGAAGGTTCCCAGGAGTTGGTACGCACCCCACGTCACGCCGGACGCGCGATGCTCCCCGTTGACCCGGTCCCAGCTCCAGTTGGCGATCGGCAACGTCCCGCATCTCGGGGGCAGGGAGAGCTGGATCGCTCCCAAGCAGAGCATCACCGGACCGCGGCCCTGCTGGAGGACGATGGCATTCGTCTCGTATCGCATGTCGCGGAGGGGCGCAGCCGACGGTTGGCCGCTGGGGGTCGCTCGAGGAGATGGATTGTTGGCTGCTGATTGCCTTCCCCCTGAGGCGGCCACCAGCATCCACCCAGCGAGGCCGACGCCGATCGCCGCGACCGCGACACCCACCGCCAACGCTCCCCACCGCTCCGGCACGCCCCGCCGCCGTCCGATCCGACGCCGGATGCGCTCCCAGGCCTCGTCCGAGGCGTCCAATTCCGGCCCGCGTCCCTCCTCGAGTTCCTCCCGGACCCGATCCTCAATCTTCATGGCCGAGCTCCTTCCGCAATCTGGCCAGGCCCCGGCTGGTGTGGGTCTTGACCGAGCCGACCGAACACCCCAGGGTCTCCGCCACCGCGGCCTCCGGCATGTCCTCGTAGAAGCGCAGGACGACACAAGCGCGCTGGCGAGCCGGGAGCCGGCGGATCGCTCTGGCCATGTCGACCCGCGAGGGAACCGACTGTGAGGCGTCGACCGGCCACGGCCCCTCCCGGATGCGCGCACGGAACTCCATCGCCAGCCGCCGGCGGTGGTTCTTCCAAAGGTTGATGGCGATGCGGCGCACGTACGGCCCCACCTCGTCCGCGCTCAAGTGATCGATCTTGGGCGCCAGGCGGACGAAGGCCTCCTGCGCCAGGTCCTCGGCGGCCTCCCGGCGCCCCGTCAGGAACGCCAGCAGCCGGACCAGATGTACATAGTGCTCCTCGAACGCACTGCGGAGCGATCCTTCGCTCACCTGCGCCCTCGGCGTGGCCACCATGGCCTCCATCGTCACAAGAACACGCGAGCCGGCCGAGAGGTTGACACAGCCGGCGAGGTCCCAGCGAAGGATCAGACGGATCTACCCGAATCTCGGGATCCCACCGGGGAGCGATCGCCCGGTGTCCTAGTCCCCAGGGCCATTTCTCCCCCTGGGACGGGCGGTTCCACCAGTGACCGCTTGAGAACTCGAGCCCGAACTCCGATCATCCGACCATGAAGCCTTCGAATTGGAGCCGAACGTTGATCGTCGGGCTCGTCGCCGGATTCCTGGCCACCTCGGCTGCCGTTGCCTCTGCCCACCTTGCATCGCACGGCGGACAGGGGGGTCAGAACGTCAAGTTCATGAGCTGCCAGGCTGGATTGGCGGCTGCCGGCGCGCGGGCGAGCGCTCCCACCGCGGTCTCCCTCCAGGGCGTCCCACCTGGAGGCGTATCACATGCCCTCCCCCCGGCCGCCGTGACGGCGCCGGGAACCGGAGTGCCGAGCACGACGCTCCCGGTCAGCTCGGCGGCCCAACGCTTGGTCCGCGCGGCGGGTCCGAGAGCAGCGACCGCGCCACTCCCACCGGGCGGGCTGGCTCCCCGGGTCCCCGCGGCTGCGAAGGGCTGTGGGAACGCCGCGCACGTCCCGGCCGGCCGCTAGAGAGACCGCGCGTCCCCGATCGATCGCTCTCGAGGCTCAGTGCGCTGATGCCTCGGCGACGGCCACGCGGATGTCCGCCCCGATGGGCAGGCCTTGCGGGTTGTCCTGCGTCACGATCAGCTCGATCATGCGGATCTCGATCGAGTGCTTCCGCTCGATCTCCCGCCGAAGCCACAGAGTGCCCAGTCCGGGCAGGTCCACCATCGTGTTGGGTGGCACGTTGTCTCCGAAGGGCTGGCCGTTCACGTAGAGGTTGACGAACTGGGTGCCGTCGTCCCCGAACGAGAACGTCGTGCCGTCGGTGAAGGCGTGTGCGTCGGCCTTGACCAGGTCCGCGGTGATGACTCCCTGCGCCACGTCCACGAGCTGCACCTCGGACGTCGTTTCACCGGTCGCCGCGTCCTTCTTGACCGTGCCTTGGGCGGTGTCGACCACGGTCCCGACGTCGAAGGCCGGAGGCACGCTGACGCTGTCGACCTCGTTCGTCCGCAGCCTGCCGCCCGTCCCGAAGCAGCCCAATCCGACCAAGGCAGACGGACCCGAGACCACCTTGTCGTCGACGTTCATCCTGGTCCCATAGGCCCGCCCGTCGAGGACGCCGGCGATCTGGGTCCTCAAGCCGCTCTCCGCGTGCGCCACGAAGACCTGCGTGCCCTTCTTGAACTGGCCGCCGCCCGCGGTGACCACCACATGGATCATGTTCACGGTCAGCCCGGCCTTGCGCCGGCCGATGAAGCTCGACTGCTCGTTCAGCACGACGTAACCGATGCCGGGGAGGTCGATCTTCGTGTTGGGATCGACGGTCCCGTTGAAGTGCTGGCCGTTGACGTCGAGGTCGACAACGCTGGACCCCTCCGAGCTGGTCGAGAAGCCGGAGTCGTCGTGTGAGGTGGCGCTGACGGCGGTGATCTCGCTTCCGGTGATGACGCCTTGGAGCAGGACGATGTCGTGAACGTCTGCGGTCGTCTTGGCCGTCTGGGTGTTTCCCTGGGCGAGGGCATCCGCCGTCGTGTCGATCACGCCGGTCTCGAGCAGGTCCTTGGAGAACACTGACGTCACCGTGTTCTCATGATGCGTTCCGGCCACGGATCGGCAGCCCAGCGACGAGACGGCCGATTTACCCGACTTCACGTTGTTGCCGACGAACGCATAGGTACCCCAGGCGGTTCCGGTGTAGCCGACGTCGATCGAGCGCTCGTCGGCGGTGGCTCGCGATCGAGGGGTAACCGTGTTGGCCATCGCCTGGGCGGAGCATTGGCCCAGCACCAGCAAGGCGAGCAGTGGAACGATCCACCTTCGACCGGACGGGTGTGCCATCGGTTCCCGCTCCTTTCTTGGGCTCGAGTCCGCCGAGCTACCCCTCCCGAATTCTCCCCGGGCTGGGCGGCAGGGCTAGTTCTTTTGGACTATGCCTTATCTAGTCCGGGAAATCAAGAGGGGGTTGATCGACGCCCCCGTGGCGGCGAGACGGCGCACCTGGCGCCTCGGCGCATCTTCGCGGCGGGGTCGTCCGTACAGCCTTGAGGAAGCTCACATCCCAGGACGTCTCTATCTGACGGAAGGGAAAGAGAGGGGAGGGAACGGGGGATGGCTCACTCGAGGTGGATCGTCGTGTTCGCGGCGCTGGCGGTGCTCTCCCCGACGCCCTCGTCGGCCGCGCCGGCGGCCGGTGGGGTCGACTGGCGACAGTTCCATGGGCATCCGGGGCATCGGGGCTTCAATCCCCTGGAACAGCAGGTGGGTGCCGGCAACGTTTCCAGCCTGGGACTGACGTGGATCGGCAACGGCGCCACGGTCGGCGACGATCTCGTGTTCAAGTCGTCGCCAACGGTCGTGAACGGCTTCGTGTACTTCGGAACGGACCGAGGGCAGCTCCTGGCCTTCCGTGACAGCTGCGCCTCATCGGAGTGCGACCCCGTGTGGCGGGTCGACCTGGGGGAGGCGATCTACAACACCCCGGCTCTGGTCGGCGGCATCCTCTACGTCGGGACGGCCAGCCCGCTGGGCAAGCTCTACGCGTTCGATGTGAAAGCCTGCCGCCGGGGCTCGTGCACGCCGCTGTGGACGGGCAACGTGGGCGTGGGCGAATCCTCGCCCACGGTGGCGAACGGCGTCGTCTACGTTGGGTCCCAGTTCGGCGGGCTCTACGCGTTCTCGGCCGCCGGCTGCCTCAGGGCGACGTGCGACCCGTTGTGGGTTGGCCAGACCGGCGGAGACGTGAACAACTCACCGGCGGTCTCGGGTGGATCCGTGTACGTGGGTGGCTCGGACAAGAAGCTCTACGCGTTCGATGCGACCGGTTGTGGCCATGCCACTTGCGCACCGACATGGGTCGGGCCGGTGAGCGCTCCGAT
>VAYG01000129.1 GCA_005885015.1 Actinomycetota bacterium | reverse complement strand
GTGTTCGCCGCCGGCGCGCAAAAGAAGGTCACCGCGGACATGGTGTCCCCGGGAGCGGTCGTGGTCGACGTCGGCACGAACCGGGGCGTGGACGGCAAGCTCGTGGGCGACGTGGACTTCGATCAGGTCTCCAAGGTGGCCGGAGCGATCACGCCGGTCCCCGGTGGCGTGGGGCCGATGACCGTGGCCATGCTCATGGCCAACGTGGCCACGGCGGCGGAGCGCGCGTCGGGCTCCGCTGCGGAACGACCCGGCGGATGACCGTCCGGGCCGAGAGCCGGCTGGAGCGCCTCCTCCACCATGGTGTGTTCTGTGTGACCGCGGAGGTCGTCCCGCCCCGCAGCGCTTCACCCGAGGGCGTGACGGCTCAGGCTCGGGGGCTCGTCGGCTACGCGGACGCGGTGAACCTGACGGACAACCCGACCGCCTCCGCCCACATGTCGGTGGTGGCGGGGGCCGGCCTGGTGGCCGCGGCCGGCCTCGAGCCGGTGGCCCAGGTCACATGCCGGGACCGGAACCGGCTGGGGCTCACCAGCGACCTGCTGGGGGCGTGGGCCCTGGGCGCCAGGAACGTCCTGTGCCTCACCGGGGACCCTCCCATCGTGGGCGACCATCCAGAGGCGAAGGGCGTGTACGACCTGGAGGTCACCGAGCTGATCGGCCTGGTCCACTCGCTCCGGGCGGACGGACGGTTGCTCTCTGGGGCGCAGATCGAGAGCCCGCCGCGCTTCTTCATCGGGGTGGCCGACGTGCCGCTGGCCCCCGACTACCGGTTCGACCGCCTGGAGCGGAAGGCCGACGCGGGAGCGGACTTCGTGCAGACCCAGATCGTCTTCGACGTCGGCGCCTTCGAGGCGTGGGCCGACGCGGCCAGGGCCCGGGGAATCCTGGAGCGGATGTTCGTCCTGGCTGGGGTGGCCGTCCCCCGAGGGCCGAAGAGCGCACGGTACATGCGGCGGCACCTCCCGGGGGTTCTGGTGCCGGATCGGGTCGTGTCGTTGCTCGAGGAGGCTGGCGCCGACGCGGAGGTGGAAGGGGTGCGGCTCGCCGTGGAGGTGGTGGCGAAGCTGAAGACGATCCCGGGCATCGCGGGGATCCACGTGATGGGCCTGGGGCAGATGGGCCCGGTTCGACGGGTGATCGACGCCGCGGGCCTCGTGCCCCGCCCGGCGGTGGCCTGACCCGGCGCGCGGCGCGCATGGAAGGCACCGATTCCTCCGGCCGGTGGCGAAGGTACGGCCTGGCCGTCACCCGTCCGCTGGTTCGACTGTGGGAATCGGACCGGCCGCTGGATGCCTACGCGCTCGTCCAGTTTGCCGGCGCCGCCGGGGACGCGCTGGTCGCCATCGCCCTGGCGGACTCCATCTTCTTCTCCGTTCCCGTCGGGCAGGCCAAGCTCAAGGTCGCGTTGTACCTCGTCCTGACGATGGCTCCCCTGGCGGTGGCGGCCCCGGCCATCGTCCCGCTTCTCGACCGGTGGGGCCACCTCCGGTCGATCTCGTTCGCCGCCGCGGCGGGACGGGCCGTGGTGGCGCTGTACGCCGCGCCGCGGTTCGACACGCTGTTGCTGTTCCCACTGGCGTTCGGGCTGCTGGTGCTGTCCAAGGTGAACGGCATCACCAGGAATGGGCTGGTGATGGGGTACGCCCCCGCCGGGGAGGGCCTGGTGGCCGCGAACGCCCGGATGTCGAGAATCGGGGTGATCGGGGGATTGATCGCCGCCGGCCCCGGCGTTGCGCTGCTCAAGCTGGGCGGCGCCCGTCCCGTCCTCGACCTGGCGGCGGTGGCGTTCGCCGCGGCGATGTTGCTCACCCTTCGCCTGGCCCGCCCCGAACGCCGCGGCACCGAGGGGCCGGTGACCAAGCTGGGGGCCATCCCCAGGCTGACCGCGGCCGCGGCGGGGACGGCCGCGCTGAAGGCCGCCAGCGGTTTCCTGGTCTTCCTGCTGGCCTTCGCCCTGCGCTCGGGCGGGGAGCCCGCCTACTGGTTCGGGATCCTGGCGGCGGCCGCGGCGGCGGGAGGATTCCTCGGCGACGTGACGGCGCCCCGCCTCTCGAGATTCTTCCGTGAGGATGCCGCCGTGTTCGTCTCGCTCCTCGCGGCCGGGGCGGTGGCGCTGTTCGCCGCGGTGGCCTTCAGGCTCCCGGTCCTTGCCGCATTCGCCGGTTGTGCCGGCCTCGCCACGGAGTTCGGCCGGCTCTCCTTCCAGAGCCTGATGCAGCGGTTCGCCCCGGAGGGGGCGCATGGACGCGTGTTCGTGCGCTATGACATGGCCTTCCAGCTAGCCTGGGTGGCCGGCGCGTTCCTGGCGGCCGTTCTTCCGTTCTCGTTCCGGGTCGGCGTGATGACGATGGCCGCGTTCTACCTGACGCTCGGGGTGTTCTACCTTTCCCGCCCCATCGTGCTGGCGCGCCTCAGGGAGCGGGCCGGGCCGGGTTGAGCAGCCGTTGTCTCCCGCCAGTCGGGAGTGGAAAGGGATCTAGTCCCAGACGCCGTGCTCGACGCGGCGGAGGCGGCGTTCCCGGACCAGCTCCGACGCTTCCACCAGGGCGGTCAGGGCCTCCGGCTCGTTCAGGGCTCCGGCCAGGACACCGGCCAGGTCGCGCTGGGAGATCACACCGACGAGACGGCCGCCATCCACCACGGGGAGATGGCGGATCCATCGGTCGGCCATGATCTTGGCCGCTTCGCGCAGAGATGTCTGCGGCCCGACGGTCACCAGGTCCTTGCTCATGACCTCGGAGATCCGGGTGTCCTCGAGCCGGGCTCCCGTGGCCACCGCCTTCAGCACGTCCCGCTCGGTCAGGATGCCCACCAGGTCCTCGCCGTCCATGACCAGCAGAGAACCGGTCTGTTGTTTCCACATCTTGCGGGCGGCCTCGGCCAGCGTGTCGTCGGGCTGATCAGTCACCGCGGCGCCGGTCATGATCTCCGAGATCCTCACGAGGCCTCCTCCTGGCGTTCCTCGACCGGAACCCAGGTCATGTCCCGAGGGCCGATGTATTCGGAGTCCGGCCGGATGATCCGGTTGTCGGCGTACTGCTCGCGGATGTGGGCGGTCCACCCGGCCGCCCGAGCCGCGGCGAACATCGGGGTGAACAGGTCGGTGGCCAGCCCCAGGTAGTGGAGGACGCTCGCTGCGTAGAAGTCCACGTTCGGGCGGAGCCCCTTCTGCTCCCGGACCACCCGCTCGACCGCCTCGGAGATCTCGTACCACCGCATGTCCCCGGCCGTCTCGCCCAGCTCCTTGGCCAGGCCGCGAAGGATCGTGGCCCGCGGGTCGTCCACCTGCCGGTACACGCGGTGGCCGAACCCCATGACCAGCTGCTTGCGCTCGAAGAGTCTGGTCACGTATTCCTCGGCCCGGCTGGGATCGCCGATCTCCTCCAGCATTCTGAACGCCTGCTCGTTGGCCCCGCCGTGCAGCGGCCCCTTCAACGCCGCGATGGCCGCGGTCATGGCCGAGTGCATGTCGGCCAGGGTGGAGGCGACCACGCGCGCGGTGAAGGTCGAGGCGTTCATGGTGTGGTCCGCGTAGAGGATGAAGACGGTGTCGAAGATCTCGGCGACGCGCTGCTCGGGCTCCTCGCCCGAGAGCATGTACAGGAAGTTGGCGCCGTGAGGGAGCTTCGGGTTGGGCTCGACGATGGGGAGCTCCCGGCGGTGCCGGTCGTAGTACGCGATGAACGTCGGCATCAGGGAGACCACCCGGATGGCCTTGCGGTAGTTGGCCTCGGGGCTCTGGTCCCAGCCGTCGGGATCGTAGGCCGACGCGGCGGAGATGCTGGTCCGCAGCATGGACATGGGCGAGGTCTGCTCGGCCAGGGTGGGCATCAGGCCGGTCACGAAGTCGGCCGCTTCGCGTTCGTTGACCATCTGCTCGGTCAACTCCTCCAGCTCCGCCTGGAGGGGGAGCTGGATGTGATGGACGAGGAAGAGGACTTCCTCGAAGCTGGAGTTCGCGGCCAGGTCGTCGATGGAGTAGCCCGCGTACCAGAGCTTCCCGAGCTTGCCGTCGATGTCGGAGATCGCGGTCTGGGCCGCGACGACGTCTTCCAGGCCCTTCAACGTGGACACGGGCACGCTCCCGAACCTTGCCTGCGCCGGAGCATCGAGTCTACCAAGGAGTAGGTTACGGGCCCGGGCCGGGTCCAGACGGGAACAGGTGGCGTTCCCACCCCGCCGACGCGGCCATCCACAGGAGGCCCAGCCCCAGGAGGCCGATCGGGACCCCCACCCCGGGGTAGGGGAAGGTCAGCCAGGCGATCACGCCCAGAGCGATCAGGCCCGCACCGACGACGCCGAGGGCGGCGATGGCGATGGGGGAGAGGAGCCGGCGCCCCTCGGCCCAGTCATCGGGAGCGTCCCTCCGTCGAAGCGTCCACCAGAACAGCTTGCTGTTGAGGTCGAACCGATCCATCGACCCCCAGGATACCTTCGTGGGTGACCCGCTTCGTGCAGCCGCTAGCATGGCGGAGCCCGGCACACAAGTGGAGGAGACATATGGCGCACAAGGTGACGTTGATCCCCGGTGACGGGGTGGGACCGGAGCTTTCCGAGGCCACCCGCCGCGTCCTGGAAGCCACGGGGGTCGCTTTCGACTGGGACGTCCAGGAGGCGGGCGCCGACGTCATGGACAAGTACGGCACGCCGCTGCCCGAGCACGTGCTCGACTCGATCCGGAAGAACGGCGTGGCCATCAAGGGCCCCATCACCACCCCGGTGGGAACCGGTTTCCGAAGCGTGAACGTGGCCCTGCGCAAGGAGCTGGACCTGTACTGCTGC
>VAYG01000119.1 GCA_005885015.1 Actinomycetota bacterium | reverse complement strand
AGAATCCAAGCAGGTCGCCGCGGCCAGCGGCGGAATCTCTGCCCGCGCCCGAGCACGGAGGACGGCCCAGGGGGCGAGGATCGTGCCGGAGACCGAGATCGCGGTTCGGGACCTCACGAAGTCCTTCGGGACCCAGGTGGTCCTGGAGGACGTGACCTGCGACATCCCCCAGGGCAAGGTCACGCTCATGCTCGGTCCCTCCGGGACCGGGAAGAGCGTCTTCCTGAAGCATCTGATGGGGCTGCTCAAGCCGGACCGCGGCCAGATCTGGATCGACGGCAAGAACCTGCCGGCCCTGTCCCACCGCGAGCTGTACCGGATCCGCCGGAAGTTCGGCGTCCTGTTCCAGGACGGGGCGCTGTTCGGCTCGATGTCCGTGTACGACAACGTGGCCTTCCCCCTGCGTGAGCACACGCGCAAACCCGAGCGGGAGATCAAGGACATCGTCCAGGAGAAGCTGCACATGGTCGGGCTGACCGGGGCCGAGGCGAAGCTGCCGGGGCAGATCTCGGGCGGCATGCGCAAGCGGGCCGGGCTGGCCCGGGCCCTTGTCCTCGATCCGGAGATCGTCCTGTTCGACGAGCCGGACTCCGGCCTGGACCCCGTGCGGACCGCCTTCCTGAACGAGCTGATCCTCGACCTGAATCGCCAGCTCGGGGCGACCTTCCTGGTGGTCACCCACGACATCGCCACGGCCCGCCGCGTGGCGGACTACATCGGGATGCTCTACCTCCGGAACCTGATCCAGTTCGGGACGAAGGACGACATGTTCAGCTCGGAGATCCCGGCGGTGCGCCAGTTCCTGGCCGGCGCCACCAGAGGACCCATCGGGATGTCCGAAGAGGCGGACGCCGGCAGGGGAGCCGTGTCCAGCTTCGGCATGACGGCCCAGGAGCTCGAGGAGCGCGAGCGCGAAGCCGGCGCGCCAGGTGACGGCGAGCGCGAGGTGCGCGAATCCGGGGCGCCCACGCTTCCCGAGCGGAGGAAGCGGGCCGATCCCTGGGAGCGGGTCCCGGAGCCCGCCGCGGCGATGGCGATGTCCGGGCCCGAGGCGCCCCAGACCTACGAACAGGTCTGGGGCCAGACTCTCCCGGCGGACTGGGGGAAGGCGGAGGAGGTCGACGAGGGCTCGCTGGCCGAGCTGGGCCTCGGACCGGATGCCTCCGAGCCATCAGCCTCCACTCGGGAGGAGCCACCCCGGCGCCGGTGGTGGAGGAGGGGGGCGGCCTAGCCGTGGCCGTGCCCGAGTCGGTCCAGGGCCCACTCCGCAAGCCGCTCGGGTTGCTGGACGAGGCCGGCCGGATGTTCTCGGTGGGGCTCGAGACCCTGCACACGGTGGCCCGCCGGCCCTGGCCGCTGGAGGAGTTCCTCAACCAGATGTGGTTCCTGATCAAGGTCACCACCGTCCCGGTGATCCTGATCTCCATCCCGTTCGGGATGGTCATCTCCCTGCACGTCGGGTCGTTCCTCCGGCAGCTGGGAGCGCAAGCCCACATGGGCGCGGCCATGGTGCTGGCCGTGGTCCGCGAAGAGGCCCCCGTGGCCACCGCCCTCCTCATCGCCGGGGCCGGCGGCTCGGCGATGTGCGCCGACCTCGGCTCCAGGCGCATCCGGGACGAGATCGACGCGATGGAGGTGCTGGGCATCGACCCCGTGCACCGGCTGATCATGCCCCGGGTCCTCGCCGCGACGATGGTCGCAGTCCTGCTGGACGCCATCGTCTCGGTGGCGGGGATCGCCGGCGGGTGGTTCTTCGCCGTGGTGGTCCAGCACGGCACCACGTCCAGCTACTTCGCCTCCTTCAACGAGCTGTCCCAGCTCCCCGACCTGTTCATGGCCCTGACGAAGGCGGCGGTGTTCGGCTTCGTCGGGGGGACGGTGGCCTGCTACAAGGGGTTCTACGCGAAGGGAGGGCCCAAGGGCGTCGGTGACGCCGTCAACCAGGCGGTGGTCATCACGTTCCTGTTGCTGTTCTTCCTGAACTTCATGCTGACCGCCGTCTACTTCAACTTCGTCCCCCAGAAGCTCTGAGAGGCCGATGGCGATCAGAGCAGAACCCTCGGATGGATTCCACGGAAGGACGGTCGCCCACACCCTCGAGCGGGCTGTGGACGCGGCCAACCGGCCGTTCGAGGGCCTGGCCGACCAGCTTCGCTTCTACGCCAGGGCCGTGGCGGCCCTCCCTCGGGCCCTGCAGTACCGGCGGGTGATCCTGAACGTCGTCTCCGACGTCACCATCGGGGTCGGCGCGCTCATCGTCGGGGCCGGGACGTTCTTCGTGATCTTCGCGATGAGCTTCTTCACCGGCACCCAGGTTGGCCTGGAGGGGTTCCAGGGCCTCTCCCAGATCGGTGCCCAGGCCTTCACCGGCCTGGTGTCGTCATGGGCGAACACCAGGGAGATCACCCCACTGGTGGCCGGCGTGGCCCTCGCCGCGCAGGTGGGGACGTCCTTCACCGCAGAACTGGGCGCGGCCCGGATCTCGGAGGAGATCGACGCGCTCGAGGTGATGGCCGTTCCCTCACTCACATACATGGTGGCCACGCGCATCTGGGCGGCGATCCTCACCATCATCCCGCTCTACCTGGCCGCCCTGTTCTCCTCGTACCTGGCCACCGAAGCCATCGTCACCAAGTTCTTCTCGCTCTCCTCCGGCACGTACACGCACTACTTCCACCTGTTCCTGCCGGCCGTCGACGTGTTGTACAGCCTGGCCAAGGCGATCCTGTTCGCCATCGTTGTCACGCTGATCCACTGCTACTACGGCTACAACGCCAGCGGTGGGCCGGCCGGCGTGGGCGTGGCGAGCGGAAGGGCCATCCGCGCCTCGATCGTCGCCGTCGTCCTCCTCAACCTGCTGCTGTCCCTGATCTTCTGGGGCGGCCACGACACGGTCCAGATCGCGGGATGATCACCGAGGCCCCCCCGCGCGCGCCCGCACCGGCCCCCCGCCCCGGTTCGCCGGTCCCGCGCCGGCGCGGCGTGCCCGCCGTCCTGATCGGCCTCGTGGCCCTGTGCGTGTTCGCCTCGGGATCCTTCTTCGCTGTGAAGGCGGCGTACGGCGGGTTCGGCCACTACTACCGGCTCACCGTGGACGTGGCCCGGGCCGGGCAACAGCTCCAGGCCGGATCCGACGTCCGAATGCGCGGCGTGCGGGTGGGCACGGTCGACCGGATCGATCTGGTCGGGCCGCGCACGGTCCGGCTGACGCTCCAGCTGGAGGACCGCTACCGCGTGCCCGCCTCGGCCCAGGCCGTGATCACGCTGAAGACGCTCCTCGGAGCGAAGTTCGTCGATCTCCGGTTCCCCGCCTACGCCGGCCCCTTCCTGTCCAGCGGGGACAGGATCCACGCCTCCCACGTGGGGCCCGAGCTCGAGGACGCGCTCGCGGACGGAGTGAACGTGCTGGACGCGATCCGCCCATCCGACATCGGGACCGTGGTGGAGCAGCTCGCCGTAGGCGCCAGGGGACACGGCGAGGACGTGGCCCGGGGCCTGCACGCGAACGCTGACCTGGCCGACCTGTTCGCCCGGACGCTCCAGCCCCAGCTCCAGTCCCTGCACGACTTCGCGGTGACCTTCCACGCGTTGCGGGACCGTGGCGAGGACCTCAACGCGATGGCCGGGGCCATCAACCAGGGCGTCCCCGTGTACGCCTCAGAGGCCGCCCAGCGCGACCTCCGGGCCGCCCTCACCGCGGTCACGCCCTTCGCCAACGACTTGGCGGACCTGCTCATCTATCAGAAGCCCGACTGGGACCGGCTGATGGACGACGGCGACGCCGTGCTGGCCACCATCGCGGCCAGGCAGGGCGGTCTTCGAGACCTGGTCGTGGGCCTGTACCGCTACGTGTTCAAGCTGTCCGGCCCGCCCTTCGAGGCCCCCTTCCTGAAGGGGAGCGCCGCAGCGGGGTTCGTGAACTTCATGGGCGGCAACAACTCGGCGGAGACCCACCGGCAGATCTGCGAGGCCTTCCCGCTCGACATCCGGAACCACCTGGCGTTCTGCGGGGGGCACTGATGCGAGGCCTTCGGTTCTCCAAGGCCACGCTGGCCAAGGTCATCGCCTTCGCCGCCGTATCCGCGGTGTTCACGGTGGGCCTGGCCCTGAAGATCGGCAACCTCCGGCTGTTCGCCCACCAGTACCGGCTCCAGGCCGTGTTCTCCGACGCCTCCGGCGTGTTCAAGGGCGACGCGGTGAAGCTGGCCGGGGTCGACGTCGGAAGGGTCCAGGGCGCGAAGATCGACAGCGGCCGGGCCGTGGTCGCGTTCACCGTCGACGACTCCGTTCATCTGCCGGCCGATACCGTCGCCGCCGTCCGCTGGCGCAACGTCCTGGGGCAGCGGTTCCTCTATCTGTATCCGGGGACGGCCCGGGGGCGGTTCCTCCAGGACGGCGCAACCATCCCCATGTCCCAGACGGAAGATGCCGGTGACCTCGGGCAGTTCCTGAACGAGCTGGGGCCCATCCTGAGGGCCATCGACCCGGCCAAGGCCAACGCCTTCCTGGACGCGATGAACGTAGCCCTGGCCGGGGACGAGCCCGCCGTGCGCCAGCTCCTGAACGACGGAGCCTTCCTGGCCGGCCGACTGGGGAGCATGGACGACCAGGTGAAATCCCTGGTCGGCTCCTCCGACCAGGTCATGGCCGCCTACGCCAGCCAGCAACGGGCGATCGCGGCCATTCTCGACGACCTGAACGCGGTGGGCGGGAGGCTTCGCGGGATGAACGGCGACGTGGACACACTGCTCGTGAACTTCGCCGACGTGCAGCAGCAGCTCCACACCCTGCTCAGCCAGAACCGGGGGAACATCGACGCGACCCTGGCCGACCTCCGCGCGGTCACCGGCAACCTCTCGGCGGATCGGGCCCAGCTGGCCAGGACCAAGCTGGGGCGAGTGGTTCAACGTGCGGATCGTCGAGGCGGTGATCAAGGACAAGCACGGGAACACCGTGGGCAGCGCTTCGGAGTCGGACCAGCAGCACGGGCCGGCCGAGCCGCCGTTCACGTGCGGCGGGCCCATCCCGAAGGGGGGCGGGCAGGCCGGGGCGGGAGCGGCCGGGCCGCAGGGTGGGCAACGGGCGGGCGAGGGGACCCGCACGGTGACCCACGTGTTCGACAACATCGAGCAGTTCGTCCGGTTCGTCCTGGGAGGCTCCGGTGGCTAGCGTGCTGTTCGAACGCCGCCGTCCCCTCCGCCTCAGGGACGTCTTCCAGAAGTCGTTCCTCGAGCGCAGCCCGCGGACCATTGGGGCGATCGGGATTTCCGCGATGCTGGCCGGCTCGCTGTTCGCCCTCCTCCTCACCGGAGGAGTGTTCGCCCGGACCTACCGGGTGACGGCCGTGTTCACCGACGCCGGAGGCATCGTTCCCGGCGACAAGGTCACCGTGGCCGGGCTCCCCGCCGGCACCGTGAAGGCGCTGCACATCCAGAACGGAACGGTGGCCATCGACCTCGCGGTGAACCGAGGCGTGAAGCTCCCCGCCGACTCCAGGGCCGACGTGGTGGTGCAGACGCTGTTGGGACGCCGCGCCGTGAGCCTGGTGGCGGGCCAGTCGGACCAGCTGCTCGGGAACGATTCCGTGATCCCGGTGGGCCGGACCACCACGCCCGTCGACATCACCGAGCTGA
>VAYG01000115.1:6268-6674 GCA_005885015.1 Actinomycetota bacterium | reverse complement strand
GAGGTGATGGTGATCCCTCGCTCCCGTTCCTGGACCATCCAGTCCATCTGGGCGGTGCCCTCGTGGACCTCCCCGACCTTGTAGGACTTGCCCGTGTAGTACAGGATCCGCTCGGTCGTGGTGGTCTTGCCCGCGTCGATGTGGGCCATGATCCCGATGTTGCGGGTCCGGACGAGCGGGTACTCCCGGATGACCAGGGCCCTGCCGGCCCCTCCGGGTCTCTTCACCGCCTCTCGTGCCGCCTGCGCCATCGAAACGTCCCTCTCCGCCGTCGCCATCTCCGCCTCTACCACCTGTAGTGGGCGAAGGCCTTGTTCGCTTCGGCCATCTTGTGCATGTCCTCGCGCCGCTTGACCGACGCGCCCTGGCTCGAGGACGCGTCCAGGATCTCCCCAGCCAGCCGCTC
>VAYG01000115.1:5616-6163 GCA_005885015.1 Actinomycetota bacterium | reverse complement strand
GGCGCCCCCGACGCGCCGCGACCGGGTCTCCAAGAGCGGGCGGGCATTATCCACCGCCTTCCGGAGCGCGACCACGGGATCCCCCGCCGTCCGATCGGACACGATCTCGAGCGTCTTGTAGACGATGCGCTCAGCCAGTGCCTTCTTGCCCGAGAGCAGCACCTTGTTGATCAACTGGGTGACCAGTGGATTCTGGTAGACGGGATCGGCGTGGATCTCGCGCTTCGAGGCTGGGCCCTTGCGTGGCATGGCCGGCCCTCCTACTGACCCTTCTTGGCGCCGTACCGGGACCGGGCCTTCTTCCGGTCACGCACCCCGGCCGTGTCCATCGTGCCGCGGACGATCTTGTAGCGGACGCCCGGCATGTCCTTCACCCGGCCGCCTCGGACGAGGACGATCGAGTGCTCCTGGAGGTTGTGCCCGATGCCGGGGATGTAGGCGGTGACCTCGATGCCGCTGGTCAGGCGGACTCGAGCGACCTTGCGCAGCGCGGAGTTCGGCTTCTTCGGGGTGGCCGTGTAGACGCGCGTGCGGACGCCGCGTCGCT
>VAYG01000115.1:5028-5598 GCA_005885015.1 Actinomycetota bacterium | reverse complement strand
TGACAAGCTGATGTAGGGTCGGCATAGGTCTCTCGTCTGCACGCTTTTCTCGCCTGCTCGCCCCTTGCGAGTCCGACAAAAAGCCCGGTCACGTCCCGGGCCCAGGGAGCGTGGCTGATCGACTGCTCCCTTAGGGGTCTGCTCAAGACACGCCACAGGGCGGTCCGACAATCCGGACCGCGAAGGAGATGCTACCGGCTGGAGCGGGCCCCGTCAACGCGGCGACCTGCGGAAACGCGAAACGGCGTTCAACCGATAGACTCTGCTACCCCCGCGGAGGAAGCGCGCCAGGAAGGGCACCCGTTATGTCAGCTCCTGAAGCTCGCCCCGAGAGGATGGGCACGCCCAGGGTCCGGTTCAGACGGGCCCTCCGACGGCGCGTCCGAGGACTGTTCCGGGACCTGGGCGGCCGGGGGACCACCCCGGAGATGCGGCGCCTGCGGGTCCGGGCCGTCCCCAAGCGACACGCCATGACCCAGTGCCGTCCGCTGACCGACCCGCCCTTCCAGGCGGGGACGGACGCCGGCTTCATGCGGAACGACGACGTCGTGCTCGGGTTCCGCTCGGGCG
>VAYG01000115.1:0-5007 GCA_005885015.1 Actinomycetota bacterium | reverse complement strand
TGGTCGGAGGCCAGATGGTGCTCATCGTGCTGTGTGAGATGTGCAGCTCGGCCATCGCCTTCGACCCCGTGGTGGACGGCGGCCGGCTGACGTTCGAGGTCACCCACATCTTCAACGGCACGAACGCCGTCCAGGACCATCAGACGCGGAGCCTCTGGTCCCCCTATCTGGCCCAGGCCATCGCCGGGCCCCTCAAGGGCACCCGTCTGGGACTCCTGCCCCTCGAGCAGATGGAGTGGGGGGCGTGGCGGGGGCTCCATCCCGAGACGAAGGTCCTCCCGGAGAGACTGGGGAGCCGCACCGGCCACGGGAGCGACCACTCCATCGGCAGCCCGCACATCAAGGTCCGGTTCCGCCGGACGATCCAGACATGGGACAAGCGGTTGCCGCACAACACCTTGGTCCTCGGGGTCCTCACCCCGGGACAGCAGCGGGCCTATCCGCTCGAGCTGCTTCGGGAGGCTGGCGGGGTGGTCAACGACGAGCTCGGCGGGGCACCCATCGTGGTGCTGTTGAACCGGACGGAGGGCAGCTACGCGGCGCTGGCCTTCTCCCGGACGCTGGAAGGGAAGACCCTTTCGTTCGCGCCGGGGCCGGAGGGGGCCGTGGACCAGGAGACCGGGTCCTCCTGGACCGCGGAGGGCGAGGCGGTGGCCGGCCCCCTGGCCGGCTCGAAGCTGCCGTTCGTGGACTCCCACGTCTCCGAGTGGTTCATCTGGGCCGCCCATTACCCGGCGATCGAGATCGCGCGCCTCCCCGGCTGCGCGTCGGAAGATCTCGACCGATCGGTGGTCAGGCCGAGATAGCTCCCTGTAGCTCTTCCGCGGTGATCCGCTCGAGCCGCTTCTGGCGAGTCTCCACCCCGAACGCCATGACCGCGACGATCGCCAGGACGAGGGGGATCGCCCCGAACAGCGCCGTGCGGGAGATGCTCGGGATGGCGACCTTCGCCACCACGATGGCCAGGATCAGCACCCCCCCGAACTTGGTGGCCCCGGCGGCCAGTCCGGTGCCCCGTGACCGGATCCGGGTCGGATACACCTCCGAGGCATAGGCGACGGCCACCGCCGTCAACGAACTGATCCCCCAGATCGGCACCACCAGCAAGCCATACAGGAGGACCCTGTTGGTTGCCACGTCGTTGCCGGCGATCACGAAGCCGAACAGAGCCGCCGAGGTGAGCGCCGACATCAGGATGATCGTCTTCTTGCTGCTCCAGATCCCGTACAGGCAGGCGATGGGGAAGTTCAGTGGGAACCCGATCAACGCGGAGTCGCGAAGGATCCGGCTGGCGTCGACCTCCTTGAACCCGAGCTTCTGCAGGTTCGAGGGGATCCACTGCTGAAACCCGAACTGCACCATGCCGATCCCGATCCCCAGGAACAGGACAACCAGGGAAAGCCCGGCGAAAGGCCCGGTCAGGAGCTGGAGGAACCGGCTCCTCACCCGCTCCTCGACCTGCAGATCGGAGCTGGGATCCCGCACCACGACCGCCCCGTAGCGCTGCATGATCTCCCCCGCCTCTTCATCCCGGCCGTTCGCAAGCAGGAATCTGGGCGACTCCGGGATCCACCGGTTGAGAAGGATCAGGAGCACTCCCGTGGGCAGCCCGAGCAGCCACAGGACCCGCCACCCGAACTCTCCCGGCGCTCCGATCGTCGAGGCCAGCCAGCTCGTGATGATGTAGGCGCCCGCGACGTCGCCCCCGATCAATACCATCAGCCATCCGCGGTGCCGTGCCGGGATGGCCTCGGCCATCAGCGCGAAGGTGATCGGGAGCATGCCTCCGACGCCCAGGCCCATGATGAAACACATCACGAAATTCCAGTACGGGTTGGGCATCGAGCCGCATATGGCCGTCCCGATGAAGATCACCCCCGCCAGCAGGATGGAGGCCCGGCGGCCGATCCGGTCTCCCAACCAGCCCCACAGGAAAGAACCGACGACGGTGCCGCTGATCCCGGCGAGGGGCAGCCACGCCACCGGCAGGCTTGCCGTCGGATTGAGGGGGCTGCGCAGCCCGTATTCCTTGGCCATCCCCGGGGCGACGAAGGCCAGCGTGGTGGGCTTCATCACGTCGATGGTGATGGCCGCGGCCATGACCAGGAGCAGCCCGACGTGTGCCGGCCGGATCGGAGCGTCGTCCATGGCCCGCACCCGGATCCGCGACACGGAGCCGCGGCTCACCTCGGACAGCCGGGGAACGACCCCGTAGACCGTGGCGGCGATCCCGAGGATGATCAGGGCCATCCCGATCAACATCGGGGTGTCCACCGTCATCCCCCTGAGCTGGTAGTGCTCCTCCTTCGCCCCGAAGAACATGGGCAGGTGAAGGAGCACGCCCGCAGTGACCGCGGTCACACCGGCCCAGAACGCCCCAGGGTGAGCGAACCGGATGTCGCCCCGTCGGGCGGCCCGAGAGCCGTTGATTCGCAGCGCCATCCAGCACCCTTCTTCGAGAGCAGGCCCGGCCGGCCGTCCTCCGGGCCGGGAGGCCCGTCATTGTGGAGGCTCCTGGGGCGACCGACAATGGTTTCCTCGAGGTAACCCGCCGGTGTCGGCGGCGGGCCGGGGCGGGCCTCAGGACAGACCTTCCTCATACCGAGGTCGTATTGACGAGGCATGGGGCCTCTGGGACACTGCGGTCCCCGCTCGAGAAGGACTCCATGGCAGACGCAAACGAGTTCGACGTCGTCGTGGTCGGAGGGGGCCCGGCCGGCGCGACCATCGGCGCGCTGTTGGGGATGAACGGATACCGGGCGCTGGTGGTGGAGAAGGACGTCCACCCGCGCGACCACGTCGGGGAGTCGATCACGCCGTCGACCAACCCCATCTTCGCCAGGATCGGCTTCCTGGAGAAGATGGAGGACGCCGGGTTCGTCCACAAGCCGGGAGCGTGCTGGACGGCGCCCCGTTCCCCGGTCGGAAAGTTCGTCAGCCTGCGGCTGGGAGAGTTCCCGCCGCCCGGGGCCACCCAGTTCTATACGTACAACGTCGAGCGGGATCACTTCGACGCGCTGCTGCTCCGCCACGCGTTGGAGAAGGGGGCCAAGGTCCTCCAGGGGGCGAAGGCGGGGCCGGTCCTGTTCGAGGGCGACCGGGCCGTCGGGGTCCGGGTCGAGGTCACGGAGGGGTGGGAGCACGACGTCCCGGCCCGGTTCGTGGTGGACGCCACCGGCCGGAGGGCGCTGATCCCGACCCAGCTGCGGATGAAGAAGAAGGACCCCGTGTTCAACCAGTTCTGCATCTACTCCTGGTTCGAGGGCGTCGAGCCGAACCCCCCGGGTTACGAGGGCATGCTGTTCCTCCACTTCCTCGACCTGGAGCGGTGCTGGGCGTGGGCCATCCCACTGCGGAACGGCATCACCTCCGTGGGGGTGGTCACCGACAAGCAGGACTTCCAGCGGTCCGGCCGGAGCCACGAGGAGTTCTTCAACTCGCTGATCTCGCTGAACCGCACGCTGAAGTGGACCATGCGGTCGGCCAGGCGCGTCCGCCCGTGGTGGATCGAGGCCGACTACTCCTACGAGACGGACCGGATGGTGGGGCCGGGGTGGTTGCTGATCGGCGACGCGCTGCGATTCGTCGATCCGGTGTTCTCCACGGGCGTGGACGTGGCCATGTTCTCCGCGAACTACGCCTTCGAGGCCATCGACGCGGTGATCCGCGGCGGCCAGGACGAGGCGACCGCATTGGCCGACTACCAGCGACGGGTCGGCGAGGGAGTGCAGGCCTGGTACGACCTCATCGCCCTGTTCTACAAGCTGCGCAACCTGTTCACGGCCTACGCGGTGCGCAAGCGGTTCCGCGAGCAGGTCGTGCGAATCCTCCAGGGCAATCTGTACGTCCCCGAGTCCCTCCAGCGCGCCCGAGAGATGATCGCGCTGATGGAGGAGAGCTTCCGGAAGATCACCTCGGATCCGGAGAACCTCCTGGCCCCCGGGGCCTTGATCCCCGATCACGAGCGCCGGGTCGGGGTCGGAGCGTAGCGCCCTTCCCCGGGAGAGCGATCACCGAGCCCGGCGGACCAGCGCCTCCGGTTGCAAGATGAGCGGATAGCCGTCGTTCCACTCGATCCACCCGCGCCCGGCGAAGGAGGCGACCAGCCGGTTCGCGCTCTCCCGGGTCACACCGATCATCTGGGCCAGCTCCTCCTGGGTCACCCGGACGGTGATCTTCACCGACTCCTCGTCGGCGCCGACCGGCTCCCCGTGCTCCTCGGCGAGCTGGATGAGACGGCGGGCCAGCCGGGTCGGGGCGTCGAAGAACACCAGGTCCTGGCTGTTCTGGTCGGCTCGTCGGAGCCGGCGTGCCATCAGCTCGAGCAGCCGGCGGGCCAGAGCCGGCCGGTTCTCGAGCATCGTCCAGAAGACGTCGGACGGGAAGGCATAGAGCTCGGCGACCTCCATGGCCCGGGCATCCATCGCCCGGGTCCCGTGGTCGATCACCTCCAGCTCCCCGAAGATCTGCCCTCGCCCGAGGACGGCGATCATGAGCTCCTGGCCCGTCGCGGAGGAGATCGACAGCTTCACCCGGCCCGAGTCGATCAGAAAGAGGCGCTCGGCCGGTTCACCCTCGCGGAAGATGACCTCCCCCCGGCCGTAGCGCACCAGATGGAACCGGCTGGCCAGGATCCGCAGATCGGTGGGATGGAGGACCGAGAACAGGGGCGCCTGCTCCAGGAGCTCGACCCGCTCGATCAGGGTCTGCTCCTCCCGGACCCGCGAGATGAAGGAGGAGGCGTCCGATGCGGTGGTCGGTGGGTCCATGGCCGGCTCTGGAGGGATCGGAAATCCTAGCGTGAACTGAAGGCGCCTCGCCCGAGCCCAGAGCCGCTACCCCGCCGGCCGGACCCGCCCCGAGGGGAGCCGGGCCACCCCGCCCGATCCCTGTCGGCGGTCATCGAGCCACTCCGGCCTGCTGAGCACGTAGCCGTGACTGGCCACGATCTCGGAGGTCTCCTCGAGCAGCTTCATCCATTCGATGTTGTAGTAGCGAGGGTGGGAG
>VAYG01000114.1 GCA_005885015.1 Actinomycetota bacterium | reverse complement strand
CGGGACGGTCACGTGGCTCTCGTCGATCACGCAGAGCCAGTCCTTGGGGAAGTAGTCGAGCAGCGTGTAGGGCGGCTCCCCGGGGGCGCGGCCGTCCAGGTGACGCGAATAGTTCTCGATCCCCGAGCAGAACCCGACCTCCCGGAGCATCTCCAGGTCGTAGTTCGTCCGCATCCGGAGGCGCTGGGCCTCCAGTAGCTTGTGCTCGCCGTCCAGCCGGGCCAGCTGCTCCTTCAGCTCGGCTTCGATCCCCACGATGGCCCGTTGCAGCTCGTCTTCGGGCGTCACGTAGTGGGTGGCCGGGTAGACGACCACCTCGGACAGGTCGGAGAGAATCTCCCCCGTCACGGGGTCCATCCTGAGGATCCGCTCGACCGTGTCCCCCCACAGCTCGATCCGGAGGGTGTGCTCCTCGTAGGCGGGGTGCACCTCGATGGTGTCCCCCCGGACCCGGAAGCGGCCTCGGGCCAGCGTGGTGTTCGTTCGCTGGTACTGGATGTCGATCAGGCGCCGGATCGCCCAGTCCCGGTCCAGCGGCACGCCCCGGATCACCCGGAGGATCTGGCCGGCGTACTGCTCCGGCGAGCCCAGCCCGTAGATGCAGGACACGGATGCCACGATGATCACGTCGCGCCGAGACTGGAGGGCCGAGGTCGCGGAGTGCCGGAGCCGCTCGATCTCGTCGTTGATCGAGCTGTCCTTCTCGATGTAGGTGTCGGTCTGGGGAACGTACGCCTCGGGCTGGTAGTAGTCGTAATAGGAGACGAAGTACTCCACGGCGTTGTGGGGGAAGAACTCGCGGAACTCGTTGGCCAGCTGGGCAGCCAGCGACTTGTTGGGAGCGATCACCAGGGTCGGCTTCTGGACCCGTTCGATGACCCCCGCAATGGTGAAGGTCTTCCCGGTCCCGGTCACCCCGAGCAGGGTCTGGTAATCGTCGCCCCGCAGGACGCCCTCGGCCAGCCGCTCGATTGCCTGCGGCTGGTCACCCGCCGGGGCGAACTCCGACTCGACGTTGAACTGGGGCACGTCGATCGATTGTAGGGGCCGCGGCGGACAGCCCTAAAGTCGGCCTGCTTCGATGATCCGCTGGAGGAACTGCTTCGTCCTGGGGCTCTGCGGTTGGGCGAAGATCTGGTCGGGTGGTCCTTCCTCCACGATCCGCCCCGCGTCCAGGAAGCACACCCGGTGGGCGATGTCCCTGGCGAAGCCCATCTCGTGGGTGGCGATGAGCATGGTCATCCCCGCCGCGGCCAGCTCGCGGATGACCTCCAGCACCTCGCCGATCAGTTCGGGGTCGAGGGCGCTGGTGATCTCGTCGAGCAGGAGGAGGGCCGGCTGCATGGCCAGCGACCGGATGATGGCCACGCGCTGCTGCTGGCCGCCGGACAGGCGGTCCGGGTAGTCGTCCCGCTTGTCGGCCAGGCCGAACCGCTCGAGCAGCTCGAGGGCTCGCGCTTCCGCCTGTCGCCGGGGCAGGTCCAGCGCTTCGGACGGCCCGAGCGTGACGTTCCGGAGCACCGTCATGTGCGGGAACAGGTTGAACGCCTGGAACACGATGCCCATCCGGCGCCGGGCGCGGTTCTGGTCCACCGCGTCCCCCGTGATCTGCTCACCGTTCAGGAGGATCCTGCCCGAGTCGACCGGCTCGAGCAGGTCGATGCACCGCAGGAGCGTGGACTTGCCCGAGCCGGAGGCACCGATCAGGCAGATCACTTCGTGCTCGGCGAGGGAGAGGTCGACGCCCTTCAGCACCTCGAGCTTCCCGAAGGACTTGTGGACGCCCTCGACACGAACGGCTTCGGTCACAGGACGGCTCCTCCCTGCCGGCGGCCCCGCTCCCGCGCCGACAGCCAGTCCACCAGCCGGGTCAGGGGGACGGTGATCAGGAGGAACAGCAGGGCGGCGGCCACCAGGGGCGTGAAGTTAAAGTCCGCGTTCTGGATGATCTGTGCCTCTTTGAACGCCTCGGGAACCGCCACCACGAACGCGACCAGCGCGGTGTCCTTCTGGAGGGCGACGAAGTCGTTCAGGAGCGGGGGGATCACCCGGCGGACCGCCTGCGGGACGATGACGAACCGGAGGGCCTGCAGCCTGGTGAGCCCGAGCGACCGGGCCGACCCCACCTGGCTGGGATGGACGGACTCGATCCCCGCCCGGTACACCTCGGAGACGTACGCCGAGTAGGACAGGACCAGCCCGACGAGGCCCCAGAACGTGGCAGAGACCGGAACGCCCCGGAGGCCGAGGGACGGCACCCCGAACCCCAGGATGTAGATCACCAGGATGGTGGGGATCCCTCGGAACAGGTCGACGTACGTGATGGCCAGAGCGCGCAGGGGGAAGAACACGGGCCCGGGCAGGCTCCGGAGCACGGCCAGGAACAGCGCCAGCGAAAGGATGAACACCTCGCCGATCAGGAAGTACTCGATGTTGCGGACGAACTTCTGGGCGATGTCGGGGAACGAATCCCGGAATTCCTGCGCGTTGAAGAAGGAGTCCTTGACCGCGGGCCAGTTCTTCGAGTGCACGACCAGCCAGCCGATCGCGAACAGGACGACGGCCGTGCTGAGGAGGGCGACGGCCACACCCTTGGCCCCTTCCCGGCGGAACAGGTCGCCGACCAGGCGCGAGCGCCTGCTCGTCGGCTCGAGCTCGGTCACGACGTGGCGAAGACCGGCACCGTTCCCACGTTCGTCTTCTCGGACAGCCACTCGGTGGTGATCGACTGGAGCGTGGCGTCCGCCTTCATCTCCCTGAGGGCCAGGTCGACGCAGGCCACCAGCGAGCTGCCCTTCTGGAAGGTCATGCCGAAATGTGGATCGCCCGGCAGGGGCGGGAACTGTCCCACGACCGTGCTGTTCTTGACCTCCTGGACGAAGGGGTCGGCCATGTACAGCGCGGTGGGCAGGTCCACCACCAGCCCGTCCACCTGATGTGCGTTCATCGCGGCCACGGCGTCCGAGAGCGAGTTGTACGCGCCCGGCTCCTTGGACGGCTGGATGACGTTGACGATGAAGTCGTAGTCGGTCGTCCCGATCTGGGTGGCGAGCTTGAACGGCTTGAGGTCGGCGATGCTCTTCGCCTTGGTGATGGGCGTGCCCTTCCGGGCCACGACGGCCCGAGCCTTATCGTAGTAGCTGTCGCTGAAGTCGACGGCGCGGGCCCGCTTGGCGCTGTAGTCGATCTGCTCGATGGCGAAGTCGTAGTTCTTCGAGCCCGGCTTGTAGGTCTGGGCGAAGGGGGCCACCACCCACGTGACCTGGTCGGGGGTGAACCCCATCCGCTTGGCCACCTCGTAGGCCACGGCGTCCTCGAACCCCTTGCCGGTGAAGGGATCGTTGAACTTCCAGGTCTTGTGGGCCTTGGTCTCCCCCCCGGCGAAGTACGGGGGGAAGGCCGGGTTGTCCGTGCCCACGGTGAGGACGCCGGACTTGGTGAACGTGGCCGACTTGGCGCAGCTGGCGGCGGTGGCGGCGGCCGACGGCGAGCTGGAAGGGGTCGGCGAGCCGCCGGTGGTCGAGGTGCCCGACGAGCATCCCGCCAGGACCAGCACGGCGACCGCGGTGAACGCCAGTACCCTTCGCATCTCGGGTCCCACCCCCTCGCTCTTCAGATGGGCACGCTCAAGTTACAGGACGGCGTCGAGGAAGCGGCGGGTCTCGGGGAACCGCGTCCGATTGAAGATCTCATCGGGCGTGCCCTCTTCGAGGATCACGCCCTCGTTGAAGAACACCATGCGATGGGCGACCTCGCGGGCGAACCCCATCTCGTGGGTGACCACGACCATCGTCATGTGCATGTCGGTGGCCAGATACCTCATCGTGGCGAGCACCTCTCCGATCAGCTCGGGATCCAGCGCAGAGGTCGGCTCATCGAACAGCATCACGTCGGGGGACATCGCCAGTGCCCGGGCGATGGCAACCCGCTGCTGTTGACCGCCCGAGAGCCGGATGGGGTACTCGTCGGCCTTGTCGGCCAGCCCAACCCTGCCCAGGAGCTCCGTGCCGAGGGGCCGGGCCTCGGCCTCCGAGACCCCCTTGACCGTCACGGGGCCCTCGATCACGTTCTGGATGGCGGTCAGATGTGGGAACAGGTTGAACTGCTGGAAGACCATCCCGGTGCGCATCCGGAGCTTGCGGATCTTCTCCCGTTTCGCCCGGTTGCGGTGGCCGCCCGTGAGCTGGATGCCGTGGAGCTCGATGGTGCCCCTGGTGGGATCCTCCAGGAAGTTGATGCACCGCAGGAGCGTGCTCTTCCCCGATCCCGACCGGCCGAAGATCACCACGACCTCTCCCGTTCGGACATCCATGGAGATGCCCTTCAGCACCTCGAGGTGGCCGAACGATTTATGGAGGTCGTCGACCCGGAGGAGGACCTCACCGTCGGCCCAGGCGGGATCGGTCACGCCCCCTCCTTCCCCAGGGCGCGGGGTTCGGGCTCGGGCACCTCGACCACCGTGCCCCCGCCGCTGCTGATCGTGGCGGTGGGTGTCCCCGGCGCGGCGCCGCCAGGCCGGGGAACCTTCGCCGCGACCTGTCGCACGAAGCCCTTGCTGACGCGGGCCTCCAGCCGCCGCTGGAAGAAGCTGAAGATGGCCGTGAGGATCCAGTACCAGGTCGCGGCCACGATGAGCGCCTCCAGGTTGCGGAAGTCGGCCCGCCCCGCCTGCTCAACTCTTGCCTCGGAGGCCCCCCCAAAGGAGGAAGGCAATGTCCAGATATCCACGGGTCATCGTGGGGATCGTCGTCCTGTCGATCGCGGCGGCCGCGTGCGCCAGCGGCGGCGGAACGTGCAGCAAGACCATGCTCGACCAGGTGAAGGCCAGCGGGAAGCTCCGGGTGGCCACCGACCCGGCCTACCCTCCGCAGGCCTCATACGACAAGGCGAGCGGCAAATGGGAGGGGTTCGACGTCGACGTGGCGACCGAGGTCGCCAAGCGTCTGGGAGTGAAGCTCCAGTTCGTGACGCCGTCGTGGGACATCATCACGGCGGGGCACTGGAACGGCCGGTGGGACGTCTCGGTCGGCTCGATGACCCCAATCGCCGAGCGACAGAAGGTGCTGGACTTCACCCGGCCCTACTACTACGTGCCGGCGGTCGTGGTCGTGAAAAACGACAGCTCGATCACGTCCTTCGACCAGCTGTCCGGGAAGAGCATCGGGTCCTGCGATCCGTGGTTCGACGTCGACGTGGCGACCGAGATCGCCAAGCGTCTGGGAGTGAAGCTCCAGTTCGTGACGCCGTCGTGGGACATCATCACGGCGGGGCACTGGAACGGCCGGTGGGACGTCTCGGTCGGCTCGCTGAGCCCGTAGGTGATTGCGTTCTTGGAGAGACGGCCCAGCGATCCGAGCAAGGCCAGGATGATGGCGAAGAAGATCGAGACGACCGCGATGAAGATGGTGACCCACAAGCCCCTGCTGATGAACCAGAAGTTGCTCCGCATCCACCCCGTGTCGAACTTGGCCGCGTTGAACAGCAGGGCGATCAGAAGGAAGATGACGACCCAGACCGCCGTGAGCTTCACCGCCCACGGTATTCGCTGATTGAGTTCTTCGGCCCGGCTCCACAGGCGGCGCCACCGCCCAGGGGCCTCGGATGGCTGAGCGGCCTCGGCCCCCACCGGGTCTCCCCTCACCGCCCTTTCATCATCAGGCGACCGACTTCTTCACCGTGAGGTCCAGGCCGTCGAACCACTTCTTCGAGAGAGCGGACAGGGTCCCGTCGCTCTGCATCTGCCCGACGATGCTGGAGATCTTCGAGGCGAAACTTGACGGGTCGCCGCCCGCGGACTTGTCCACGGCGATCGAGTCGGGCTCGTAGAACACGGGATCCCCCAGGAGCTTGAACGGCTTGCCGGCCTTGATCGCGCCGTCCGCCGTGGTGAGCGACGTCAGGACCGCGTCGAGCCGGCCGACCTGGAGCTGATCCAGGGCCGTCGTGTCGGTGTCGTAGCCCGTGAACTTCATGTCCGTGGGAAGGATGAAGGTCGCCGGGAACCCCGGGATGTTCAGCGTTCGCTTGATGTAGAGCGAGTACGTGCACGGATCGCAGGACCCGATGCTCTTCCCGGACAGCTGGTCGAAGGACGTGATCGAGCTGTCGTTTTTCACGACCACGACCGCCGGCACGTAGTAGTAGGGCCGGGTGAAGTCCAGCACCTTCTGTCGCTCGGCGATTGGGGTCATCGAGCCGACCGAGACGTCCCACCGGCCGTTCCAGTGCCCCGCCGTGATGATGTCCCACGACGGCGTCACGAACTGGAGCTTCACTCCCAGACGCTTGGCGACCTCGGTCGCCACGTCGACGTCGAACCCCTCCCATTTGCCGCTCGCCTTGTCGTATGAGGACTGCGGAGGGTAGGCCGGGTCGGTGGCGACCCGGAGCTTCCCGCTGGCCTTCACCTGGTCGAGCATGGTCTTGCTGGACGTTCCGCCGCCGCTGGCGCACGCGGCCGCCGCGATCGACAGGACGACGATCCCCACGATGACCCGTGGATATCTGGACATTGCCTTCCTCCTTTGGGGGGGCCTCCGAGGCAAGAGTTGAGCACAAGGGCGCACGTCTCGCAACGGCCTTCGGCGGCTTGACGGGGCCTCCTGGGGCCCGGCCGGAGCTACCGGCGGGGCTCCCAGGAGAAGAACAGGACGGCCAGGACCACCCCGGCCACCCCCCAGATCGCGATCACCAGGAGGTCGGCACCGCGGAACCCGTTGCCGGCCGGCGAGAAGTACGCGGCCTTCATGGCCTGGGCGAAGTGGTAGACGGGGAAGACCTTGGCCAGCTTCACGTACCACGCGTCGGGGTTCTGGATCGGGATGAAGATGTCGGAGAGGAACAGCAGGGGAAGGATCGTGGCGTTGACCACGGCCGGCGCGGCGTCGGCGTTGGGGATGACCGACGTGAGGGCGAGGCCCATGGCCGAGAAGCTGGCCGCCCCTACCACGATCGTGATGATGTAGGCGGGCAGGGTTCGCGAAGGGATATCGGCGCTGTAGAAGGCCGCCCCGAACGCGCCCACGATGATCACCAGGAGGAAGGCGACCAGGATGGCGTGGGCGATCCGGCCGAACATGTATCCCCACGCCGGCAGGGGCGTCCCCCGGACGCGCTTCAGGATCCCGGCATCCCTCTGGAAGCTCACGGAGATGGCCAGGTTCGTGTACGTGGCGGTGATGATGGAGAAGGCCGCGATCGCCGAGACATAGAACGTGGAGGTGCTGACCGATCGGAGGCACCGGGTCGGGCCGTGCACCACGCAGGTGTCGCTGTTGCCGAACAAGGCGGTGAAGATCACCAGGAACATGAGGGGGAAGGCGAACGTGAAGAACGCGTTCGCCGGGTTCCGCCAGAAGGCCTTGTTCGTGAACCGAACCTGACGGACGGCGAGACCGAGGTCGCTCACGACTCAGCCCTCATGGCCGGCCTCGCCTCCCGTGAGCTCGAGGTAGACGTCCTCCAAGGTGGGCCTGGTTACGTCCAGCCCCTCCAGAACGACGCCGCGTTCGACCGCCCACCTGGTCAGCTCATACAGGGTCCGGGTGGGGTCGGTAGTCCTCAGCTCCACCCTTCCGTCGTCGGTGCTCACACCCTCGGCGAGCGAGGGGGGCACGTCGCCCTGCCCGGGCGGCAGTCGGAACCGGACGAGAGTGGCGGCGGTGTCCCTCCCCCCCAGCGAGGCGGGGTCACCCTCGGCCACGATCACCCCGGCCGAGATCACGGCCACCCGATCTGCCAGGACCTGGGCCTCGTCCATGTAATGGGTGGTCAGGAGGATCGTCTTCCCCAGCTCCGCGAGGTTCTTCACCACGCCCCACGCGTTGCGCCGGGCCGAGGGGTCGAAGCCCGTCGTCGGTTCGTCCAGGAACAGCAGCTCGGGGTCGCCGGCCAACGCGATGCCAACGTCGAGCCGTCTCTGCTGCCCGCCCGAGAGCTTGAGGACGCGGGTGTCGCGCTTCTCGGTCAGCCCGACCAGCTCGATGACCTCGTCGACCGGCCGAGGAGTCGCGTAGTAGCTGCGGAAGAGGTCGATGGTCTCGGCCACCGTGAGGTACGGGTCGATCCCGGTGGACTGCAGGACGATCCCGATGCGGGCCCGGAGCCGGCGATCGCGCGTGGCAGGGTCCTGACCCAGCACGCGGGCCTCGCCTCCCGACCGGTCCCGGAACCCTTCGAGGATCTCCACGGTGGTGGTCTTGCCGGCGCCGTTCGGCCCCAGGAGGGCGAAGACCTCGCCGACCCTGACCGTCAGGTCGATCCCCTTGACCGCCTCGACGTCTCCGTAGGACTTCCGAAGCGCTCGGACCTCGATCGCGGCATCGGCCATCGATCCCGAGTCTAGTCGCGGGGCTAGAGCGGACGCCGCCCGGCGAACCCCGACTCCGGCCCGTGCCAGTACCCCACCTGCTTCTCTCCCAGCCGCCAGCACAGGAAGACCTCGCGGTCGTCTCGGCGCGAGGGGAAATCGATCAGACCCGTCTCCGCGTCCCGCAGGACGATCCCCTTGCCGATGAGGCCCTCCAGCTCGCGACGGAGCGTGGCCATGGCTTCCCAGTAGCCGTCCGGTTGCCGGCCGCCTCCGTCGGTTGGGGCGCGTCGCCTGAACGGTTGGGCCCCGGCGAGGATCTCCCGGTGGGCATCCCTGATGGCCACCAGGGCCCGCGAGAGCTCGGGGATCAGCCCGTTGGCCTCCTCCACCGTGAAGGCGTGTTCCTCGCTCATGCTGCCAGGCCGATCGCGCCGGGAAGTTCTTCGAGCGAGGTGATCCGCAGCCCAGCGTGATCGGGGAACCGGCCCCGGCGGTCCAGCAAGATCCCCAGCATGCCAACGAGCGTGGCCGGCTCGACGTCGAACTGGGGGCTGTCGCCCACGTACACCGACTCCTCGGGCCCGACCTCCATCCGCTCGAGGGCCAGGTGGAAGATCTTCGGATCCGGCTT